>CAJVYS010000004.1 GCA_913009875.1 uncultured Gammaproteobacteria bacterium | reverse complement strand
AGGGCCTCGGCCATGCGCCGGTATTCGGAGCCGATGCGCTTGTCGCCGCGGGGCTTGTCCACCACCCGCGTCATCAGCCGCGCACTGCCCTCGCGCGAACCCAGGCCGACACGCTCGGCCGCCCCGGTCATCCACGCCAGCAGGCCACTCTTCATCAGGCCCTGGATATCCAGCACCCGATCGAAGCCCCGTGCCCGCAGCTCGCGGCGGAAGGCGCGTATCGCCGAGAACAACTTCAAGTAGCGCCGCTCGCGCCACAGCCGCTGCCATTCACCGCGCGGCCAGACGATGACCTCGTCGAGGCGCGGATTGGCCGCCAGCAACGGCACCGCCTCCGCCTGCACCAGCCAGGCGATGTGCGCCTCGGGGTATTTGTCGCGCAGTGCGCGGATCAGCGGCGAGGCCATCACCACGTCGCCGATGGCGCTGAGGCGGACGATGAGAATCCTCAAGCAACCTCCCACACAAGAGGGCAACAAGAAGAAAACATGCAGGAATCAACCAGAATGTCCATCGCACGCATTGACCCCGGATCCATTGGAGTCATATTTCCATGACCCCAGCCCGTTTCTTCTTTCACCCTGACTGCAATCCCACTATTTCATCTACTCGCCGGGCTACATTATCCAAACTCTCGTCAGAGAAGTCCTTCCAGCTTCCCCGGACAAAATAATTCGCATGACAATTGACAAGAAAATTGCTCACCGCCTGAAATGAAGGAGGACCATGCACGGCCTTACTTATGGAAGAGGCAATCTCATCTTCGGCGAGCACCGGGTACACGACCCCTCCCACTCGATAAAAGTTTTGCCCCAACATCACTACACCTTTGCCAAAAACAAGCCCCTCGAATCCAACGGTTGAATTAACCGTCACTACAGCCGATGCGCGCGGCAAAAGCTCTTTGACGCTCATTCCCGCAAGAAAAACAACGTCGGGCAGCTCTTGGGCCAGCCTGGAGTAATCAACTTCTCGCTCGGCCGGGTGAACCTTCACGACCAGCCTTATGCCTCCCACATCTTGCATGGCAGCACGAACAGCCCTGATCATGCGAGGCATATCATTGTGAAACAAGGGTGAATGGCAGATTAATTGGCTGTCCTTTACAACCTGCATGGGCAGCAGAATGAAATCCTCCACATCACTAGGCAATGAGGAAGGAATCGACCTGTTCAGCCTCCCACTCCAGGAGAAAACTCGCCCCCCATACGAAACTTTTCGCACTTTCTCTTGGAGCTTGCTGCACACTGACGAACGCACCCTGATTTCGGGGGGCTTATATTTGTTATCACCGCCAAGATGCCTGGACTTAGTAACATCGTAGGCAGCCACATCCTCAGCAGAGGGGGAGTCCAGGGCATATCCCTCGGCGACCTTTCCTGTGATTGACGCCAGTTGATTCACACCTTTCGGATCAATCTGCATTGTTCCGGGTAAATAGCCATTCTCCCCATAAACCGTCGGCATGCCCTGCCTTGCCGCCAGAATACTGGCCGCAGTTGCCGAAATACCAGAACCATTCCAGAGGAAAACAGCTTCAATATCTGACCTCGAGAGGATACTGCCCAAGTCAGCCAGTGCCTCTCTAGCCAAACGTTCGGCGACTTCTCGAGACATAAGACTGGCCTCGGAGCTGGAGTCGAGCACAGCATTAACATCATCCAAAACAACCGAAGAACGATGACCTTCGCCCATCGCGAGATTAACCCGCAATTTCTTCAGCTTGCTGATTACCGTTGGTCGCCTGCTGTAAAATATACCTCCAGCATGCGTGCGCCCAGCCATTGCGGCCATGTACTGCACAATACCTGACCCAATATCAACGAACAGAATCGGCATTTCGACATTCCTTTCGAATCAGGGCGGACAACATGACGATGAACAATCCGTAAAGAAGCAGGTCTTTTTTGAAGAAAAATACTGAATCACTCATGCCCGAGAAGGCAAACAGGAGGACGGTAACAATGCCAGAAACAGCCAGGCACTTATATTGAGAAAGCCTCCCCCAGAAAAAAACCAAGGGGATCAGCAAAGCCCCAACCGTTGCCAACAGCCCGGCAACACCCCTGGACAGCGCCGCATTCAGATACTCATTGTGAGCATGATCATACAGGCGAACATTGGGATTGAACCCTCCCTCCGAAGCCTTGCTTTCGAAAAACCTTTTCATGTTTCCCAGCCCAATACCCAACAGGGGATGTTCTGCTATCCCACTTGCGGCCGCACGCCACATTTCAAAGCGCACTCCAAGCGATGTACCTCCAACGGCCGATAAACTGGGATCATGTTCAGCGAAATAGCTGGCCACTTCATCCAGGCCTTTTTCAATTCTCTCCGGCAATGATGTTGACTGCCAAGCAATCAACGAGCCAGATAGGAACACCAGCAACAATGCCCACTTGACCAATACGGAAAACTGATGACGATAGACGTACAACACGACCAGCATCAAAATCGGAACAAACAGATAGGCGCCTCGACTACCTGACAAGATCGCAGCCATGATCCCCAGCACAGCCACACACCACATCAATACCTGCACAGAGCGCCTTTCCACAAAGCAGAAACTTAACCCAAAAGCCATAGTAGCCAGCCCCATACTCAAAATGCCAAAGACTATCGGCTTTCCCGTCATCCCGACCGCACGATATCCAACTCCGTGATTCAACACCTCCCAGATAGCCCATGCTCCAGAAACCAGTGCACCAACGGCGACCCCCAATGCCATTGCCTTAACACTTAAATATTCACGAAAGAGATACCATGACGGAACAAGCAGAATAAGCCAGAAAAGATCCTCGAGCTTCCGCCAACCCAAACGAGGCAGCTCTCCCCCCATGACGATAAAAAGGAGACTTACTGCGAGAGACACCAAAAAAACCAGCACCACAGCCCACACTTCTATTGGCAGCCTCTTCAACCCACTTCCAAATGGCATTCTCGCTACCATGCCCACCAAAGAAAGCAACACAAAAAGGGCATGAGACAAGCCAGGCGCAACTGTGACCAAGGAGAGCATAATCACAGCGCCATAATTCACCACCCGCCCCATTAAGCCATTCTCTCCACCATCCCGACCAAGAACATTAACAAATCCCATCAAATCCCTCTTACATAACCTCAATATGTCAACAAATGAACCGCCCTGGGAATTCCGGAGACCGGTTTGTTTGAGTCAGGCCACCATGGCCGCCCCTTCTTGTTGGGGAGATGTTGCCAACCGGCTCTAGCAGCCGGCGGTGGTTGAGCCAGCCCGCCCACTCCAGCGTGGCGTATCCCACGGCCTCAAGAAATAGGGTCTCCGGCAAACCCGGGGCGGTTCAACCACCCCCCAGATAGTCACTTCCAGCAAAGCGGGCTACTATATCATCTCCCAGAAAACCTACCGGACCCCACTCGCATCATCCAACCATGGCGCCAGCAACCAATACCCTCATGCCTCTCTACCTTGATCGGGGAACATCACAACGATCTTCGGGACATCTTGTAAATCCACCCTTGACACCTACTCCAATCTGTCCTGGCAAACGACCAATCTTCTGAACATGACACCCTCTGACATAACCGTTCACGGCCCGCGCATCGCCATCTTCGTATCCACCTCCGGCCACAGCGGTGTCGACCGGGCCATGCAACACCTCATCCCCGCCCTGGCCCGGCGCGGCTATGCCGTGGATCTGCTAAAAGTGCGCCGCCACGGCCCCAACCTCTCGACGGTACCGGACAACGTGCGCATCGTCGACCTCGGCAGCCGCCACACCTACACCTGCCTGCCGGCCATCGTGCGCTACCTGCGCCGCGAGCGACCGGCGGCGATGCTGGCCGACAAGGATCGGGTCAACCGCACCGCCCTGCTGGCGCGCGCCCTGGCCCGCGCGCCCACCCGCCTGGTACTCAGCTCCGGCACCACCATTTCCATCGACCTGGCCCACCGCGGTGCCTTCGAGCGCTGGTTGCAGCGCACCTCCATGGGGCGGCTGTATCCCTTCGCCGACCAGGTCATCGTTACCTCGCGCGGAGTCGCCGACGACATGGCCGACTACACCGGCCTGGCGCGCAAACACATCGAGGTGGTGCCCAGCCCGGTGGTACCCGATGAGCTTTTAGACACCACCCAGCCACGGCCCGATCACCCCTGGTTCCACAACGACGGCCCACCCATCGTCCTCAGCGTCGGCGAGCTGGGCCAACGCAAGGGCTACGACGTCTTACTGCGCGCCTTCGCCATCCTCCACGGCCAACGCCCCTGCCGCCTGCTGATCCTCGGCCGCGGCAAGCTGCAGGCCGAGCTGGAACGGCAGGCCGCCGAGCTGGGCATCGCCGACGCGGTGGACTTCGCCGGCTTCCAGCCCAACCCCTTCGCCTTCATGGCCCATGCCGACCTGTTCGCCTTCGCCTCGCGCTGGGAAGGGCTGGGCTTTGTGCTCATCGAGGCCCTGGCCATGGGCACCCCGGTGGTCTCCACCGACTGCCCCAGTGGCCCACGCGAGATCCTCGCCGACGGGAAATATGGCGAGCTGGTGGCCGTGGACGACCACCAAGCCATGGCTGAAGCCATGGCAAAAAGCCTGGACACCCCGGCCAACCCCAAGCACCTGCGCCAGGCGGCCCTGCCCTATACCATCGAAAACAGCACCGACTGCTACCTGCGCGCCCTGGGCCTACCCGCGCGCGCCAACAACCCGGAGTAATCCCCATGTGCGGCATCGCCGGCTTCTATCATCGCCATCCCAGTCCCGACGCCGCCGAGCGCCTGCAGCGCATGGCTGCGTCCCTGCACCATCGAGGCCCGGACGACAGCGGCGTCTATCTACGCGGCGGCCTGGGCCTGGCGCACACGCGACTGTCCATCATCGACCTCGAGGGCGGTCACCAGCCCCTGTTCGACGACCAGCGCGGCCTGGCCCTGGTGGCCAACGGCGAGGTCTACAACTTCGTCGAGCTGCGCGAGGAACTGCAGGCGGCCGGACACCGTTTCGCCACCCATTCCGACTGCGAAACCATCCTCCACGCCTACGCCGCCGACCCGCGCGACTGGTTGCAGCGCCTGCGCGGCATGTTCGCCTTCGCCCTGCATGACGCACGCGAAGGCACCCTGACCCTGGCCCGCGACCGCCTCGGCATCAAACCCCTGTTCTACGCCGAGACCGCCGACGGCATCGCCTTCGCCTCAGAGATCAAGGCCCTGCTGACCCTGCTGCCGACGCCACCGGCCATCAATCCACGTGCCCTGGTGCAGTACCTGCAGAGCCAGTTCAACACCGGTGAAGAGACCATCTTCGAGGGCATCCACCGCCTGCCGCCGGGCGAGGCCATGCGCATCGACGCCAACGGCCGCGTGGAGCGCTGGCGCTACTGGTCGGCACTGGACGTGACACCCCGCCAGTGCGGTTTCGAGGAGGCTGCACGCGAATTTGACGAGCTGATGGACAGCGCCATGCACGAGCACATGCGCTCGGACGTGCCCTTCGGCCTGTTCCTCTCCGGCGGCGTCGATTCCGCCATTCTCCTGGCCATGCTCGACCGCTATCAGGAAAAACCCATCCGCAGCTTCTCCGTGGGCTTCAGCGGCGCGAGTTCAAGCGACGAACTGGACGACGCCGAGCGCATCGCACAACAGTTCCGCACCGAGCACACGCCGCTCAAGCTGGACCAGCAGGCGGTATTCCGGCGCCTGGTGCACACGGTGTGGACCGCCGACGAGCTGATGCGCGACTACGCCAGCCTGCCCACCGACATCCTCGCCCAGCACGCCAGCCGGGAACTGAAGGTGGTGTTCACCGGCGAGGGCGGCGACGAGGTGTTCGCCGGCTATGGCCGCTATCGCAAGTCCGCCCTGCAGCGCTGGGCGAAGAACCTGATCGCCCCCGGCTCCGGCGGCTTCCGCACCCGCGGCCACTGGCGCAAGCCCTGGCCGAAGCGGGTCTTCGGCGCCGAACTACAGGCGGCGGAGGCGGCCGTGCGCCAGCCCTTCATCGACGCCTGGCAGGCCACATCGCACAGCTGGGACGACGTGCAGCGCAGCCAGTACGTCGACCTGGTCACCGCCCTGCCCGACAACCTGCTGGTCAAGGCCGACCGCATGCTGATGGGCTTCGGCCTGGAAGGCCGGGTGCCGTTCCTCGACCACCGTATCGTCGAGTTCGGCCTGTCACTGCCGAGCGAACTGAAGATCCGCCCCGGCCAGGGCAAGCTGTTCCTCAAGCGCTGGGCCGAGCAGTACCTGCCCCACGACCACCTGTACCGCAAGAAGCGCGGCTTCCACGTGCCGGTGGGTGACTGGCTGCAGGGCGACTTCCTCGCCGGACTGGCTGAGAAACTGCCGCGCAACCCGGCCATCCGCCAGTGGTTCCGCGCCGAGGGCGTGAGCGAGATGCTCGCCGCGCAAAAGGCCGGCAAGGACGCCAGCCGCGAGATCTGGGGACTGATGCAATTCGCCATCTGGCATCGCCTGTTCGTCGAGGAGCCGGGGCGGGTGCCGACGGCCGAGGAAGATCCGCTGGAGTGGATCAGTGAAGCATAAAATGTCCGCCGTGCGATCGACCCTTTTCAACGCAAAGGCGCGAAGACGCAAAGGGCGTCAAGAAAAGCAAGAAAGGAATTGTTTTGTGGGAGCGGCTTCAGCCGCGAAGGGCTTGCCATATCCTTCGCGGCTGAAGCCGCTCCCACAAAGAAAAACCGTGGACTGGGCACCGTCCACCGCCGTTGTCCCGACAACTGCCCTTCACTGCAAAGACCACAAAGGTATTTTTTCGCTTTTCTCCACGTCCTTCGCGCCTCTGCGTCCTCTGCGTTTCCTTACGAGGGCCGGCACATGACTCCCCCCCGCCTCGCCGTGCTCATCTCCTTCTCCGGCGCCGGTGGCGTGGAGCGCATGATGCTGAATCTGGTGGAAGAATTCGTCCGCCGCGGCTATCACATCGACCTGCTGCTAATCCGCGCCGAAGGTGAGCACCTGCGTGAGCTGCCAGAGGGGGTCAATGTGATCCGCCTCGGCGTGCAGCACACCCTGGCCAGCGTCCCGCCCCTGGCCCGCTGGCTGCGCCGGAACCAGCCACCGGTACTGCTGGTGGCCAAGGATCGCGCCGGCCGCGCGGCCCTGTGGGCGCGGCGCCTCGCCGGGGTGGACACGCGCATCGCCATCCGTCTCGGCACCAACCTGTCGGCGGCGCTGGCCGGGCGCGGCTGGCTGAGGCGGGTGACACGCACCCTGCCCATGCGCTGGAGCTATCGCATGGCCGAGCAGGTGATCGCCGTCTCCCACGGCGTGGCCGAGGACACGGCGCGGGTCACCGGCATGCCACCGGAGCACATCAGCGTGGCACATAATCCAGTGATCACCCCACGCCTGCTGGCCCTGGCCGAAACACCGCTCGAGCATCCCTGGTTTGTCGAGCATGAGACGCCGGTGATCCTTGGCGCCGGCCGCCTCACCCGACAGAAGGACTTTCACACTCTGATCCGCGCCTTCGCCCAGGCCCGTGAAGTGCGTCCCTGCCGGCTGATCATCCTCGGCGACGGCGGCCAACGCGATGAACTTCTGGCCCTGGCCACCGAGCTGGGCGTGGCCGAGGACGTGGACCTGCCCGGCTTCGCCGCCAATCCCTATGCCTGGATGCGCGCCGCCGATCTGTTCGTGCTCTCCTCGCGCTGGGAGGGCTCGCCCAACGTGCTCACCGAGGCCATGGCCTGCGGCACTCCGGTGGTATCCACCGACTGCCCCAGCGGCCCGCGCGAAACCCTGCAGGACGGACGCTTTGGTCCGCTGGTCGCAGTCGGCGATGACAAAGGTCTTGGCCAGGCCATCCTCGACACCCTGGCCGCGCCGCCTGCCGCCGAGGCCATGCGGGCAGCGGTGGCCGACTTTGCCGTGGCCCGCAGCGCCGATGAATACCTCGACATCCTCGGCCTGCCGCGGTGTCCAGCAAAAATCTAGGAACAACCCGCTCACGACAAAACCTTATTCGCCACAGAGGCACGGAGAACACAGAGAAAAAATTCTTTTACTCTCATTTCTCCGTAATAAGTATTCTTGATGATCGCCAGTACCACCGAGCCGCATCCCCCGTCCTTCTCTGTGCTCTCCGCGCCTCTGTGGCGGACTCCCGTCGCCCCCCGAATTCTGAAGGGGAAACAAAACGGCCGGCCACGTATAATCCCACTCCTTTCACCCAGACCCGTTCCGCCATGCTGCTCTCACGCAAGTACAACTTTCTCTTCGTGCACATCGCCAAGACCGGCGGCACCAGCGTGCGCGCCGCCCTCGAGGACCTGCGCTGGCGTGATCCCGCCTACCTGCCGCAGTTCATCTGCAGCAAGCTGAGCCACCTCAGCGGTCACCGCATCGGCGCCAAATTCCCGCGCCATGCCAAGATCATCGCCGCCAAGGAGATGCTGCCGGTGGAATTCTTCGACGGCCTGTTCAAGTTCGCCTTCGTGCGCAATCCCTGGGATCTGCAGGTGAGCTCTTATCACCACATCCGCCGCGAGCGCCCGCAGGTGATGGCGCACATCGAGGACTTCCGCCAGTTCATCCGCTGGAAGCTGGACCCGGAACGGCCCTACCAATACCACGTGGACACCTCCATCCAGTTGCAGTCGGACTACCTCATCGACTTGCACGGCAACATCATCACGGATCTCATCGGCAAGTATGAAAATCTGCAGGGGGACTTCGACGAGGTCTGCCGACGCATCGGCATCGCGCCGCGACAACTACCGCACAAACGCCAGGCTAAGGAACGCAAGGATTTCCGCAGCTATTACGACGACGAAACCGCCGAGCGGGTGGCGGTCCACTTCAAGGCTGATATAGATACACTGGGTTATCGCTTCGACCCGGAGTGAGCGCTGACGGGTAGGAGCGGGCCATGCCCGCGATGGTTTGGTAAGACTGTCGACCCTGTGGGAGCGGCTTTAGCCGCGAAGAGAACCTGCGGTCATTCGCGGCTAAAGCCGCTCCCACAGGTTGACTGTATTCCCCGCAATTATCGCGGACATAGCCCGCTTACCTACCGAGAATGCAGGAATGCCAGGATTCAGTGCTTGTACTCAAACGCCTCGCACAGCAGGTGCAACATGAGAATATGCGCCTCCTGAATGCGGGCGGTGGCGTTGACGCCAATGGTCAGCGCCGTGTCCACCCGTTGCGCCAGGCGGCCGCCGTCGCGGCCCAGCAGGCCGACGGTGCAGATGCCATTGTCACGAGCATAATCCACCGCGCGCAGCACGTTGGCGGAGTTGCCGGAGGTGCTGATGGCGATGAGCAGGTCGCCGGGGCGTGACAGGGCCTGCAGCTGACGCGAGAACACCTGCTCGAAGCCGTAGTCGTTGCCGATGGAGGTGAGCGCCGAGGCATCGGTGGTCAGCGCTACCGCCGGGTAGCCGGGGCGATCCATGGAATAGCGCCCGGTGAGCTCGGCGGCGAAGTGCTGGGCGTCGGAGGCGGAGCCGCCGTTGCCGCACACAAAGACCGTGCCGCCCTGCGCGAAGGTGGCCTCGATCCGCTGCGCGACATCGCGCAACTCGCTCTCCAGCCCGGCGACGAAGTCGATGGCCTCGCGGTGCGCCGCGATGGCGGCCGGCACGTCGATGGACACCTCAGTCGTCCTTCAGCACGTATTCCGCGCCGCAGTACGGGCACTTGGCCTTGCCGCCGGTCCGTTCAATGGGCAGGAACACGCGCGGGTGTGAGTTCCACAGGCTCATACCGTCCATGGGACAGTGCAGAGGCAGGTCCGCGTGGGTGATCTCGTAGCGGTGTTGCGCGTTGGGCTCGATGGTCTGCTGGGCTTGTGACATAGTCGTCTCTCTGTTTTGTTGTAGGTTGGGGTGAGGCACGAACCCCAACAGCGAGGGTGGACGAAGCCTGTACTGTTGGGGTTCGTGCCTCACCCCAACCTACATTCTACCGTCAGCTATTTACCAACCGCCGCCAGCCATTCCTGGTGCTGGCCGTGACGGCCGTGCACCACGTCGAAGTAGAGCGTCTGCAATTCCTTGGTGATGGGGCCGCGACCACCATTGCCGATGGAGCGGTTGTCCAGTTCGCGGATCGGCGTCACCTCGGCGGCGGTGCCGGTGAAGAAGGCCTCGTCGGCGACGTAGACCTCATCGCGGGTGATGCGCTTCTCCACCACCTTCAGGCCCAGCTCGTCGGCGAGGATCATGAGGGTGTCACGGGTGATGCCCTCCAGCGCCGAGGTCAGCTCGGGGGTGTAGAGTACGCCGTTGCGCACCACGAAGATGTTTTCGCCGCTGCCCTCGGCGACAAAACCGTCCACGTCCAGCAACAGGGCCTCATCGTAGCCATCGGTCATGGCCTCCTGCAGGGCCATGATGGAGTTGATGTAGTTACCGTTGGACTTGGCCTTGCACATGGTCACGTTGACGTGGTGCCGGGTAAAGGACGAGGTCTTGATGCGGATGCCCTTCTCCATGCCGTCGGCGCCCAGGTAGGAGCCCCATTCCCAGGCGGCCACCATGACGTGGGCCTTGAGGTTGTCGGCGCGCAGGCCCATGCCCTCGGAGCCGTAGAACACCATCGGCCGCAGGTAGGCGGTGTCGAGATTGTTCTCGCGCACCACGGCCAGCTGGGCCTCGTTGATCGTTGCCTTGTCGAAAGGCATGGGCATGTTGAGGATCTTCGCCGAGCGGAACAGGCGGTCGGTGTGTTCCTGCAGGCGGAAGATGGCCGTGCCCCGGGTCTCGGTGTGGTAGGCGC
This sequence comes from uncultured Gammaproteobacteria bacterium, assembly GCA_913009875.1. GTDB lineage: Bacteria > Pseudomonadota > Gammaproteobacteria > SZUA-152 > SZUA-152 > DRQN01. Next base: position 57,911 of record CAJVYS010000004.1, on the reverse strand, counting down.
GCACGCCTTCAAAAACACCCATGCCGTAGTGCAGGGTGTGGGTCAGCACATGTACCTTGGCCTCGCGCCAGGGCACCATTTCTCCATCCAGCCAGATGAGACCGTCGCGGTCGTCCATCGACATAAGTCTGTTACTCCTCTTCTACCCTATTCGGTTGTTACTGCCATCAGCTTTTGCCACAGAGGCACGGAGGACACAGAGAAAAGATCCTTGTTTTCTCGCCAAGACGCAAAAGAAAAATTAAAAGGCTTTTCTTTGCGGGCTCTGCGCCTTGGCGAAAGCCAAAAATTCTTCCCTCTGTGTCCTCCGTGCCTCTGTGGCGAATCATTTCGAGCCATCTGTCTCGAGGTACTTGCGCCAAATGCCCCTCACCGCCTCGCGCGCGCCACTGAGGCGCGCCGTATCCACCCGCGCAGGCCGTTCCTGTAGCGACAGGCGATGCACCTCGGCACGATAGGCGCGGTAGGCGTCACTGAGGATGCGGCATTCCTGGGCATTAAAAAAGCCGTGCGCGGCGAGGCCGGCCAGGAGGCGGATATTGTCCGTGAAGTCGGTCAGATCCGGAGCCTGGTGCGCCCAGCGCAGAACTCCGAATTGAACCATAAATTCGATATCGGCGATACCGCCGCGCCCCTGTTTGAGATCGAACCAGCCGGCGGATTCGCGGCTCAGGTTGTCACGCATACGCTCACGCATCTCGCGTACCTCTTTCTGTAGCAGCAGCGGATCGCGCTCGCGGGTCAGCACCTCGTGGCGCACGCGGCGGAATTCCTTCGCCACGGCTCCATCGCCCGCCACCACCCGCGCCCGCACCAGGGCCTGGTGCTCCCAGATCCAGGCCTTGTTTTTCTGGTAATCCTCGAAGCCGGGCAGGCCCACCACCAGCAGGCCGGAGGCGCCGCTGGGCCGCAGGCGCATGTCCACCTCGTAAAGTGTGCCGGCCGGGGTGAGGGCGGTCAGAAAGTGAATAATGCGCTGGCCAAGGCGGGCATAAAACACGGCATCCGCCACCACCTTCGGCCCTGCGGTCACGGCGCTGCTGACCGGCGCAGCATCGTTACTGGCATGCAGGAACACCATGTCCAGATCCGAGCCATAGCCCAGTTCGATACCCCCCAACTTGCCGTAGGCGACGATGGCGAAGCCTTTTTCCTCATCGGGGGCGTCGCCCGCCGCAGAGGGCTTACCGTAACGGCGCTGCAGATCGACCCAGGCCAGTTCCAGTACCTGCTCCAGGATCACCTCGGCGATATGGCTAAGGTGGTCGCTCACCACCATCAGCGGCACAGCGTCCATCACATCGGCGGCGGCCACGCACAGCACCGCCGCCTGCTTGAACTGACGCAGCGTGTCCATGGCCTGTTCCAGGTCGTCGTCGGGCACGGCGTCCAGCCGGCGTTGCAGCTCAGCGGCCAGTTCATCGCGAGAGGCTGGCGCGTACAGGCTGCGTGCATCCAGCAGTTCGTCCAGCAACAGGGGGTACTGCACCAGCCTTGCCGCAATCCACGGGCTGGCTGCACACAGGCGCACCAGCTGCGACAGGGCCAGCGGGTGCTCCACCAACAGGGAGAGATAGGCGCTGCGGCGAGCCACGGCCTCAATCAGTTTCAGCAGCCGCTGCAACACCACGTCGGCCTCGTCGTGCGCCCCCGCCGCCCCCAGCAGCAGCGGCATCAACCGATCCAGCCGCTCACGGCCGGTACGGTGCAGGGCGCGGTAGCGCGAACTGTCACGCAATGCGGTGATCTGCCGCAACACGGCCGCGGTGTCATCAAAACCGGCCTCCCGCAGCGCCATCTGCGCAGCGACGTCGTCCAGCGTCCCCTGCCACAGGGCATCCAGGGCGGCCTTGCCATCGCCGGTCTGCGGCGCTTCGAAGACCTGCTCGAAGTGACTGTGCACCCGTGCCATATGGCCACGCAGCACGGGGATGAAGTCGTCCCAGGTCTCGCAGTCCATGCTGTAAGCGAGGCGTTGGCGAGCGGTCTGATCCGTAGGCAGGCGATGGGTCTGCTGGTCACGGTATTCCTGCAGGCGGTGTTCGGTGTCGCGCAGGAACACGTAGGCATCGAGCAGTTGTACCACCACGTAGCGCGGCAGGTAGTCCTGCTCGGCCAGCCATGCCAGCACGCGGCGGATCTCACGCTGCTGCAGGGCCGGCTCGCGACCACCGCGAATCAGCTGGAAGGCCTGACCGATAAACTCTACTTCACGGATGCCGCCGGCGCCCAGCTTGACGTTATCGGCCATGCCCTGGCGCTGCACCTCGGCGGCTACCATGGCCTTCATCTCACGCAGGGCGGCGAAGGCGCCGTAGTCGAGATAACGACGGTAGATGAAGGGACGCAGCAGGCCCAGCAGCTGTTCGCCATCTTCGGGCCGGCCGGCCACCGGACGTGCCTTGATGAGGGCATAGCGCTCCCAGTCACGGCCGTGCACCTGGTAGTAGTTTTCCATGGCCTCGAAGTTCAGCGCCAGCGCGCCGCTGCCGCCGAAGGGACGCAGGCGCATATCGACGCGAAACACGAAGCCTTCGGCGGTGTTCTCGTCCAGGGTGCGAATCAGGTCACGACCCAGGCGGGTGAAAAATTCCTCGTTGCTGCGCGTGCGTGGCACACCGCGGGTTTCACCGCTTTCGGGGTAGGCGAAAATGAGGTCAATGTCGGAGGAGAAATTCAGCTCGTGGGCGCCCAGCTTGCCCATACCCAGCACCACCAGTTGCTGCGGCGTGCCGCTGGCGGCGCCGGTGGGCACACCCCATTCCGTCTGCAGCCAGCCCTGCAGACGGCCCAGGGCACCCCGCACGCAGGCCTCGGCCAGCGCCGAGAGCTCGGTGGAGGTCCGCCAGAGATCGGCATGGCCGGCGATATCTCGCCAGGCGATGCGCAGCATCTCGCGGCGGCGCAGGCGGCGCAGGGCGGTGCCGAGGCCATCGAAATCGATAGCGTCGTCGATGGCCACCTGCACACGGGTGGCGAGGGTGTCGACGGCATAGGCCTGGTGCAGGTCACCGCTGTCGAGCAGATCGAACAACAGCGCCGGATCACGCACGCAGTACTGGGCGACAAAATCACTACAGGCCCAGACACGGCACAGCTCAGGCAGCAGCGCATCATCCAACACGGACGGCATGTCGTCCACGGCATCGGCGAAGGCCGCCCAGCGCGCAGCCAGGTCATCGCGCAATGCTGCGGGTATCGCGCGCAGGTATGGATCAATGTCGATATGGCTCATTCACTGACCCTCCCGCTGCCCACATCTTAAAGGATAAGCCCGCTGAACCGATATCTGAAAGGCACTAAGTGAACTCATATCCAACCTAGATCTAACCGTAGGGCCTTTCAAATGCAGATCCTGGATTACCTGAAACTCATGGTGAAGTATGAGGCTTCCGACCTCTATTTCACAGTCGGTGCGCCAGTGAGCGCGAAGATTCACGGCATGCTCAAACCACTGGAAAAGACTACCCAGCCCTCCGGGCAGGTCAAAGAACTGGCTTACAGCCTGATGAGCGAAGAACAGATCGCCCTGTTCGAGATCAAGCCGGAAATGAATCTGGCCCACTCTGAGACGGGCCTGGGCCGCTTCCGCGTCAACATCTTCAAGCAGCGCAATCAGGTGGCAATGGTGATTCGTCACATCAAGACGCAGATCCCCAGTTCCGAGGAGCTGGGCCTGCCGCCGATCCTGAAAAAGATCGTCATGCAGAAGCGCGGCCTGGTGCTGTTCGTCGGCGGAACCGGCTCGGGCAAGTCCACCTCGCTGGCGGCACTGATCGACTACCGCAATGCTAATAGCGCGGGGCACATCATTACCATTGAGGACCCCATCGAGTTCATTCATAACCACAAGAAGTCCATCATCAATCAGCGCGAGGTGGGACTGGACACGGACAGCTATGAAGACGCCCTGATCAACACCCTGCGCCAGGCACCCGATGTGATCCTGATCGGCGAGATCCGCGACCGCGAGACCATGGAACATGCCATCGCCTTTGCCGAGACCGGCCATCTGACCATTTCCACCCTGCACGCCAACAACGCCAATCAGGCACTGGATCGCATTATCAACTTCTTCCCCGATGACCGGCGCAGTCAACTGCTGATGGATCTGTCGCTCAATGTGCGCGCCTTTATCTCACAACGCCTGATTCCCACCGTGGACAGCAAACGCACGGTGGCGGTGGAGGTGCTGCTGGGTACACCACTGATACAGGATCTGATCCTCAAGGGCGAGATCCACACCATCAAGGAGATCATGGAGAAGTCCACCAATCTGGGCATGCAAACCTTCGACCAGGCCCTGTTCAAGCTCTACAAGGACGGCCTGATATCCTTGGAGGAGGCACTGCGCAATGCCGATTCGCAGAACAACCTGCGCCTGAAGATCAGCCTCTCGGAGGGCAAGACCGAAGTGGATCCGAGCCTGAAGATGGAGGAGGAAGCGGACGACCCGACCGTCATGGGGCAGCGGGCCGGCCTGCTGAACATGGAGCTGGAACCTAAACCGCGATAGAAATATCGAGTACTCCGTCAAGGTAATATTGACAGAGTGCTCGAGCCTAAAACAACTCCTCCGGCACGTCATCCGCAGCGGAACGGGGGACCTGCCTGTCGCCTCCATGTCGATACGGTGCCGTCGTCTCTTCGTCCAGCGCCGCCGGCACATTCTCCACACGGAAGGTTTCGAAAATGGCCTGGGGGTGACCGGCCGGCGCCAACAGCCCGCTCTTTGGATCGATACGCACGGTGACCAGCCCCGGGGGACGCTCCAGTGGCCGCGGCGGCAGGCCCTTCAGCGCCTCGCGCATGTAGTCAATCCACATCGGCAGTGCGGCACGGCCACCCGTTTCCCGGTTACCCAGCGGCTGGGGACGGTCGAAACCCACCCACACCGTGGTCACCAGATCCGAGCTGAAACCCGAAAACCAGGCGTCATGCTGATCATTGGTGGTACCGGTCTTGCCCGCCAGGTCCGAACGCTGCAGTACCCGCGCACGCCGTGCCGTACCACGCTGAATCACGTCACGCATCATGCTGCGCATCAGGTAGATATTCTGCGCCGTGGCCACGCGGGGAGCAATATTGACCGGTATCTGTTCATCACGCCGGGGCGGTCCGACAAAGGCCATCTGCGCCGCACGCGCGGCATCCGTTACCTCACAGTAGCCGCACACGGTGGCCGGCGCCGCCTGGTACAGCACCTCGCCATCCGGGTCTTCGATGCGTTCGATAAACCAGGATTTGACACGGAAGCCGTTATTGGCAAACACCGCATAACCCGTGACGATTTCCAGTGGCGTCACGGCACCGCTGCCCAGCGCCAGTGACAGGTCACGCGGCAGACCTGACTTGTCAAAGCCGAAGCGGCTGACGTAATTGATGGCGTAGGAAATCCCCATCGCACGCAGCAGACGGATGGAAACCAGGTTACGTGATTTCACCAACGCCTCGCGCAGACGGGTGGGGCCGAACACGCGGCCGCTGTAGTTCTCCGGCCGCCAGGTGGCCTCCAGACCTTCGTCCTCGAACACCACCGGGGCATCATTGATCAGACTCGCCGGCGTGAAGCCTTTTTCCAGTCCGGCGGAATAGATGAACGGTTTGAAGTTAGAACCCGGCTGGCGTTCGGCCTGGGTAATACGGTTGAATTTGCTGGCGCTGAAATTAAACCCACCCACCAGGGCGCGAATGGCTCCATCCTGCGGACTGACGGACACCAGCGCACCCTCCACTCTGGGCACCTGCACCAGGTGCCATTGATCCTTTTTACCGCGTTCGGCAATGCGGATCACGTCGCCGCGGGCGAGAATATCAGCCGCCTGTTCCGGCGCCTTACCGGTTCGGCCACCCGACAATGCCGGCGCGGCCCACGACAGGCCGGGCCAGTCGAGTGCCAAGATGCCACGGCGCGGCTCGTAGACCCTGGCGGACTGCCCCTCTACCGACAGCACCAGCACCGGCAGCAGGCCATTGATTTCCCTATAGGGCTTTAACACCTCCGCCCATTGTTCTTCCGTTTCCTCTTCACCCAGCTCGGCCTGCGACAGCGGGCCGCGGTAGCCATGACGCGAATCATAGGCCAGCAGGGCCTCACGCTGGGCGGCATTGGCCGCCGACTGCATGGCCGAGTCTACGCTGGTGATCACCCGGAAGCCCCTGGAATAGGCCTCATCGCCATAGCGAGAAACCATCTCGCTGCGCACCATCTCCGCCACATAGGGCGCCACCACTTCCTGTGACAGGCCATGCAGCTTGGCATCGTCCGGGGTACTCATGGCCACCTGATATTCGGCCTCGGAAATGTAATCCAGCAAGCGCATGCGGCCCAGCACATAGCCTCGGCGCGTCAGGGCGCGAGACGGATTGACCACCGGGTTGAAGGTGGACGGCGCCTTGGGCAGACCGGCGATCATGGCGATCTGCGCCGTGCTCAGGCGTTCCACAGGCAGGCCGTAATAGACCCGTGCCGCGGCCGCCACACCATAGGCCCGATGGCCGAAGTAGATCTTGTTGAGATATAGCGTAATAATGTCTTGCTTGCTCAGTTCGTCCTCTATTTTCAACGCCAGGAAGATTTCATTGAGCTTGCGCAGATAGGTTTTTTCGCGGCTGAGGAAAAAATTTCGCGCCACCTGCATAGTGATCGTACTGCCACCCTGGCCCTTCTCGCCAGTGCGGACCAGGTAGGCAGCAGCGCGCAGCAGACCTCGCCAGTCGACGCCGGGATGCTCGAAGAAACGGTCGTCTTCCGCCGCCAGCACCGCCTTGATGAGACGATCAGGAATCTCGTCATAATCCAGCGGAGCGCGGCGCTTTTCACCAAACTCGGCGATCAACTTGTGGTCGCGGGTGTAAATTCGTAGTGGAACTTGAAACTGAACTTCTTTAAGGTTGTCCACCGACGGCAGCTTCGGCATCACTACGAAATAGATACCAAGCACCACCGTCAGCAATGCCGCGACACCCAGTCCGGCCAATATCAATAACAATCGTTTCATAAACAGGGGGCAGCAAGGCTTCCAAAGGAGGTTTCTGTGATGGGGTTCATGCAGTTAAGCGTAGACAGAGTCGACAGAGTATAAAACCTCTAATAAGATCAACCCAATACTATTTTTTTCAGTGCAGTTTTGATCTATCGTAAAGTTTGTCGTATAACTACCGATAATCTGCTTACCTGCATGAAACGACAGGAAGGACAACGTGCGGTTAGCATCGTTATTTAGTAAAAAATCTCTCCCCCTCATCGGCCTGGATATCAGCTCTACCTCGGTCAAACTGCTGGAATTAAGCCGGCAGGGCGAGGGCTATCGCGTTGAGGCCTATGCAGCGGAACCGTTGCCGCCCAACTCCGTGGTGGAAAAAAACATCACCGACGTCGAAGCCGTTGGCGAGGCGGTTCGCCGGGCGGTCAAACGCTCGGGCAGCCGCACCAAAAATGCGGCCGTCGCCGTCGCCGGCTCCTCGGTGATCACCAAGATCATCACCATGCCGGCCACCCTCTCGGAAGAAGAGATCGAGAGCCAGATCGAACTGGAGGCCGACCAATATATCCCCTATTCACTCGAAGAGGTCAATCTGGATTTCGAGATCCTCGGCCCTTCGGAAGACAATCCTGACACGCTGGATGTCCTGCTGGCCGCCTCACGCAGTGAAAACGTCGACTCCCGGGTCGCCGCCGTGGAGCTGGGTGGACTGAACGCCAAGGTCGTCGATATCGAGGCCTACACACTGGAAAATGCGTTCCCCCTCATTGCCTCACAAATCCCTGGCGGCACCGACGACAAGACCATCGCCATTATCGATATCGGCGCCACCATGACCACACTCAGTGTGTTACATGACGAAAAGATCATCTACACCCGCGACCAGGTGTTCGGTGGCAAGCAGCTGACCGAAGAGATCCAGCGCCGCTACGGCCTGTCCTACGAGGAAGCCGGCATGGCCAAACGCCAGGGCGGGCTGCCGGACAATTATGTGCCCGAGGTTCTGGATCCCTTCAAAGACGCCATGGCACAGCAGGTCAGCCGCTCCCTGCAATTCTTCTTTTCCTCCAGTCATCACAACGCCGTCAGCCACATCGTCCTGGCCGGTGGCAGTGCCTCGATCCCCGGCGTGGATGAACTGATCGAGGAACGTATCGGCACCAGTACATCCATCGCAAACCCCTTCACCAACATGGCCCTGGCCTCACGCATCAAGGCACAGGCGCTGAGTAACGATGCGCCTTCCCTGATGATTACCTGCGGTCTCGCGTTGAGGAGTTTCGACTGATGCCACACATTAATCTGCTCCCCTGGCGCGAAGAACTCCGGCGTGAGCGGCAACGGCTGTTTATCAACATTGCCGCCGGCGCCGCCATACTCATGCTTGGCATCATTGCGCTGACGCACATCCATATGAATGGCATGATCGAAGGCCAGCAGGCCCGTAATACCTTCATCCAGGATCAAATCACCCGTGTCGACGCGGAGATCAAGGAAATCGAAAGCCTGGAGAAGGAAAAACAGGCCCTGCTGGCACGCATGCAGATCATTCAAGAGTTGCAGAGCAGCCGATCCGAAATCGTCCATTTATTTGATGAGATTGCAAGAATCATCCCTGAGCAGGTTTATCTGATCAAGCTGAACCGTACAGGGCGTGCGGTTCATCTCGAAGGTGTTGCCGACTCCAACGAGGACATTTCCGAGTTCATGCGTAACCTCAATCTCTCTCCGTGGTTTACCAATCCCAGGCTGACTGTCATCGAGACCGGCAAGGCGCCCTATGAGAATGACAGCTGGTTCAAGCTCACGGTGAATCTGACCAACGGCAAGGTGGAGGAGAAAGAAAAATGAATCTCGACCTCGACCTGAACAATCTCGACTTCAACAACATTGGCAGCTGGCCCGTCGCGGCACGCGCTGTTGTCGTCGCCCTGCTCTGCGGGATCCTGTTGTTCCTCGGCTACTACCTGGATATCAGCGACCAGCTGTTGACCCTGGAACAAGCGGAAGCCAAAGAAATCACCCTTAAGGCCGAATTTGAAAAGAAACAGGCCAAAGCCGCCAATCTGGCTGCCTATAAAGAGCAGATGCAGGAAATGGAACATACCTTCGGCACCCTGCTGCAGCAATTGCCCGGCAAGACCGAAGTGGCCGAGGTACTTGTCGATGTGTCCCATGTCGGCATTCAAACCGGACTTGAATTTGAACTCTTCAAACCCGCTGCCGAAATACCCAAGGAGTTTTATGCCGAACTCCCCATTCAGCTACGCGTCATCGGTACGGCCCACGAGTTTGGCAATTTCGTCAGCGGTATCGCAGCATTACCACGCATCGTCACGCTGCATGACCTCACTATCACACACAAAACCAAAAACAAAGACGACAAGAGTGGTCAGCTGACCATGTCGGCCACCGCAAAGACCTATCGTTATCTCGATGAAGACGAGAAGTCCACCAGCAACACTCGCAAAAGGAAGGGCAGATGATGAGCCACAACGCCCCAACTCGCGCACAGCATCTGGCTGGCCGCCGGGCAGCCCCAGCCAGGGGATGGTGTATACTCGCCCTTCTGTCAGCCATCGGGCTTAGCGGCTGCGGGGGGAAAAACACGGACGGCCTGGAAACCTATGTCCAGGAGGTCGAACAGCGGCAAAAAAGCACTATTCCACCGCTCCCCGAGTTACTGGAATACGAAAAGTTTACTTATGACGAAACGTCACTGCGCGACCCCTTTGAGCCGCCGGAAAAAGCCACGGCAAATGTCCGGCGCCCCAACACGGACCTTCAGCCCGACCTGAAGCGGGAACGCGAAGCCCTGGAACAGTATTCCCTGGGCAGCCTTCGCATGGTTGGCTCCATCGAGAAAAAAGGGCGGCGCTGGGCACTGGTCATTGCGTCAGATGGCACCCTGCATCGCACAACCACCGGCCAGCACATGGGCCAGGATAACGGCGAAGTCATCAGCATCACCGAGACCGAGGTAGAATTGAAAGAAATTGTACCGGACGGGCTCGGTGGCTGGATCGAAAGACGTACAACCCTGACCGTCAGCGAATGATGCCAGCGAGGACACTGAAAATGGGCATTATCAACTGCATGAAAATAATCAGCACAACAAGCGACATGTCTCACAAGACGCGGGAAAAATGGATGAAAAAACTACTTACTGGCATCGCACTGGCTGGCCTGACCGTTTTTGCCCAAGCGCAAACACTTGCCGAAACCACCCTGGATTTCATTGATTTCAAGAAACTCGACGACAATCGCGTCGAAATCCGCCTGGCCCTTTCCGGCGAAGTACCACAAACGAAGGACTTCACCAGCGAAAGCCCCGCCCGTATCTCACTGGATTTGCCGGGTGTGAGCAACAACCTCCCCTGGAATCTGCCGCTACCCATCGAAACCGGGGCCGCGAAGGACATCAAGGCCGTGCAGGCCAGCGGCCGCACCCGCGTGATGATCAATGTTGACAAGCTTGTCGACTATAAGGTTCGCACGGAAGGAAAAAATCTTTACATCACACTGGCCGCAGACTCGGCTGACAGTGCAACCAAGACCGACACAACCGCACCTGCCGCCAAGCCAGCGCCGGCACCCACGGTAGAAAAAAGACCGGCGAACAAGACACCAGCAAACAACAATCTGGCCAGCCTGAAAAACATCACCTTTACCTCCCTGCCCGGCGACAGTGTGCAGGTTCGTCTGACGTTTAATGGCCCAGCCGTCAAGCCGGGCAGCTTCACCATCGATCACCCGGCCCGGGTGGTGCTCGATTTTCCGCAGACCAGCAGCAGTCTGAACTGGAAGAATAAAAACATCGGCATCGGCTTCGCTAAAAGTGTCACCGCCGTCGAGGCCGGCAATCGCACCCGTGTCATCCTGAATCTCGTTCAGCTTATTCCCTTTGAAAGCGAAGTCTCCGGGAACGATGTCGTCCTGACCATCGCCGGCAGCCGCACCGCCGCAAGTACAGCCTCCACAGGAGAGTCCACGGCAAAGGCAGGCCCCGTAGCCAGCCTGCATCACATCAAAAACATCGACTTCCGCCGTGGCACCCAGGGCGAAGGCCGCATCATTGTCAGCCTCTCCGACCAGAATACCCCCGTCAGTACAGGCGAATCCGGCCGTCAGATCTTCGTCGAGTTCGCCGACAGCAGCCTGGCCAAAAACCTGCAGCAACGCCTCGACGTCATCGACTTCGCCACCCCGGTACAATATATCGACGCCAGCCAGATCGATGGCCGTGTCCGCCTCGCTATTTCGGCATCCGGTGACTACGAATACCTGGCCTACCATGCCGGCAATACCTACACCATCGAAGTAAAGGAGATCCCCAAGGAAAAGGCCGCCGCCAAGAAGAAGGATGAATTCGGCTACACCGGTGAAAAACTGTCGCTTAACTTCCAGGACATCGAAGTGCGTGCCGTTCTACAGCTCATTGCCGACTTCACCGGCCTGAACATGGTTACCAGTGACTCCGTACGCGGCAGCCTGACCCTGCGCCTGAAGAATGTTCCCTGGGATCAGGCGCTGGACATTATCCTCAAGACCAAAGGCCTTGCCATGCGCAAGGCCGGCAACGTCATCCTCGTCGCCCCCAGCCAGGAAATCGCCGCCCAGGAACGCCTTGAACTGGAAGCGCAAAAACAGGTGGAGGAACTGGCTCCGCTGAAGACTGACATTATCCAGATCAACTACGCCAAGGCGACAGAGATAGCAGACCTGTTGAAAAGCAAGGGTGGCCTGCTCTCCGAACGTGGCGAAGTCGCTATCGACCAGCGCACCAATGTGCTGCTGATCTCCGATACCGTCGATCGACTGGAGGCCGTCCGCAACCTGATTACCTCTCTGGATATCCCCATACGCCAGGTGCTGATCGAGGCCCGCATCGTCATCGCCTCTGACGATTTCGCCAAGAACCTCGGCGTACGCTTTGGTGTAACCGACGTCAGCCAGCAAGGCGACAACCTGCTGATGACCTCGGGCACAGCGAATGCCACCGACGTCATGGCCGCCTCGGCGATGTCAAACCGCGCGGACACAGGGAGCTCTTTCCCCATCGAGGTGCCGACGGGCCCGCTAGGCATCGACCAGCGGATGAATGTCAACTTCCCCCTCACAGCCACCAATGCCGGCCGTATCGCCTTCTCGCTGCTCGGTGCCAATACCCTGCTGGATTTGGAGCTGTCCGCGTTGCAACAGGAAGGCCGCGGTGAAGTGGTCTCCAACCCGCGCGTGATTACCGCGAATCGGCAGGAGGCCGTGATCGAACAGGGTACGGAAATTCCCTACCAGCAGGCCGCCTCCAGCGGAGCCACCAATGTCTCATTCAAGAAGGCCGTGCTGAGCCTGCGCGCCACGCCGCAGATCACCCCGGACGACCGCATCATCCTCGACCTCAAGGTTACTAAGGACAGTGTCGGCCAAATCTACGCTGGCGTACCCAGCATCGACACCAAGCAGGTGGAAACCCAGGTATTGATGAACAACGGTGAAACCGTGGTGCTGGGTGGCGTTTATGAGACCACCAACAAAGAACAGCGCGACGGCATCCCCTTGCTGGGCGACCTGCCCTTCGTCGGTGTACTGTTCCGTACCACGCTCGAGCAGAACACCAAAAAAGAATTACTCATCTTTGTCACACCAAAGATCGTCAAAGAAGAGTTTTCAACCCGGTAAGACGCCCTCCTCCGACAGCAAGCAAGCAACCGCAAAGGCGGCACAGCGATGTGTCGCCTTTTTTGTTTCCCATCGCTCCAATATCCGGCCGTGCGCCCCTCCCCCAATCCCTATATAATCACCCACTAATCAACGCATCGAACACCACATGCCCGGAAACATCTTTTTCGTCGGCCCCATGGGGGCCGGAAAAACCACCATCGGCAGGCAGCTGGCACGCAGCCTCGGGCGGCCGTTCTATGACAGCGACAAGGAAATCGAGGCCCGCACCGGCGCCGACATCCCGCTGATTTTCGAACTGGAGGGAGAGGCCGGTTTCCGCAGCCGTGAAAAGGCCATGATCGATGAACTGACCCGCCAGCCGAACATCGTCCTCGCCACCGGCGGTGGCGCCGTACTGGATCCGGACAACCGCAAGCATCTCGCCGGGCGCGGCTTTGTCGTCTATCTCAGCGCCCCCGTCGAGCAACTCTTTCAACGCACCGCACGCGACACCCGGCGACCCCTGTTGCAGACTGAAAACCCGCGCCAGAAACTGGAAGAAATCCTCGCCGTGCGCGACCCCCTCTACCGGGAAATCGCGGATCTGGTTCTCATCACTGACAACAAACCGGTGCGCAACGTCACCAATTCGCTGTTGCAACAATTCAAGGATCTCGGCCTTTGAACAGTACTATCGACACCCTGCGGACCTTGACGGTAGACCTCGGCGACCGCAGCTATCCCATCTACATCGGCGGCGGCCTGCTCGACCAGCCGCAGCTGCTGGCACCGCACATCCCCGGCCGGCAGGTACTGGTGGTCAGCAACGAGACCGTCGCCCCGCTGTACCTCGAACGTGTATTGAAATCCCTCACCAGCTTCCAGGTCGAAACGGTGATCCTACCCGACGGCGAGCAGTACAAGACCCTCGACACCGTCAACACCATTTACACCGCCCTGCTCGAACACCGCTTCGACCGTAGCTGTACCCTGCTGGCCCTGGGCGGCGGCGTGGTGGGTGACATCACCGGCTTCGCCGCCGCCACCTATCAACGCGGCGTACACTTCATCCAGGTGCCCACCACCCTGCTGGCGCAGGTGGACTCCTCGGTAGGTGGCAAGACCGGTGTCAACCACCCATTGGGCAAAAACATGATCGGCGCCTTCCACCAGCCACGCTGTGTGCTGGCCGACACCGAGACCCTCAATACCCTGGACGACCGCCAGCTCTCCGCCGGCATCGCCGAGGTGATCAAATACGGTCTGATCCGCGACGCCGAATTCTTCGACTGGCTGGAGCAGCATATCCCTGAGCTGCTGACCCGCGACCCGCAACAGCTCGTCTATGCCATTGAGCGTTCCTGCCGCAACAAGGCCGAAGTAGTCGCCGCCGACGAACGTGAATCCGGTCAGCGCGCCCTGCTCAACCTGGGCCACACCTTCGGCCACGCCATCGAGGCCGCCATGGGCTATGGCGTCTGGCTGCACGGCGAGGCGGTGGGCACCGGCATGCTGATGGCCGCCGACCTGTCACGGCGCCTGGGCTGGCTCGATGACAGGCAGCTGACGCGCATCCGCGCCATCACCGAACTCGCCCGCCTGCCGGTACACACTCCACCGGAACTGGATGCTGGCGAATTCCTGAAATGGATGGCCGTGGATAAAAAAGTACAGGACGGCCGGCTGCGTCTGGTGCTACTCACCGGCATCGGCGGCAGCGTCATCACGGACGATTACGATGCCGCCAAGCTGCGCGAGACCCTCGATGCTTTCCACCGCGAGGCACAAACCCGGTGATGGAACTCACCGCACGCTCTGCCTATGCCAGCACCGCCGCCAACTCGCGCGGTCGACGCCACGACGAACCGCCCCCCGAACACCGCAGCGAATTCCAGCGCGACCGCGACCGCATCGTCCACTCCGCCGCCTTCCGCCGCCTCGAATACAAGACCCAGGTATTCGTCAATCACGAAGGCGACATGTTCCGTACCCGCCTCACCCACTCCATCGAGGTCGCACAAATCGCCCGCTCCGTGGCGCGTATCCTCGGCGTCAACGAGGTACTGGCCGAGACCATCGCCCTCGCCCACGACCTCGGCCACACCCCCTTCGGCCATGCCGGCCAGGACGCCCTCAACCAGTGCATGCGCGACCACGGCGGCTTCGAGCACAACCTGCAATCCCTGCGTATCGTCGACCAGCTGGAAGAGAAATACGCCGAATTCGATGGTCTTAACCTCACCTTCGAAACCCGCGAGGGCATCCTCAAGCACTGCTCGGCGGACAACGCCCGCCAACTGGGTGAACTCGGCGAACGCTTCCTGAAAAAGCAACAACCGGGCCTGGAAGCACAGATCACCAACATCGCCGATGAGATCGCCTACAACAATCATGACATCGACGATGGCCTGCGCGCCGGCCTCATCAACATTGAGCAGCTGTGCGAGATCCAGCTGTTCCGCGAACAACACGAAACCGTCATGGCTACCTACCCCAGCCTGCAACGGCGTCGCGCCATTCACGAAATCATCCGCCGCATGATCAACCGCCAGGTTTCGGATCTGATAGAGACCACCCGCGAACATCTGGCCGCCGCCGCACCACAATCGCGCAACGACATCCTCGACCAACCAGCCCCCCTGGCCGGCTTCAGTAAGCCCATGCAGACCATGAACCGGGAACTGAAGCAGTTTCTGCGCAATCACTTGTACCGCCACTACCGTGTACACCGCATGACCTCCAAGGCGCGCAGCATCATCCGAGCCCTGTTCGACAGCTTCCTCGACGACCCCCTGCTGCTGCCGCCAGAGGCCCAGCACAAGGCCGCCGAACTGGAGGCCGAAACCGGCATCAGTGGCCGCGCGCGCGCCGTCGCCGACTACATCGCCGGTATGACCGACCGCTACGCCATCCAGGAATACGAGCGCATTTTTACCCCGGCAAAACTCACCTGACAAGGGCTATATCCAGTACCCTTCCCCCCATGCGAATCTACCTGCAGACACCGCCCGACAGTGGAAATGCGCCCCGCTACTATCACCTGCTCCTGCAGAAGGATCTGATCAGCGGTTGGAACCTGGTGCACGAATCCGGACGGCAGGGCTCTTCCGGGCGGGTCACGAAAAAACACTTCGACGAGCGCGAGGCCGGCGTCGCGGCGCTGATTAACGCCCGCGATGCGCAACTCAAACGCGGCTTTCGCGTCGTTTTCGTCAAGGGGGATTAGGGAGCGTTCTCACTCAACAACCACCACCCGCCAAAGCGGGTAGGTTAGTCTTACGGACTGAAAGTCCGGATATGGATCGGTAGACCCGTTTTGAAACCCAACCGGACAATACGTCTCAAAATACCGTGTAGGATGCCGGTGAGCGGTAGCGAACCGCATCGTTCGCGTATGATCAAGTGCCCGGCGCGGATGTTTGCCGATGCCACCCCTCCCCTCAAAGTAGACGCCCTGAGACGAGGCGTGAGGGGAGAAATTGACTCATTTGCAAATGAACGACGAACAACGCAGCATAGCGTTTTTTTCAGGCGCAACCCAAAGGGCCGGCAGTTATGGTCTTAATCCATTGAGAACACCCCCAAGTGAATCCCGGCACACAAAAACAGCAGACACAGGCCTCTCCCTATCTGGCCTTTTACGGACTGGCGCGCGAACCCTTCGCCGCCACCATCGAATTCGACCTGTTTTACGCCGAACCCACCCGCACCCAGCGCCTCGACATCCTGCATCACCTGACCCAGTACAACGACGAGCTGCTGCTGGTCACCGGCCCCGAGGGCAGCGGCAAAAGCACCCTGCTACAGCAATACATCGCCAGGGCCTCGGAGACCTGGGAAGTGGTGCGCGTCGAGGCCAGCGGCGGCATCGACGAACGCAACCTGATCCAGCAGATCTACCACCAGCTGGAGCTGAATTTCCGCGGCGCCACCCATCCCGAGCTACTGGAGCAACTGGAATACCACCTCGACAGTCTGCTGCACAACGCCCGCCAGGGCGTGCTTCTGGTGGACGACGCCCACCTGCTCACCATCACCGCCCTGCAACGGATACTGCAGCTGGCATCCCTGCGAAGTTTTACCAACAAGCCCCTATTGCGGGTCATCCTGTTCGGCGAGCCCGGCCTGGAGGAGAAGCTGGACGATCCCCTGCTGGCGCAATTTGCCGGCACCCCTCATCGTATCATCGACCTGCCACCCTTCGACGAAGAGCACAGCACCCACTACCTCCTGCACCGCCTGTCCGCCGCCCGTTTCGTTGCCGGCGAACCCTTCACCGAGGGCGCACTGCACAAACTGCACAAACAGTCCGAAGGCTGGCCCGGGCGACTCAACACATTGGCGCACAAACTGTTGATGGATTCGCTGCCCAGCAGCGAACGCCCATCCGAGCTGCCCGGTATCTCCGACCGAGACCTCTACAAGCCCAAACGGCTGATTGGCATCAGTCTCATTATTGTCATCCTGCTGACCTTCATCGTCTGGGATGTCATCGGCGACCTGTTTGACACGCCATCCGGCGCGGAGACGACAACGGCAGAACCGCCGGCGGACATGTCCGCTACCCCGGCAACCCCACCCGCAACCACCGAGCGCAGCCAACTGGCATTGGCCATTCCGGCACAGAAAAACGATGATGTCCCCGCCTCATCGCCCAATCCCGCCAGCATGGACGAGGCGATTGCCGCCATAACCGGACACACCGCGCACGAAAAAGCCCCGGATCAACCACTGCATCCACACCGTCCCCACCCCATCGGCGGCAAGCCACAACCGATGGAGACACCCGTACCGAGAAAAACCGCCAGCCGAAAAACCGACACGCCAACTCCCGGGGGCTCCATTCCGGCCAAGGTTGAATCAACGAAAACGCCACCCACCAAGACGCCAAAACCTGCCGCCGACACCCCGCTCACCAAGCAGTGGCAACCCCTGCCAGACTGGCTACCCGCCCATGGCAACGAATGGCTATTGTCACGCGACCCGCAGCACTTCACCCTGCAACTGATCGCCGGCGAGCGGCTGGACACGCTGCGCAAATTCATCGCTCGACACCAGCTCAAGCAGCACCTCGCCTTCTACCAAACCCAGCGCAAGGGCAAACCCTGGTATGCCCTGGTGTACGGGGAATATGCCAGCAAGCAACAGGCCATCGGCGCCCGCAGCCAGTTGCCGCGCGCCCTGCACAAGCAAAAGCCCTGGATTCGCCGCTTCGGCGACATCCAGCAGGCCCTCAAGTAAGCCACAGGCCGCCGCCAGTGGCGTCCGATTGAACCAAAACCACCGCGCCAGTATAATGCGTGACCATTTTGCCTGCGGGAAGCCCGTATAACCGGGTCAGATACTCCTGTCGACTTATTGATTTTAAAGAACAAATACCAGCCCCCGAAATCCGCAGGGGCCACGGCGAAGCGAACAGCCATGCAATCAGAATCTGTAAAACACATGAACAACAGCCACGGCCTCTACCGCCCCGAATTCGAAAAAGACAACTGCGGCTTCGGCCTCATCGCGCAGATGGACAACAAGCCCAGCCACTGGCTGGTGGACACCGCCATCGCCGCCCTGGCCCGCCTCACCCACCGTGGCGCCGTCGCCGCCGACGGCAAGACCGGCGACGGCTGCGGCCTGCTGCTGAAGAAGCCCGACGCCTTCCTGCACCTGTGCGCCGAGCAACAGGGCATCGAGCTGGATGCGCTGTACGCCGTCGGCATGGTGTTTCTCAACCGTAACGACACCCTCGCCGCCAGCGCCCGCAACACCCTGGAGCACGAGCTGGCCACCGAGGGCCTGAGCGTGGCCGGCTGGCGCGTGGTGCCCACCGACGAGAGCGCCTGCGGCGACGAGGCCCTGAAATCCCTGCCGCAGATCGAACAGGTGTTCGTCAACGCCGCCGAAGGCATGGATGAGGAGGCCTTCGAGCGCCACCTCTACATCGCCCGCCGGCGCACGGAAAAGGCCATCGAGCCTGATGACGAGGCCTTCTACGTGCCCAGCCTGTCCTCGCAGGTGATCTCCTACAAGGGCTTGGTGATGCCGGAATACCTGCCGGTGTTCTACAAGGACCTCAGTGACAAGCGCCTGCAATCGGCCCTCGCCGTATTCCACCAGCGCTTCTCCACCAACACCTGGCCGCAGTGGCGCCTGGCCCAGCCCTTCCGCTATCTGGCCCACAACGGCGAGATCAACACCATCCAGGGCAACCGCAACTGGTCGGTGGCGCGCAGCCACAAGTTCGAGACGCCGAGCATCTCCATGGACGATGTGCGCCCACTGGTGTCCATGACCGGCTCCGACTCCAGCAGCATGGACAACATGCTGGAGGCGCTGCTGGCCGGCGGCATGGACATGTTCCGTGCCATGCGCCTGCTGGTGCCGCCGTCGTGGCAGAACGTCGCCAACATGGACCCGGACCTGCGCGCCTTCTATGAATACAACTCCATGCACATGGAGCCCTGGGACGGCCCCGCCGGCATCGTGCTGACCAATGGCCGCTACGCCGCCTGCGCCATGGACCGCAACGGCCTGCGCCCGGCTCGCTGGGTGATCACCAGGGACCGCCACATCACCCTGGCCTCGGAGATCGGCGTCTACGACTACGCACCCGAGGACGTGGTGGCCAAGGGCCGCCTCAAGCCCGGTGAAATGATCGCCGCCGATACCCACAGCGGACAGCTGCTGCTGCCGCAAGACATCGACAATCGCCTGAAGTCCGCCCACCCCTACAAAAAGTGGCTGGCGGAAAACGCCCGCCGTCTCAAATCGACCCTCGACGGCGAGGCCTGCGGTGTCGGCATCGACGAACACAGCATCGATATCTATCAGAAGCAGTTTCAAGTCACCTTCGAGGAACGCGACCAGGTGCTGCGCGTGCTCGCCGAGGGCGGCCAGGAGGCCATCGGCTCGATGGGCGACGACACCCCCATGCCGGTGCTGTCACGACGCGTGCGTTCACTGTACGATTACTTCCGTCAGCAGTTCGCCCAGGTCACCAACCCGCCCATCGACCCGATCCGCGAGCAGATCGTGATGTCCCTGGAGACCTGCCTGGGCCGCGAACACAACATGTTCGAGGAGACCCCCGAGCACGCCAACCGCCTGCTGGTGGATTCGCCGGTGCTGTCCATTTCCAAGTTCAGCCAGCTGCTCACCCAGGCGGGCGACAACTACACCCACCAGCGCATCGACCTGCACTATTCACCCACTGACGCCGCCGCTGGCAGCGTGACGCTGGAACAGGCCATCATCGTCATCTGCGACCAGGCCGTGGCCGCGGCACGCAACGGCAGGGTGATCCTGATCCTGTCCGACCGCGACATCACCGAAGAGCGCCTGCCCGTGCACGCCCTACTGGCCACCGGCGCAGTGCATCACCGCCTGATCAAGGAAGGCCTGCGCTGCGACACCAACATCGTGGTGGAGACCGCCACCGCGCGCGACGCCCACCACTTCGCGGTGCTGCTCGGCTACGGTGCCACCGCCATCTACCCCTACCTGGCCTATGCCTGCATCCTCGACATGCAGCGCCACGGCGAGATCAGCGAAGGCGAATGCACCCAACTGATGCAGAATTACCGCAAGGGCATCAACAAGGGCCTGTTCAAGATCATCTCGAAGATGGGCATCTCCACCATCGCCAGCTATCGTGGCGCACAGCTGTTCGAGGCCGTGGGCCTGAGCAGCGCCGTGGTCGAACTATGCTTCCGCGGCACCACCAACCGCATCGAGGGCACCCATTTCGAGGATCTGGAAAGCGACCAGCGCGCCCTCGCCCGCGAGACCTGGAATCCGCGCAAGGCCATTCAGCAAGGCGGCCTGCTCAAATATATCCACGGCGGCGAGGATCACGCCTACAACCCGGACGTGGTTATCACCCTGCAGAAGGCGGTAAAGAGCGGCGACTACGCCACGTACAAGGAATACGCGCGTTTGGTCAACGAGCGCCCCACCCTGGCGCTGCGCGACCTGCTCAAGCTGCGCGACGACGTCACGCCCGTCCCGCTGGACGAAGTGGAACCGCTGGAGTCCATCATCCCGCGCTTCGACTCCGCCGCCATGTCCCTGGGCGCGCTCTCGCCCGAGGCCCACGAGACCCTGGCCGAGGCCATGAACCGTCTCGGCGGACGCTCCAATTCCGGTGAGGGCGGCGAAGACCCCAAGCGCTACGGCACCATCAAGCGCTCCAAGATCAAGCAGGTGGCCTCCGGCCGCTTCGGCGTCACCCCCGCCTACCTGCGCTCCGCCGAGGTGATGCAGATCAAGGTTGCCCAGGGCGCCAAGCCCGGCGAGGGCGGCCAGCTGCCAGGACAGAAGGTCAACGCGCTGATTGCCGAACTACGTTACTGCAAGCCCGGCGTATCACTGATCTCGCCGCCGCCGCATCACGACATCTATTCCATCGAGGATCTGGCACAGCTGATCTACGACCTCAAGCAGGTCAACCCGGACGGCTTGGTGTCAGTGAAGCTGGTAGCCGAGGCCGGCGTCGGCACCATCGCCGCCGGCGTCGCCAAGGCCTATGCCGACCTGATCACCATTTCCGGTTATGACGGCGGCACCGCGGCCTCACCGCTGACTTCGGTGAAGTATGCCGGCAGCCCGTGGGAGCTGGGCCTCACCGAGACCCACCAGATCCTGCGCGCCAACGACCTGCGCGGCAAAATCCGCCTGCAGACCGACGGCGGCCTGAAGACCGGCCTTGATGTCATCAAGGCCGCCATCCTCGGCGCCGAGAGCTTCGCCTTCGGCACCGGGCCGATGATCGCCATGGGCTGCAAGTTCCTGCGCATCTGCCACCTCAACAACTGCGCCACCGGCATTGCCACGCAGAACAATGTGCTGCGCATGAAACACTACATCGGCGAGGTGGAGATGGTAACGAACTACTTCCGCTTCATCTGCGAGGAGGTGCGCGAGCTGATGGCCAGCGTCGGCGTGCGCAGCCTGCCAGAACTGATCGGCCGCACCGACCTGCTGCAGATCCTGCCCGGCAGCACGCCGCGCCAGCAGCGTCTCGACCTCAGCCCCATCCTCAGCGATGGCGGCGTGGCAAAAGACAAGCCGCACCACTGCATCGAGCCACGCAACGAGCCCTTCGACAAGGGCGAGCTGGCCGAGCAGATGGTGGCCGACGCACTGGAGGCCATCGACAACAAGGCCGGCGGCGCGTTTCGCTATTCGGTGCGCAACACCGACCGCTCCATCGGCGCCCGCCTGTCTGGCGAGATCGCCGTGCGCCATGGCGATCTGGGGATGGAAGACGCCCCCCTGCGTATCGAGCTGAGCGGCACCGCCGGACAGAGCTTCGGCGTGTGGAACGCCGGCGGCCTGCACCTGTTTCTGGAAGGCGATGCCAACGACTACGTGGGCAAAGGCATGGCCGGCGGCAAGCTGGTGATCCGTCCACCGGAAGGCTCTGACTTCAAGTCGAACGAGACCACCATCATCGGCAACACCTGCCTGTACGGCGCCACCGGTGGCAAGCTGTTCGCCGCGGGGCTGGCCGGCGAGCGCTTCGGCGTGCGCAACTCCGGCGCCCACGCGGTAGTCGAGGGTGTCGGCGACCACGGCTGCGAGTACATGACCGGCGGCTCCATCACCGTGCTCGGCGCCACCGGCGTCAACTTCGGCGCCGGCATGACCGGCGGCTTCGCCTATGTGCTGGATGAGGACAACCGCTTCGTCGACCGACATAACCACGAGTTGATCGACATCCACCGCGTCAGCACGGAAAGCATGGAGGCCTATGCCAACCATCTGCGCGATACTATCCAGGAATTCGTCGATGAAACCGGCAGCGCCTGGGGTCAGCACATTCTCGACAATTACTCCGACATGATCGGCAGGTTCTGGCTGGTCAAGCCCAAGGCCGCCAACCTCGAGACGCTGATGGACGAGCTGCGCCTCGCCGCCGCATAAAAAAAGTCATTGTAGGTTGGGGTGGGTGTAGCGAACCCCAACAAACCTACGCACATCGTTGGGGTTCGCTACACCCACCCCAACCTACACACTTTCAGTTAGCTGTATAAAAAACATGGCAAACGACTTTCAGTTCATTGACATCCCCCGCAGAGACCCGGAAAAGAAAGCGGTCGACGAGCGCCGCCAGGCATTCTGCGAGATCTACGGTCAATTCGACGCCGCCTCCGCCGCCGAGCAGGCCGACCGCTGCCTGGCCTGCGGCAATCCCTACTGCGAATGGCGCTGCCCGGTGCACAACTACATCCCCAACTGGCTCAAACTGGTGCATGAAGGAAACCTCATCGAGGCAACGGAGATGCTGCACCGCACCAATACCCTGCCCGAGGTCTGCGGCCGCGTATGTCCACAGGATCGCCTCTGCGAGGGCGCCTGCACCCTCAACGACGGTTTCGGCGCGGTGACCATCGGCGCCATCGAACGTTACATCGCCGACAAGGCCTTCGACCAGGGCTGGCGCCCGGACATGAGCGCCGTACAGGCCACTGGCAAGCGCGTCGCCGTGATCGGCGCCGGCCCCGCCGGCCTCGGCTGCGCCGACGTACTGGTGCGCAATGGCGTCGCCCCGGTGGTGTTCGACCGCCACCCGGAAATCGGCGGCCTGCTCACCTTCGGTATCCCCGAATTCAAGCTGGAAAAAAGCATCGTCACCCGCCGCCGTGAAATTCTCGAAGGCATGGGTGTGGAATTCCGTCTCGGTACCGAAATCGGACGTGACCTGCCCTTCCAGCAACTGCTGGACGAATACGATGCGGTGTTTCTCGGCATGGGCACCTACACCTACATGCAGGCCGGCATCCCCGGCGAAGACCTGCCCGGCGTCTATTCCGCGTTAGACTACCTGATCGCCAACATCAATCACCGCCACGGCTTTGAAAAGTCCGCCGAGGACTTTATCGACATGGCCGGCCAGCGCGTGGTGGTGCTGGGCGGCGGCGACACCGCCATGGACTGCACCCGCACGGCCATTCGCCAGAACGCCAGCAGCGTCAACTGCGCCTATCGCCGCGACGAGGCCAACATGCCGGGCTCCAAGCGTGAGGTGACCAACGCCAAAGAGGAAGGCGTGCAGTTTCTTTGGAACCGCCAGCCCGTGGAGATCGTCGGTGAGGGCAAGGTTGAGGGCATCAAGCTGGTCACCACCCAGCTGGGCGAGCCCGATGAATGCGGCCGTCGCCGGCCGGAAATCGTCGCAGGCTCAGAGGAAATTGTCCCCGCCGATTGTGTAGTGGTGGCCTTTGGTTTCCGCCCCAGCCCGCAGCCCTGGTTCACCGAGTTCGGCATTGATATCGACGAACGCGGCCGCGTAGTGGCCCCGCCCGAACAGGCCTGCAAGCACCAGACCAGCAACCCCAAGGTATTCGCCGGCGGTGACATGGTGCGCGGTGCCGACCTCGTCGTCACCGCTATCTACGAAGGCCGCCAGGCCGCCGAAGGTATTTTGGATTTTCTTAACATTTGAGGAGATAACGCAAAGATCGCAAAGGCGCAAAGATCGCAAAGTAAAAAAATAAATCTAAATTTTTTCATTCCGGGTGAAGCGCAGCGCAAACCCGGAATCCAGTGACACGATCCAGCATTCCGCTGGATTCCGGCATTCACCGGAATGACGAAGAAATCAGGGATTTTTTTCAAAAACCTTTGCGACCTTTGCGCCTTTGCGAGCTTTGCGTCAATAACGCCGACATGACAAAACTACAAAACGATCGTTTCCTGCGCGCCCTGATGCGCCAGCCCGTTGATATCACCCCGGTGTGGATGATGCGCCAGGCGGGCCGCTATCTGCCCGAGTACCGCGCTACGCGCGCCAAGGCCGGCAGCTTCATGGATCTGTGCCGTAATGCGGAGCTGGCTTGTGAGGTCACCATCCAGCCGCTGGAACGCTTCCCGCTGGACGCCGCCATCCTGTTCTCCGACATCCTCACCATCCCCGACGCCATGGGCCTGGGCCTGACCTTCAACACCGGCCACGGGCCACAGTTCGAGCGTCCCGTGCGCAGCGCTACGGACGTAAAAAACCTGCCCATGCCCGATCCCGAAGGTGAGCTGCAATATGTCATGAACGCCGTGCGCACCATCCGTAAAGAGCTCGACGGTCGTGTACCGCTGATTGGTTTCTCCGGCAGCCCGTGGACGCTCGCGACGTACATGGTGGAAGGCGGAGGCACCAAGGAATACGGCCACATCAAAGGCATGATGTTCGACCAGCCCGAAACCCTGCACCAACTGCTGGACAAACTGGCGAAGTCCGTCATCGCCTATCTCAACGGACAAATTGCCGCTGGCGCGCAGGCCGTGCAAATCTTTGACACCTGGGGCGGCGTACTCACCCCACGTGACTATCAGGAATTTTCACTGCGCTACATGCAACAAATCATCGACGGCCTCACCCGTGAAGCCGACGGCCGCAAAGTCCCCGTCATCCTCTTCACCAAGGGCGGCGGACAATGGCTGGACAAGATGGCGGCCACCGGGGCCGACTGTCTCGGCGTGGACTGGACCATCGACCTCCGCGATGCACGCGCTCTGATTTCTAAACACGGCCGGCAACAAATCGCCCTGCAAGGCAATATGGACCCCTGTATCCTCTATTCCAACCCCGAGCGGATCCGCGAAGAAGTCGCCAGCGTGCTGGCCAGCTACGGCAAGGGCGAGGGCCACGTATTCAACCTGGGCCACGGCATCCACCCCACCATCGACCCGGAAAACGTCGCTGCCTTCATCGAGGCGGTGCACGAGCTAAGCCCGCCTTACCACCAATAGACGCTCACCGTCGGTAAAAAAAAGGGACGCCGTGTCTGCTCACGACGCCCCTTTTTTGTAGCCCGCCCGAGATCAGGCAACAGGCAGTGTTATGTGGGAACGGCTTCAGCCGCAATTGCCATGCCAGATTCTGCTTCGCGGCTGAAGCCGCTCCCACAGTGCTTGTAGCTGGCCCTCGCAGGCGTGGCCCGCTCACATGCTCGGCTTACAGACGCGCCTACAGTTTCCCCAATCGGGCCTCGATAAAGTAACGCTCCACCCTCTCCATCAGCACCGCCTCCAGGTGCGCATCATCGGCGCGGGCAAACTTGTCATAGAGCCTGGGCGCCAGTTCTTCGAAGGCTTCGAGCAACACCGGGTCGAAGTCCTTGCCCTTGCGTTCGCGCAGCATGGCCAGAGAGCGCTCGAGCGAAAAAGGCTCCTTGTAGGGGCGCTTCGAGGTAAGGGCGTCGAAGACATCGACGATGGCAAAGATGCGCGCATTGAGGGGGATCTCCATCGCCTTGAGGCCTTGCAAATAGCCCGTTCCATCATATTTTTCATGGTGAAACTCGATGACATCCAAGGCCCCTTTCAGCCAGTACGCCTTGCTGACGATATCCAGCCCCAGGCGGACATGGCCGCGCATGATGCTGAATTCCTCGGCGGTCAGGCCGTTGGGCTTGCGCAGGATGGCGTCGCTGATACCGATCTTGCCGACATCGTGCAGAAAGGCGCCGGCGATGAGATTGCGGATCACCTCCGCCGGCAGCTTGCGAGCCTCGGCGAGGTGGATGGCATACAGGGTCACACGGTGGTTGTGAGCATGAGTATCGCTGTCACGCACCGCCACCGCGCTACCCAGCACCTCCATCAGCTTGACGTTATCGCGCAGGGTCTCACGGGAGAAGCGCAGCAGCTCCCGGTTGAGCAACAGGATCACGGGATAGAGCACGACGGAGGTTACCAGGATCACTAACATCACCAGCATCAGGGTTTGGTAAACCTGGTCACGAATCCCGCTCAGGGTCTCCGCATCGATGTGGTAGACCCCCTCCAGATAACCGGCGAGTTCACCCGTTTCGGTTCGTAGAGGCAAAAGGATCTGCAGGTAATTCTCATCATCGATGACAAAGCGTTCGTAATGCAGCGCGGCATCGAGGGGGAAGCTGTGATGGCGACGCTCCAGCTCCTGCTCCAGGCGCACGCTGCCCGGACGGTGGGCGGTAGCAACGTGGTTTTCCTGGGGATCGTAGATCTCGATCAAGGAAAAGTGCCTGTCGACCAGCAACTCCACCTTGCGCATCAGTGCCTCATTAATCCCCGGTCCCGGATTCAGGAGAAACTTCATATCCTGTGGCGTAAAGATGCGCGATTCACGCAGGATCAGATCCACCACCTTGTCATCGATATGACGTACACCCAGCCAATACACCACACCACCAAAAACCGTGGAAAGCAGCAGCCAAACCACGACCAGGCGCTGCAACACAAGGCGGTGGATGCTACGCGTCATATCGCACCTCGGCTATTACTGAACGCTGGCGGGATGTGGAAAACACGTGCTGGGTATTTTCAAATTACATTGGGGTAGTCCGCCGGATAGGGCAGACGCGCCACGCCGCTGTCCACCGCCGCACGCGCCACCGCGGGTGGCACGAACTCCGACAGCCGCGGATCGAAGGGGGTGGGGATGATGTACTCGGGACCGAAGGCCAGACTGTCCACGCCATAGGCCGCACGCACCTCGGCCGGGACTGGCTCGCGCGCCAGGCGGCTCAGGGCATGCACGGCGGCGATCATCATATCCTCATTGATGCGGCGCGCACGCACGTCCAGCGCACCACGAAAAATGAAGGGAAAGCCAAGGACGTTGTTCACCTGATTGGGATAGTCGCTGCGCCCGGTGGCCATGATCAGGTCATCACGTACCTGGCGGGCCAGAGCGGGGCTGATCTCCGGATCGGGATTGGACAGGGCAAACACCACCGGCCGCGGCGCCATCCCTGCCAGGGCCGCCTCACCAAGCAGGTTGGGCCCGGAGACACCGATGAACGCATCGGCCCCGACCAGGGCCTCTTCCAGTGTGTTGCGGCTAGTATCCTCACTGGCAAAGGCCCACTTGTAGGGGTTCAGCCCCTTGCGGTCGGTGTGAATCACGCCTTTGCGGTCCAGCATCAGGATGTTGTCGCGGTGGGCGCCCAGCGACACCAGCAGGCGCATGGAGGCGATGCCGGCCGCGCCCGCGCCCAGGCAGACGATTCTGGCCTCCTCCAGCCGCTTGCCCTGGATCTCCAAGGCATTGAGCAGCCCGGCGGCGACGATGATGGCGGTACCATGCTGGTCGTCGTGAAACACCGGGATATCGAGCTGGTCGATGAGAGTCTGCTCGATCTCGAAGCAGCGTGGCGCACCGATGTCTTCCAGGTTGATGCCGCCAAAGGTGGGCGCAATGTTGGCCACCGTGTTGATGAAATCAGCGGTGGAGTGCGCATCCACCTCGATGTCGAACACGTCGATGTCGGCGAATTTCTTGAACAGCACAGCCTTGCCCTCCATCACCGGCTTGGCGGCCAGCGGACCGGTATCGCCCAGCCCCAGAACGGCCGTGCCATCGGTGACCACCGCCACCAGGTTACCCTTGCTGGTGTAGCGATAGGCCAGGTCGGCATCTGCGACAATGGCGCGCACCGGCTCGGCCACACCCGGCGTGTAGGCCAGCGACAGATCCTGTTGGCCGTCACAGGGCTTGGTAATCTCAATGGCGATCTTGCCGGGGCGTTCACCGGCGTGATAGTCCAGGGCCTGCTGTTTGAAGTTCTTGTCCATGACTCTCTCTGATTGCTGTTTTGAATATTTTTTAATCAGTGGCCGCATTAACCGATGCAACATGCATCCCGGCTGGTCGAACCTCCAGCGCCGCCGGATGGCGGATCACCATCACCAGCTGTTTCTTGTGCCGGAACAGCCAGCCGCGTGCCACCACGTGCCGTCCCTGCAGATCACGCAGAAAGCCGCGCGGGAAATTCACCAGATCCTTGCGCGGAATCCGCAGGGCCACGCCTTCGCGCTTCCTTTCACCCGCCTTGCGCGGAAAGTTCAGCCACACGGAGTATTTGCTGTCGTCGACAGACGTGATTCTGCCGCTGATGAGACGGAATCCCCGCGTCGACCTCGGCAGCGCTTCCACGGCCTGTGGACGATAGACCGACCCCCACACTCCGCGCCCGCTTTCCCGCGCCTCGCGCTCGGCTGCACGGTAACATGCCAGCCCGTACACATTGGGCGGCACCACGATCTGTGCCGCCAAGCCCCGCGTCAGCAAGGCTACCTCCACAGATCGGCCATCAGCGTGATAAACATGAGCCAGCAGGCGGCCATAGCGATCCCTGCGCTCGGCGCCAAAGCGCAGACCGACCACCGCATTGCGGCCCAACATCCGCTTCACGGCATCTCGCGCCCGTTGCGCAAAGGGTTCGGAGGGTCTTCCGTCACGACCGATTTCCGGTGTGTTGACGCCAATAAGACGAACCAAGCGGCCATCGCGAAGGCGCAGGGTGTCACCATCGACCACCTGGGCCAGCGCTGCCCGTTCGTCGATACGATCCGCGGGACAATCCTGCCCCCAGGCCGGCAAGCTGAATAACAGCCCGGCGCAAACGAAAAAGGCGCCCCACTGGGACGCCTTTTTGCGGACTCGATCCGTCACCCGGACACTGTCGCCCGAATACAGAATGCTTACTTCCTGCCGTACTTCTGACGGAACTTGTCGACACGCCCGCCGCTGTCGATCAGCTTCTGCTTGCCCGTGTAGAACGGATGACACTGGGAGCACACGTCAAGCTGCAGCGACCCACTCAACGTGGAACGTGTCTGGAAGGCGTTCCCGCAGCTGCATTTCACGTCGATCTCATGGTATGCAGGATGAATTTCCGGCTTCATTGTGCTTCTCTCTCAACTAATTGGTTGTTCGGGTGCGCGCCCGGATTGGTCGTGTTCCCCCGAGGAAAACAGAAACCTCGGCGCGCGGGAACCGCGTATTTTAGGGCTTGTCAGCGGCAATTGCAAACCAACTGCCGTGTCCTGAATAGTATGCCTATTAAGACATACTATTCAGGACACTGCAGTACTCACGCCGGGTTATCGATATCCACAAATTCGACCTGCAGGGCAAACCGCTCCGCCAGATGGTCGCCCAGCGCCTGCACCCCGTAACGCTCCGTGGCATGGTGACCGGCGGCGAAGAAATGCAGGCCGGTCTCGCGCGCAATATGCACCGTCTGCTCGGACACCTCGCCGGTCAGATAGGCGTCCACCCCCAGCGCAGCGGCCTGTTCGATATAACCCTGGGCACCGCCGCTGCACCAGGCGATACGGCGGATCTCCGCGGCCTGACCCGGAATATGTAATGGCACGCGTTGCAGGCGGTCGGCAATACGGGCGGCAAAGGCCTCGCCGCTCACCGGCTCACTCACGCTGCCGGTGAGGGCAATGGCGGGCTCGCCGGCAAAACCACCGCTGACCGACAGCCCCAGACGCTGCGCCAGCTGCGCATTGTTGCCCAGCTGTGGATGCGCATCCAATGGCAGATGATAGGCCAGCAGATTGATGCCGGCCTCCAGCAGGGCCTGCACACGGCGGCGTTTGAGGCCGGTGATGGTGGGCTGCTCACCCTTCCAGAAATAGCCGTGATGAACCAGCAGGGCATCGGCACCAGCCGCTACAGCGGCATCCACCAGTGCCTGACAGGCGGTCACGCCACACACCAGCTTGCGGATTTCCGCCCTCCCCTCCACCTGCAGGCCGTTGGGGCAGTAATCGGAAAAGGTATCCACATCGAGCAATTCATGCAGATACCGCAGCAATTCATCACGTTGAATCATGTCTCTGTTCTCGTCGGGAAATTCATCCGCTAAACCCTCGGCGACAAACACTACATGATAAGATTCCGACCATGAAGCATTCCAGCCCATTCTGGTTCATCGTCAAGGCCGCTATCGCCGGTCTCGCCGTGGCCTTCGTCATTCTGGCCCTGCGCCCGGATCTGCTCGGCCAGAGTCGTCCGATAGTGGAGATCACCGAGTCCACCCCCCTGCACACAGCGGCGGGCAGCGGGCCGGTCTCCTATGCCGACGCCGTCGATGCCGCGGCACCGGCGGTGGTCAATGTCTACACCACCAAGATCGTCACCGAGCGCGCCAACCCGCTCTACAGCGACCCTATCTTCCGCTACTTCTTCGGCGACCGGTTGGCACCTCGCCAGCGTCTGGAGACCAGCCTGGGCTCCGGAGTCATCGTCAGCGACCAGGGGTATATCCTCACCAACAATCACGTCATTGAGGGTGCCGCCGATATCCAGGTCGCCCTGCGTGACGGCCGCAGCATCGAGGCAGTCCTGGTCGGCACCGACAGCGACACCGACCTCGCCGTACTGAAAATTAACATGCAGGGACTGCCCACCATCACCTTCGGCTCCTCTGAAAATCTGCGTGTGGGCGACGTGGTGCTGGCCATCGGCAACCCCTTCGGCGTCGGTCAGACGGTGACCATCGGCATTGCCAGCGCCACCGGCCGCAACCGCGTCGGCATCAGCACCTTCGAGAACTTCATCCAGACCGATGCCGCCATCAACCCCGGCAACTCCGGCGGCGCATTGATCAATGCCTTTGGCCAGTTGGTGGGTATCAACACCGCCATCTTTTCCCGCTCCGGCGGCTCGCAGGGCATCGGCTTCGCCATCCCCGTCGACCTGGCCAAGGAGGTCATGAGTCAGATCATCGAGACCGGCCATGTGGTGCGCGGCTGGCTGGGGGTCGAGGGACAGGACATTACGCCACAGCTAGCCGAATCCTTCGGCCTGCAGGGCGTACGCGGGGTAATCATCGCCGGCGTGCAGCGCAACGGCCCAGCCGGCCGGGCCGGACTCCGCCCGGGCGACATACTCACCCACATCAATGGCCAGCCCGCCGTCGACAGCAAGACCAGCATGGGCCTGATCGCCAGCTTTGCCCCCGGCACACGAATCACCCTGCGTATCCTGCGCGCCGGGATGGAAATGGAACTCAAGGCCGTCGTCGCAGAGCGTCCCTCCCGGGCGGGCAGCAGCCGGGGCTGAAATGTGCCAGCTACTCGGCATGAACTGCAACGTCCCCACGGACATCTGCTTTTCCTTTGAAGGCTTCCGCGCCCGTGGCGGGCGCACCGACCTGCACAGCGACGGCTGGGGCATTGCCTTTTTCGAAGGCCAGGGCTGCCGCCTGTTTCTCGACGACCGGGCCTCCGCCGAATCCGCCATCGCGGAGCTGGTGCGCGACTATCCCATCCGCTCGCTGAACGTCATCGCCCATATCCGCAAGGCCACCCATGGCCATGTCGCGTTACAGAACACCCACCCTTTCCAGCGTGAGCTGTGGGGGTGCTACTGGGTATTTGCCCACAATGGTGAACTGAAGGACTTCGCACCGGCGGGCAATGGCCGCTTTCGCCCGGTCGGTGGCACCGACAGCGAGGCCGCCTTCTGCCACATCCTCAACACCCTGCAACAGCAATATCCGCAGCAACAACCAACACCGGTGGAGCTGCTGAAATCCCTGCGTAAAATCAGCAACGAGATCGCCCGCCATGGCATGTTCAACTTCCTGCTTTCTAACGGAGAATTGCTGTTTTCCTACTGCGCCACGGACCTGAACTATGTGCTGCGCAAGGCACCGTTCCGCACCGCACACCTGATCGACGAAGACGTCAGTGTGGATTTCAACGAACTCACCACCCCCGATGACCGCGTAGCCCTGATCGCCACCCTGCCGCTGACCGACAATGAAAACTGGACAAAAATGGCGCCCGGGGAATTACTGGCCTTTCATCATGGGCGGGTACTGGCGCGGGGCTAGCACTGAAGCGCTGTCTTTTGTAGGGGCGGGCCATGCCCGCGATAGTTTTACTGGGGTGTTATTTTAATAACGGTGGGAGCGGCTTCAGCCGCGAATAGGGCCACCCATTAATCGCGGCTGAAGCCGCTCCCGCAATTCTGTTGTTTTTCGTGGGTTTTCGCGGGCATGGCCCGCTCCTACGAAATCAAACGACAAATAGACTACTTCATCATTTCCACCAGCAGCTCAACCTGCCCGGCATATTCGAACGCCGCCGTTTCCAGTTCGGTGTGGTCGCTGGACACTGCCTTTAGAACCCGCGCCCGCAGGGCCTTGTCATCCTCCGCATCAGCCAGCCGCCAGGCCGTGCGCATCAGTACCACGGATGGCGATGGCAGCGGGCTGTCGCTGAACATGGCGACGCCGTAACCGCTGGGCAGCAGCGTCTGATCGGACAGACGCCAGCCGCTGCCATCGTGAAAACGCCGCCAGGCATCCTCCACCCAGCGCCGCGCCATTTTTTGGTCGGCCTTGCTATTCGTCAGCTCCGCCCAGTCCAGCAGCCCCTGCGCAGCAAAGGCATAATCCTCCAGCGTCGCCTGCCCCAGTTCACCGTGTTTGCCGCGCGCACGCCACAAGCGCTGGCCGTCCCACAGCGTTTCGAGCAGATAATTGCGTAACTTTTGCGCGCCCTGCCGGTAGCGCACATCATCCAGTTGCCGTGCACCCGCCACCAACGCCGTCAGTGCCAGGCCGTTCCAGCCGGCCAGAATCTTGTGATCCACCGGTAGCTGGCGCTTGCGGCGTTCGGCGAGCAGCCGCTCTCCGGCTAACTGGAATTGTTTCCCTGCCGTACGCGCATCCATGTCCAGCGCCTCTGTGGCCTCGGCAGTCGACATCTGCACTATCGGCAGATGGCCGCCATCGTGCGGTGGTGGCCCTTGCATACCCCACACTTGCTGCACCAGAGCCAGTTGTTGCTTGTCGAGAATCCGCTGCAGGGTTTCGTTATCCCACAGGTAATAGCCGCCCTCCGCACCGACATCATCCACCGCAGAGAAGCTGGCCACCATGCCACCCGCCGGTGCCATCATTTCACGCAGCATGAAGTCCAGTGTATCGCGCGCCACGGCCGCGTAGTCCGAACGATCAAAGGCCTGTGCGGCACGCAGGTACAGCACAGCCAGCTGGGCATTGCCATAGAGCATCTTTTCGAAATGCGGTGTATACCAGCCGGGGTCGACGGTGTAGCGGAAGAAACCGCCACCCAACTGGTCACGCAGTCCCCGCAAGGCCATGCGGTCGAGAGTAAGGCTAAGGAATTCTTTCAGTTCAGCATCGGGCTTGTATTGCCAGGCAGCCAGCAGGCTGCGGAGATGGGGCGCCAGAGGAAATTTGGTCTGCTCACCGAAACCGCCGGACATCTCATCGCCGAGCGCCAGCGCCTGACTCACCAGAACCTCCTCATAACGCCGCACATCCGCAGCCTTCAGCGCGGGCGCGAGCATGAGGGGAGCACCCTTCATGGCCTCTGCCGCCTTCGCCGCCACCTGTCTGAGATAGTCCGGCGCCTCCATCCACTGATCCTGCAGCTCACTCAACAGGGTCTTGAAGCGGGCCGTGGGCAGGTAGGTCATGCCGACCAGCGGGTGACCGTCGGGGGTCAGAAAGACATTCAGCGGCCAGCCCGCCGAACCGCGGGTGCGGGTGACGAATTCGATCAGGTAGGCATCCAGCGCCGGGTTCAGCTCCCGATCCACCTTGATGGAAATGAAGTGCTCATTGAGATAGCGCGCCACGGCCTCGTCGCGATAGGTCTCGCGCTGCATGACATGGCACCAGTGACAGGCAAAATAGCCGATGGAGACGAACAGCAGCTTGTTTTCCCGTTTCGCCTGCGCCAGCACCTCGGCGGACCACGGCTGCCAGTCCACCGGGTCATCACCGTGCATGGCGAGATAGGGAGAATCACTGCCACGCAGGGTATTACCCGATGCCGCCATAGGGAGTAGAACCAGCAGCAGAAAAATCGACGACAGTGGACGTGGGTGCATACGGTTCTCCTGGCACGGGGCTTTCTCATTGGAACACGGATTGCCGCATTTGTTTCAGGGGTGTCCCCTGCGCCAATAAAACCCGCCAATCTGCGCGTATTTATGCACCGCCGGCAGTGCTAGAATCAGAGGCACTCGAAGCCACCCTATCGGAATCCAGACATGAGCGCACAACCCGAATTCAACAAGACCCTCAGCGACGAAATCAACATCATGCCCGCCGCCCACGAAAAGCTGGTGGAGCTGCTCAGCAGCGAGGAAGACATCAACGGCGTGCGCATCTTCGTCTCCGGCGGCGGCTGCAGCGGCATGACCTATGGCATGACCTTCTCCGAGACCCCCGGCGAGTATGACGCCATCCTCGAAAAAGACGGCCTGACCCTGTACATCGACGCCATAGCACTGGGCTACCTCAACGGCGTGGAGATCGACTTCGTGCAACAGGGCATGGGCGCCAGCTTCGTGTTCCGTAATGCCTTCGCGGCCACCGACGGTTCCGGCGCCTGCGGCGGCTGTGGCTCGGCGGGCTGAGCCGGCAACAGAAATACGCTTCCCTGCGGCGAAGCACGCCGGCAGCCTGCGGCCGTGAATAATCTCCGCTTCGACAACACCTTCATCCGCGAGCTGCCCGCCGATCTCGAAACCGGCCCGCGCCAACGCCAGGTGCGTTGCGCGCTGTTTTCACACGTCAACCCGACACCGGTGTCGGCGCCACGGCTGGTAGCCCACTCCTCAGAGGTCGCCGCGCTGCTCGGTATTTCGGCAGAGAGCATCAACACGGCGGCTTTTGCACAGGTATTTGCCGGCAACGAGCCCGTCGAGGGCATGCAACCCTTCGCCGCCAACTACGGCGGCCACCAGTTCGGCCACTGGGCGGGCCAGTTGGGCGACGGCCGTGCCATCAGCCTCGGTGAAACCATCAACGCCACCGGCGAACGCTGGGAGCTGCAACTCAAGGGTGCTGGCCCGACACCCTATTCACGTCAGGCCGATGGTCGCGCCGTGCTACGCTCATCGATCCGCGAATTTCTCTGCAGCGAGGCCATGCACCACCTCGGCGTACCCACCACCCGCGCCCTCAGCCTGGTCGCCAGCGGCGAGACGGTGATGCGCGACATGCTCTACGACGGCAATCCCCGTGCCGAACCGGGTGCCGTGGTGTGCCGCGTCGCGCCCTCCTTCATCCGTTTCGGCAACTTCGAACTGCCCGCCTCACGCGGCGACCTGCCGCTACTGGAACAGTTGCTGGACTTTACCATCCACCGAGACTTTCCCGCCCTGACCAACAGCGGCCACAAAGACGAAGCCCTGTACGCGGCGTGGTTCACCGAGGTCTGCCAACGCAGCGCAGAGATGGTCGCACACTGGATGCGCGTGGGTTTCGTGCATGGCGTGATGAACACCGACAACATGTCCATCCTCGGCCTCACCATCGACTACGGCCCCTACGGCTGGATCGATAACTATGACCCCGACTGGACCCCCAACACCACCGATGCCCAGGGTCGCCGCTACGCCTTCGGCCGTCAGGCCGAGATCGCCTACTGGAATCTGGCCCAGCTGGCCCGCGCCCTGTCCCCGCTGTTTGACGACCACGATGCACTGCACGCCGGACTGGAACGCTTCATCGACACCTATCGCCGCAGCGAGCACCGCAACATCGCCGCCAAGCTGGGCCTCGCCGAATGCCGCGACACAGACGTCACCCTGATGACCGATCTGCAGCACCTGCTGCACACAACCGATGTGGACATGACCCTTTTCTTCCGCGGCCTCGCCGATGTGGATCCGGCCAGCCACAGCCTCACCCCCCTGCTCGACGCCTTCTACGACGAACAAAAACGGCACGACGCCACACCCGCCTTCAACGACTGGCTAACCCGCTACGCCGCACGCCTGCACCACGACAGCCTCGACCATGACGAGCATCGCACCCGCATGCAGGCCGCCAATCCCCGTTATGTACTGCGCAACTACCTCGCACAACAGGCCATCGACCGCGCCGAACAAGGCGACGACAGCGGTATCCACGAACTGCTCGATGTCCTGCGCCACCCCTACGACGACCAACCCGGCCGCGAGGCCTACGCCCAGCGCCGCCCCGACTGGGCCCGCAACCGCGCCGGCTGCTCCATGCTGTCGTGCAGCTCCTGACGGCTCGCCGCTCTACTGCTGTCATGGTTCAGGTCAATACCGGAGCGCGCCCAGAGTGAGTGTGCGCGTATCGGCGATACGCACCCGGTCCGGCAGGCTGTTCTGCATCATCGCCATAACCTTCTCCGCCGTCGCCCGGTAGGCCGTCAGCTTGCCACCATAAATCGTCAGCAAGCGGGGAGAGTCCGGGCAATCGGTATGCAACACGGTTTCGCGCTGGCGCGCCGCATACTGGCTGGCCGCCTGCCCCTTACCGACAGGCAATACCCGCAAGCCGGCAAACGTATCGCGGACCCGCGGCGACGAGGAAAAATAGTGGCGATACGTCTCCAGCAGATATTCCTGCTCTGCAGGCAACGGGTGTACCTCGGCGGGGTTTCCCGTGTAGCGGGTTTCCGTGGTGCCCAGTAGAATGGCGCTGCCCTCCGGCTCTCCGGTAAGCTGCCAGGGGATGACAAACACCGGGCGCCGATCCCGGGGAGATTGCAGATAATAGATGCCGCGATCCAGCCTGCCGTCCAACACCAGGTGAGTGCCTTGCACCAGCTCGACGTCTACCGTGCTCGCCGCCGGGGCGATGCGCGCCAATACCTCGTTCACCCAGGGGCCGGCGGCATTCACCATCACGGTTGCCGTGCAGGTGTGTTCCTGTTCATGCTGCCGGTAACGTATCCGCCAGCACTCTTCCTGCCCATTCTCAAGCCTGGACGCAGCGACAAACGTGGCTTGCGTTTTGATCCGCGCACCCAGGGTCTGAGCGGAGGCCATTACCGCACGCGTCAATGCCGCGTCATCGGTTTGTGCATCTTGATACTGGAATACCGCCCGCAGCCCGGCGGTTTTAAGCCCGTCCAGCGCCGCCCACTCACGGCGTGGCAGACGACGAAAGCGTGTGTCTCGCCCAGCGCCGCCCAACAGGGAATAAAGAGTGAGACCCGCCCACACCAGCCAACGGCTGCGTGTCGAGTCGGCATAAATCGGGATAAAAAACGGACGTAACCTCACCAGCCGCGGGGCATTCTTCAACAGCAACGCGCGTTCACGCAGGCACTCCCGCACCAGCGAAAATTGCCCGTACTCAAGATAACGCAGACCACCATGAATCAGTTTACTGGAACGGCTTGATGTACCACTGGCCAGCTCACCCTGTTCCAGCACCAGGGCACGGTAACCGGCCGCCGCCGCAGCCTGCGCAACGCCGACACCGTGAATTCCGCCGCCAATGATCAGCAGATCGCAGTGTTCATTGTCCATTGTTTTTCCCGGCCGGCTTGTACGTTGAAACCTCCGCCACCCGCAATCGAGGATCGCGCATCATGGCGCCAATATCCCAGGTCTCGATCAACTGCACACCGCGTGAAAACCAGTGCAGCGCCAGCGCCGGGTCCACCACATCATACACTGCCCACGACCAGGCGCCCGGCCATAGCACGTCCTTCTTAGGTATCTTTTTATGGTTACAGAACAGTACATCCGGCATCAGCCATTCGGCCTGTTGACGGGCGGCACCTCTCCACGCCGACAGCACCCAGCCAATGCGCTGCATACCGGCATCCCGGGCCGCTCGCAAGACCTCGGCATCAAAGGATATCAATATGCAGTTATGCTGAAAGGGCGCCAGCTCGAACGCCATGCGTTGCGCCACCACGGCAGCGCCAAACTGTGCCACCGAGCCCTGCTTGATTTCCACAAACGCGGTCGCATCCGGCCACTGCGACAACAACCGCAGTGCATCTTCCAGGCGGGGTATCGGCTCATCGACGAAGCGGTCGCCAAACCGCTTCGCCTCGCTGGCCCGCAATGGCGCCAGTTGCGCAGCCGTTAGTCGATGGATGTTGCCGCTGACGCCCGTGACCCGTTGCAGTTTATCGTCGTGAAACACCATTGGCACCCCGTCGGCGGTAAATTGCACATCGAACTCCACATAGCGCGCACCGACAGCCAACGCCGCCCGCAAAGCGGCCAGGGTATTTTCGGGGTAACACTGGCTGTAGCCACGGTGGGCCACCAGACGATGGGTCAGGGGTTGTGCAGGCGTGTTCATGGGTCGGCCTCTTGCTCTGCATCCACTTTGTCAGCACTCACTGCCACGAGCAGAGCGCTGTGCCAGCGCCGGTAACGCACATCCAGCAGCCGATTATGCTGTGGCGCAAAACGGCAGGCTTCGCCCCTGTTGCCCCACACCTGTCCAGGCCTGGCCAGCAGATACGCCAGACCTCTTGCCGTCGCTTCCGTTTGCGACGCTCGCTCCACCGGCAGCCGGTTGATATCGGCCAGTCGCTGACACAGGCCATCCAGCACCGACAGACCGCCACTGATCTTAATACCTTGCAGCGGCACACCGGCACGTGCCATTTCTTGCAGATTGAGCGATAACAAGAACACGATGCTCTCCAGCACCGCCACCATTTTCTCCGGTGGCATTGCCGTATTGGCGTGCGGCCCGACAAATCGTGAGGCGAACTTCGGCAACCAGAAAGGCGAACCCAGGCCGGACACCCCATTCAGGTACAGCGGAATATTTGTTGCCGTCGCCAACCAATGGGCATATTGGCTCTGAGCGCCCCGTGCAGAAATGCCCAGTTCGTTTGCCACCATCAGCAGTGCGCTGCCCGCACCGTTCACCGTGGCCTCCAGCACCTGAAGCGAATGTTCCGCATCATCCCAGACCACACTGCGCAACAGATCTGCCGACGCCGGATTTTCCACTTCGCTTGCAGACGAAGCGGTGAGGCATTGAAAAAAGGCGCCGGTGCCGATATTGACGTAGGCGATATCCGCTTCGGGCTTTCCGCCCGCAAACAAGGCGGCCGACTGATCCCCCGTGCACACCGTCATGGGGATTGGGACACCGGCCATGTCCAGTTCGCCAAAGCGATGACGATTGGCAACGCCCTGTGGCAGGTAATCATCCGTCATCCCGAACAGCTGCAACAGCTCTGCGGACCAGTGGCGTTGCCGCCAGTCCCACAGCAAGGTCCGTGAGGCATTGACGGAATCCACCACAAGGGGATGTTCCTTCAACAAACGAAACAACAGAAAGCTCGCCAGTGGGCCACAGGCAAGGCTGCCCCGTTTGCGCACGGCCCGCACCTCGGCCAGCTGTTCGAGGCACCAGTGTATTTTGCTGACGCCATAATGCGCACTGGGCAACAGGCCGGTGATGTCGCGAATCCGCGCCCGCTGCAGGGCAAATTGCTGCATCCAGTCCTGCGCACGGCGATCCTGCCAGCTGATGGCCGGCGACAGCGCGGCCCCGGTCTCACGATCCCAGCACACAATATTGGAGCGCTGTGTGGCCAGCCCCGCCGCACGGATGCGATGGCAATCTGCGCCGAGTTGTTCGGCCGTATCGGCAAGGGCCAGGCGTAGCGACTGCGCTATCTTGTCCGCATCCTGCTCTACCCAACCCGGCTGCGGCTGGCTCACTCCCACCGCCCGCACGGCACTGGCAAGTTGTACCCCGCGGCCATCGAACACAACCACCCGGCTGGCATGCCCGCCCTGGTCCATGGCCAGAAACCATCCACCCTCAGCACCGACTTCGATAAAACCCTCCCCCGCGAAATTCTCCGCAACACCTTGTTCATTACAAGTATAGAGCCCCCTGCCTGATGGCATCGGCGAACTTGGAGAGACTTAACGGGCCATGCGAGCCCGTTGATTATTGGTGGGCCCGCAGGGACTCGAACCGTGGACCAAGGGATTCTGAGCACCAGTAAAATCAACGAGTTACTAATTATTCTAGATTAGGGTGTACTCGGTACAATTAGCTAAAATCATGTTAATTCAATAGGCTAGCACAGTAAGTGAAAACTGGGTGGTGTACCGTAGATACAGAGCCACGAATTCCGCCTCATGAGCACTCTTACCAGCCTTTTCGAATATTGCGCTTTCGTTTATTTCGAATATACTTCAGGGCAAGTCTTACATAATTCAGGATATATATAATGACCGCTCACCCCCAAGTATTGCCAGATATAGAGTCTTCAGCATTGGCTCGTGCAAGTGCTGAGGAGCTGAGTCGCCTTCTTGGCCAAATCCCTGAAGCAAAACGTGCCAGAGTGCAATTAGATGGTAATGACCTTATCTTGCCAAGACAGGCATTGGTTCTGTTGCGTGAACTGCTCGTGGAAATGGCCCAGGGTAATGCGGTAACGATCGTACCGACCCATGCGGAACTGACGACTCAGGAAGCCGCAAACATACTCAACGTCTCTCGCCCTCATTTGGTGAAATTACTTGAAGAGGGAACCATTCCCTTCTCCAAGACCGGAACACATCGCCGCATTCGTTATCAGGATTTAATGTCCTACCGTGACCGGTGCGATCAAGAGAGTAGAACTGCTCTTGATGAGCTGACATCACATTAGGCGTGTACGAGCCGGTCTAGCTGCTCAATCACGTAGGCGTTCAGACTCTTTCCCTCCCTTGCCGCCGCAGCAAAAATATCACGGTGCAAATCTGGCTTACCCCGGATCAGAAATTGGCCGGAGAATGGCTTGTCTGGATCTTCGCCACGTTCAGCACAAAAGGCCAGATAGTCCTCGACCGAGGCCTCAAAGGCTTGGCGTAGCTCGTCCACAGATTCACCCTGAAAGGTGATTACATCGCGGGTGTTGATTACCTCGCCATGAATAATATTAGCCTCGGCATCAAATTCCACCTGACCTATATAACCTTTATATTTCAACATGATGCTACCTATCTGTTATGGCCCGCAGGCCTTTTAATCAATACTAGGGTGTGATGCCTGAGCGCTCCAAAAATGTACGCATCGACTTCACGGCCCCCTTGTCCGTTTCCTTCTCCGGGTGCGGCCGGTGGAAGACGGCCCGCACATCGTTGAGCGCAACCCAAACGCGGGGACCTTCACCTTCCGAGATCTCCGCTCCGATGGCCTTAAGCATCACCTCAATGTCAGTCCACACGATATTGGCGCGGACAGGGTTGGCGAAGATGGCCGCCAGGGTGCGGCTATGCTTTCGGCTCATAGTCAAATGATATCATAAAGTGATATCATTATCCCGGCCTGCGCTTCAATGGCTAGAGGGCTGCAGCCGCATAGTATGGTGATGGCACCGTCGGATAGACCCGATAAATGTGGCGAAACACTTCTTCGGCCTTGGTGTCCACATCATCTTCAGTGTAGTTGTCGACTGGCAGGCCCGTATCGTCACTCCATAGGAAGTCTCGAATAGTCACCCGCACAGCATCCCTTGTTGCCTCGCCGTCACGCCATTGATCGATACGCAGTTTTTCCTGTTTCAATTTTTCGAGCAGTTCGACGGCGACGGACTTGATGCGCTTGATCTCGGCCGCATCCAGATCCGGCTTCTTGAGCAGGTCAAAAATCGCCAGTGACTCCTCGTCTAGCCCTTCGCGCATGGCGCGATGCTCCTCCTCGTCGAGTTCCTGGACGAGAGTGAACAGGGACTCGAAGGTTTTCTCGATGGTCACCCGGTCCTTCTCACGGTTGTACTCGGCAACGATCTGTTCGTAGTGCTGCTGAAAATCGGTGCGCAGCGGGTTTTGCTGCAACAGGCGTTGCAGCCGCTGCTCCACGGACTGGCGGAGGTTTTGTACCATGGTGTTCTTGCTTGGGCTGCGCTCGAATTCCTGGCGCAGGCGGTCGAAGTCGATCTTGCTGATGTCGTAGGGTGCAAGTTCCTCACCTTGCCAATCGGGTTGAACCTCGATCGCCTCATCCACCACCTCGTGCAACTGCCGGATGATGTTAGTGATGTCGGCCTGCTCGCGGTCCTGTTGCAGGCGCTTGTAGACAATGTTGATGGCATCCCGCTCCGCGCGGTGGGCATTCACCCCCGGCACATTGATGCAGGCCTTGAACTTCTTGAACACCTCGCGGCACATCACCTCAAAGCGCTTACGACTTTCGTCGTTTTCGTTGGCCGCCTCCTTGCAGGCCACGATGGCGGATGCTCCTGCACCTTGAAGGCGTCATCCAGCGCCATGCTCTGCATGCTTCTGTACTCCGGCTTTGCGTGCATGGCCTCGGGCAGATCGATGCCCTCCTTCATCAGCCGGCGGTGCGGCGTGGTGTCCAGATCCCACTTGCGGAACTTGTCCACCTCGCCCTGCTCCTCGCTCACCACCACCGCCATGCGGGTCTCGTGCATCCAGCCAATATAGCTGGCATTGGGCAGGGCGTTGCGCAGATTCAGCGCCAGAGTGCCGTACTGGGTACGGTGCGCCTCGTCGGTAATCACGATGATGTCATCGCGTTCGCTATAGGGCTGCTCCGGCTCCACCTTCTGGTTGAATTTCTGAATCAGGGAAAAGATGTCGGCCTTGTGCTGAGTCAGCAGCTCGTTCAGGTGGCGGCCCGGCACTGCTCCTGGTCGCTGATCACCCCGCAGTTAGCGAAGGTTTTGTAGATCTGGGTGTCGAGGTCATCACGATCGGTAAGCACCAGAAAGGTGAAATTGCCGCCCAGCTTGTGATGCACCTTGCGGGTGAACATCACCATGGAATAGCTCTTGCCCGAACCCTGCGTGTGCCAGAACACGCCCAGCTTGCCGTGGCGCGCCTCACGGTTTCGCACCGCCTCAATGGCGCGATTGACGCCAAGAAACTGGTGATTGCGGGCGATGATCTTCTTCGGCTCGCCGAGAGACTCATCGAACAGGTTGCGCACCTGTCGTTCCCCCTCCTGACGAACTACCGAGAAATCCTCGGTAGTTGCCTGTTCCATAAGTTCCGATTCATTATAGATATTCTTCAGATGCAGACTGATATTGTCGGAAGAAGTATTAAACAGCTCTGCCATCTGTACCTGGGTGACCCACAAAGTCTCCCCCTCCAACCGTACCTCAACCTGCTGCGCCCCCACCTCAAAAATGACCAGCTCACTCATAATGCCTCCTTGCATCGTAACCCTTTCCAGTAAGGGCCTTGTCACAGGCAAGCACCGACGCCCAACCGAGCACCGATTCCAGATGCTCGGCCGTGGTTTGCTGCTCCAGGGTGTCTTCGGTGTAGTTGGAGGAAGCCATGGTTATCAGTCCACCGCCAGCTTCAGCTTTGCAGCAGCCTTCTGCAACCGCTTATCGCGTGTCCATATCACGGCCGCATCTGTCAACGCAGCGGAAGCCAGCAGGTGAGCATCGATGAAACCGATTCCCAGCCCCATCAGTTTCTTGTGCTTAATCAAGTGCAGCACCTCATCCTGAGAGGCGACTGTTGCCTGGGGCAAATCATTGAGTAGCCGGAGCACTTCACCCCGCTTGCGCAGATTTCCACAAGCCAACTCGCCAATCACAAAGGGATGCATGACAACCTGGCAGCGGTTGAGCAAGTCCGCCAGTCGCTCGTCTCCGGTACGCAGATGATCGATCCAGACAGAAGTATCGACCAGGATCATGCCGGGTCGGACTGGCGGCGAGGTACCGGTTTCAATTGCGGCTCACTACCACCCAGCCGCGCCAGCCGGCGGGCGCTCTCTCGCTCGATCAGGGCCCTCAGCCCCTCCCTCACCAAAGCGGCTTTTTCGGATACCCCGGTAATGCGTTGGGCCTCGGCCAGCAACTGGTCGTCGATGTTCAGGGTTGTGCGCATTGCAGCACCTCGTACTTGATTTGCATGCATCAAACAATACATCATTTGATGTCATTCGTCGTGCCTTCCGGATTGGGATCTTACCCAGCAGGTTCGTCGCCTTCATCAAAAGTGTTGCCGACGTGCTCCTTGATGGTCCAGATATCCTTGCCGAATAACTCCACCATCTGCTTCTGGCTCGCCAAACAGCCCCCTTGTCTGCACCACGGCCCACTCGCCCAACCAGCCCGAAGTCCTCATCGCTCCACGCAGACACACCAACCACCAACCGAACTGCCTCTCCAGATAATCGGCGGCGGTCTGCTGACGAGGCTGTCCTCGGTGTAGGCCGTTGGCGCCATGGCTCGCTGCTTCCCCCTCCGTTTCTATCGAACATTCTATTGGCAATTCAGCAGGATTTACCGGGGTCACCTCAAATATAACTCACTGATAACCAAGGGTTATCACTCCAGCAGGGGAGCC
Organism: uncultured Gammaproteobacteria bacterium; assembly: GCA_913009875.1. Taxonomy (GTDB): domain Bacteria; phylum Pseudomonadota; class Gammaproteobacteria; order SZUA-152; family SZUA-152; genus DRQN01. Next base: position 13,427 of record CAJVYS010000004.1, on the reverse strand, counting down.
TATCACACAAAACAAGCAGAATTCCCTGGCTGATTAGCAAGCATGGTGTTCAATAGCCATTCAGATAGATCAGTATCGCCACCAGCACTTTTCACCTTCATATCTGGCCCTTCCCTTCGCAACGAGCGCCTTTCATAGTGATTGGCGAAGCTCACCAGACGGCAACGTAATGGCTCAAGGGTTCCCCACAGGCTCTGGATGGCATCGAGATACTCGGGCAGGGGATGAATGACATTGCCCTCTTCATCTTCCCCTTCCAGGCCGTAAACGGCGAGGTTCATCTTGGCCAGGCGGATGGTGGTGGCGTTTTTCTCCAGGCCACGGAAGGTGAGCTTTTCCGTGGGGCTGTCGCCGTGCTCCTCGACGATGCGCGCGCTCTGCACGAACATGCCGCCGGAGCCGCAGGCCGGGTCTAGCACGGTGCCGCTCTCGGGGTCCAGCACATGGGCGATGAGCGAGACCAGCGAGACGGGGGTGAAGAACTCGCCGCCGTCGTGGGCCTTCTGATCTGCAAACTGGGTAAGGAAGTATTCGTAGATGCGACCGAAGACGTCGCCGGAGACCTTCTTCAGCTCCTCGGGGTTGAGGGTGCGCAGAAAATCACCGAGGACCTGGTTGTCCAGCTCCTGGTATTCACTCTTGGGCAGTATGCCGCGCAGGTTGTCGGCTGCGCTCCAGAGGCGTTTTTCTATGGCTTCGATGTGTTCAAGCTGTAACACATTTATTGCAGTCCTTTTTCGTTTACGAATTTTGACCTTCGCAGGCATTGAAATCGTTGGGCATGTTTTTCGGGCCATGGGCCGCCGCGCTGGCAACGAATATACCGGGGTTCTGTGCCGACCGGTCAGCATATATCGAATGGCCTTCACTGTTGTCGAAAATTTCGCTATTCAGATCTTCACGACCCAATCCGGCCTGAAGTCCGGATTCAGTGCCTTTGGGGCATAGCCGCGCGGGTTGCAGATTACCCGCGTGCCATAGACCTCGTAATCGAAAGACTCATGCATGTGCCCATGAAGCCACAGTGCTGCCCGACCGCCATCCATGAGATTTTCGAGCTTGCTGGCGAAGGCCGGGGTCAGCAGGTCATGCGCATACCTTGGATGCACCGACCGGGATGAAGGGGCATGATGGGTGACCACCACCGTCTTGCCGGCGAAGGGTTCCGCCAGCATGACGGCCAACCAGTCCCGACTTGCTGTGTGCAGCCTGGCGGCATCCTCAGGAGTGAATCGCTGCCCATGATTTTGAATAATGGAAAAATCCGCCATCTGCTGTCGCGCCTGCTGCATGGCAAAAAACTTGTCCGCCTCGCCAAACACGGCGAAGTCCGTCCACAGGACACTGCCCAGGAATCGTACCTCGCCGATGATGACCTGATCGTCGTTCAGTACGTGAATATTATCGGGCGCCTCTGACTTCAGCTCGTCAATCAGTGCAATATCATGATGGTAGAACTCGTGGTTCCCCGGCACGTAGATTACTGGCCGCTCCGGAAACTTGGCTTCTGCCCAGCGCAGCCCACCCGTACCCACGCCGATATCGCCGGCAAGAACGATGACATCAGCATCGGTTGCCGGTGGCTCGAAGTCTTCGAACTCAATATGTAGGTCATTCAGAATGTGGAGCTTCACGGCACAACCTTAGCACCCACTCAACAACCACCAGCTAAAGCTGGTGGGTTAGTTTAACGGACTGAAAGTCCGGATACGGGTCAATAGACCCGTTCTTGAAGGCCACTTTGGAACTTCCTGTAGGATGCCGGTGAGTTCCACGAACCGCATCATTCGAGAGCTGAAGACCTCCCGATGGGCGCCTGCACAGACTCCAGAGACGCGACCGATGCGGTTCGCTCCGCTCACCAGCATCCTACCTGAGAGGCAACTGCCCTCTCCAACTTCAACGCTCACACACCAAACATGGCTGATAAATCTGACCACCTAAAGGCGGTGGTTTTAACCTTTAGCTGAAACTAATAAAATGGGTTCTTTCTCTGTGTTCTCTGTGTCCTCTGTGGTGATTTTGAGTAAGCAAATCAAGCACCGCGGCGCTCACCGCGCAGCAGGATCCACAGCACCGGCAGGGTGCCGATCACCAGCATCAGCGCCGCCGGGGCGGCCAGTTCCAGCATCTCCTCACTGGCCTCGATCCAGATCCGCACCGGCAGGGTGTCGAAGCCGGTGGGGCGCAGGATCAGGGTCGCCGGCAGTTCCTTCAATGCGTCGATGAACACCAGCACCCAGGCGGTGGCCATGCCGCCGCGGATCATCGGCAGAGTGATGTGCCACAGGGTCTCCAGCGGCCCCGCGCCAAGGCTGCGGCTGGCCTGTTCGAGGGAAGGGGTGAGCTGGGCCATGGCGGCGTCCTGTGATTGCACCGCCAGCGGCAGGAAGCGGATCACCAGGGCGATCACCAGCGCCGTCATACCGCCGTAGAGCAAGGGCAGCTGGGCGAGGAAGAAGCTAAGGATACCCAGCGCGATGACCGGCCCGGGTAGCACGAAGCCGACACTGGAGAGCTGCAGTAGGATACCACCCAGCAGATTGCGCTTGCGGGCGTGATAGAGGGCAACGGGCAGGGCAACAACCAGTGCCACGCTGGCGGCCAGTACGGCAACCAGCAGTGAGTTGCGCACATAGCCCCAGAATTCCGCATCGATGAGCTGTTCCTGCCAGGCCACCCAACTCCAGCTCAGCATCCACGCCAGCGGCAGGCCGAAGGCCAGCAGGGTGATCAGCCCCAGCCAGCCCCAGATCAGGCCGGTCTCCAGCATATTGGCGCGGCGGCGCAGTTGACGGCGTGGCTGACGGGTCGAGTAGTAGCGCTGACGGCTGCGGAAAAAGCGCTCCAGCAGCAGGAAGGTGAGACTCAGCAGCACCAGCACCAGCGACAGCCCGGCGGCGGCCTGGTAATTGAAGCGGCCGCTCATTTGCAGATAAATACTCAGGGTAAAGGTCTGATATTGCAGCATGCTCACGGCGCCAAAATCGGACAGCACGTGCAGCACCACCACCGCCAGCGCAGCGGCGATGGCCGGGCGCAGTAGGGGCAGGTTGATACGCCAGAACACCTCGGCGCGCGAGGCGCCCTGGATGCGTGCGGCCTCCTCCAGGCTGCGGGTGGAAACCCCCAGCGCTGAATGCGCGAGCAGAAAAACGTAAGAAAAGCCCGCCAGGGTCAGGATCAGGGTGGCGCCCCAGACGTTGAACAGATCGGGCAGGTATTGGTCGCTGTCAAACAGGGCGATCCACAGTTGGCCGAGCCAGCCGTCGTCTTCCAGCAGGGTGGTGTAGATATGGGCGAAGACGTAGGTGGGGATGGTCAGCGGCAGCACCATTAGCCACACCGCCAGTCGTCGGCCAGCGAATTCTCGCCGCGCAATCAGCCAGGCGCTGGAGACACCCAGCAGTACGCTGCCGATGGCCACCAGCAGGGCCAGAGAGAGGGTATTCCATAGCAGTGTTGGCAGGCGCGACGTCCATAATCCCGCCCATTGCGGACCACTCAGTTGCAGGCTGTTCCAGACCACGTACAGCAGCGGGATGGCGGCCGCCAGCACCACCAGGCTTGCCAGGGTGGCGAGGGGGGAGAAGTGAAAAGTGAGAAGGCGGGGCCGGGTGGCTGTGGTCATGTTTGAAACCACGGGATACCTGTAGGAGCGGCTTCAGCCGCGAAGCATTGTTTGGCAAGAGCTTCGCGGCTGATACCCAAAGGGCACGATGAGCCGCTCCCACAGTCTTCTGCCCGGCCACGGTGGTGATTCAAGGCCAGGCGTTGCGTAGTCACGCCCAAATCAAGGCATACCCACGGCTTCGATGAGGTCGAGGGTGGCGTCGCGCTGCCGACCCAGCTCAGCCATGGGCACATCGGCCACCTTGTAGCTGCCGGCCGGTGGCACCTGCTTGGCAGCGGACACACCGTCACGCGTGGGGTACTCCATATTCATCTCGGCGAACATTTTCTGCCCCGCCTCGGAGATCAGGAAGGCCACCAGCTTCTCGGCCTGCGCGCGTTTCTTGCTGTGCCTGCTGATGGCCACGCCAGCGACATTCCAGGCCACGCCGATGTCCTTAGGGCCCTGATCCGGCAGCACGATCTTGATTGGCGCCTCCGGGTACTTGGCGAGATGGCGATAGATGTAATAGTGGTTCACCAACCCCACCTGTTTCTTGCCCCGAGCCACTGCCTTGACGATCTTGCTGTGCTTGTTGAAGACCTTGCCCTCGGCGTTGGCCTTGATGCCCTCGAGCCACTGGCGGGTCTTTTCCTTGCCGGCGGCAAGCATGTAAACGGTAACCCCGGCGATATAACTGCCGTTGGTGGAATTGGTGATGCCCAGCTTGCCCTTTAGCGCCGGGTCGGCAAGATCGAACACGGAGTCCAGCTTGTTCGCCCATTCACCCTCGGTGTTAACCACCAGTACGCGGGCGCGGGCCGAGAGGCCGATCCAGCTGTTGTCGCTGGCGCGGTAGTTGGCGGCGATGGGGGCGGCCAGAGCGGCGTTAACGGGCTGGAACAGATCCAGGTCGCTGCCCTTTTGCAGATTGCCGGCGTCGTTGCTAAGGAACAGGTCGGCCGAGGTGGCAGCACCTTCCAGCATGAGCTTATTAAGCAGGGCAGTGGACTTGCCGCTGTGCAGGGTCACGGGAATGCCGGTCTGCTCGGTGAAGACCTTAATCACCGGTTTGACGAATTTGTCGCTGCGCCCGGAGTAGATCACCAGCGCCTCGCCGGCAACTGCAGGGAGGGCGCTGAACAACGTGACGCCCAGTAGTAGGGCGGAGAGTGTGCTTTTTGCTTTCATCGTGAGAACCATGCCTGTTGGACCTCTTAAATGGTAATGATTCTCATTAATTGCGTCAAGTCCGTAACAAGCCTGAGGTTTTGGGCTGGGGTTGCAGGAAAATCAGCCGAGGGTGAAATAAAACGTCGCGCCCTTGCCGGGTTCGGCCTCGGCCCAGATTCGACCGCCGTGGCGCTGGACGATGCGTTGCACCGTGGCCAGGCCAATGCCAGTGCCTTCGAATTCGTAGGCCGTGTGCAGACGATGAAAAGGGGTGAAAAGCTGGCTGGCGTACTGGCCGTCAAAGCCCACGCCATTGTCGCGGACGAAGAAGACCTGATGGTCATTCTGCAGACAACGGCCAAAGTGGATTTGCACATTGTCGGATTTGCTGGTGTATTTCCAGGCGTTGCCGAGCAGGTTTACCAGCATGATACGCAGCAGGCTGATGTCCCCTGGGGCCGAGACGTCCGCTTGAATATCGAAGTGAATCTGGCGTTCGGGATTCTGCCTCTGCAGTGTCTCACCGGTTTCCCGGGCCAGGGCGGTGAGAGATACGCTGCTGATATTCAGCTGGTGACGACTGATACGGGACAGGCTGAGCAGGTCGTCGATGAGTTCGCCCATGCGCTTGGTGTTGGTGCACACGCGCTGCAGATAGTCGCGCCCCTCATCATCGAGCAGCTTGCCGTAATCTTCCTGCAGGATCTGGCTGAAGCCATGAATGGCCCGCAACGGCGCACGCAGGTCGTGCGACACCGAATAGGCAAAGGCCTCCAGTTCCTCATTGGCGGTGAGCAGATCTGCGGTACGTGCCGCGACTCGCTTCTCCAGGGTATTACGGTAGGCCGCCAGTTCCTGCTCAACGAGCGTCCGTTCAGTGACATTCTGCACCGTGCCGATGCTGCGCAGGGGGGTACCGTCGCTATCGTAGAGGGTTTCGCCGCGTTCGTGCACGTATTTGATGCGTCCGTCGGGCATCTGCAGGCGGTGCCGGTTTTCAAACGGAGTGTGGTCCTTCACTGATGCCGTATAGGCCGCATCGAGCAGCGGCAGGTCGTCCGGGTGCACAGTGTTACGGAAATACTCGATGTGGGCCGCAAAAAACTGCTCACCGGACAGATGACTCAGTGAATCCGGGTCGAGTTCGAAGATACGGTATGTCTCCTCGGACCAGCGCAGCCGGTCGTGTTTCGGCTCCAGCTCCCAGCTGCCGACATGCGAGATACGCTGCGCCTCAGAGAGCATTTTCTGGCTCGTGCTCAGCGCCGCCTGCTGTGCATATTCATCGGTAACATCACGGAACACCAGGATGATGCCGAGGGTGTTGCCGTGGCCATCGATGATGGGTGCACCGCTGTCGGCAATCTGGTATTCATGGCCGCTCTTGCTGATCAATACGGTGTGGTTGGCAAGGCCAACGATGTGCTGGCTCTCCAGCACCTTGTCCACCGGGTTGTCCACCGGCTCGCGGGTGATGGCGCTGATGATGCGGAACACCTCCGGCAGCGGGTGCCCCTCGGCCTCGTCCTGGTGCCAACCGGTAAGGGATTCAGCCACCGGGTTCATTCGCGTGATACGCCCCTCGGCATCGGTAACGATCACACCATCACCGATGCTGTTGAGGGTCAGGGACAGGTGCTGTTCGCGTTCCGCCAGCCGGTCGCGCTCGATGCGTATGCTCGACACCATACCATCGAAGACGCTGCCGAGTTCGGCGATTTCATCGTTGCCGGTAATCCCCGAACGGGCGTTGAGATCGCCACCGGCGACGGCGTTGGCGGCCTGGGTGATGCGTTCCAGGCGGCGGGTAAGGACGTGGGCGCTGAGCAGGGACACCAGCAGGATCAGGATCAGCCCGCCGGCAGACCAGCCGACAGCCAGCGCCTGTACCCGGTCGTGCAGGGCAATCAGCGGCGCCTCAGAGAAGGCGATGCCCAGCGTACCCAGTGGCCCGGTGGCATTTTCCAGGATGCGTTCCTTCCACAGCCGCTGTGGATAGTTGGCATAGTCCTTCATTTCCACCAGTGACTTGGTGACCCAACCGGGCTCACTGGAGGCAACGATGATCCCCCATTCGTCCGCCAGCACCACCAGTTCGATGAATGCGTTACGGGTGAGCTGTTCCAGCTGCGGCTGGATGTCATCATACTGATTGGTCAGCAGGGCGGTGCGGGCAAAGCCCTCGATCAGGTCAAGAGAAACGATCTCCTGCTGCTGCAGCTGTTCGCGACTGCCATCGAGATAGTTGGACAGGGCCTGCGTCAGCACCGCGCCAAGAATCGCGGCCTGGAGCAGGAACATGGTCACCGTGATACGGAATTTAAGGGAGAATCTGGGCATGGCGTTGCATGGTTTTGTGGTAGCGGCGAATGACATCGTAGTCCGCCGGGCGATAGGGCACAAAACGACTGTCCGGGCCGATTTGCCGGAGCAATTCGCGTCCTTCGGCGCTTTCCCCCAAACCGAGGATAAACTGCTTCAGCTTGTTGGCCTCATCAGCCGGGAAGTCCGGCCGGGTGATGAACAGCATGTGCGGAAAGGGTTGGGTCTGATAGAGGGTGCGCAGCTTGACCCCCATCTTGCGCTCGAATGAGCGCAGGCCAGCACCGCCGCCGGTGGCACAGGCATCGACGCGGTTGACCAGCAGATTGTGCAGGCAGGCGGGGGTGCTGGGAAAATGCCGGGCCTGAAAGTCCCTGCCGGCCCATAAGCCCCGTTCGTCCAGGTCAACCCGAATGATCACATTGACCAGGGAGCGGGCCGGCGGCAGGCCCAGGGTCTGGTCACGCAGATCGCCGACGTGCTTCAACGGGCTGTTGATCAACACCACGATGCGCGCAGGGTTCGATGGCCGCCGTGCCAGCGGAGTGTAGCCCCTGCGGTCAACCAGCGGCACCACGGCAAAGGGGGGCACGAGGGCGATGTCGAAGTCGCCGCGCAGCAGGCGGGCACGAAAGGTGTCAAGATCCTTCGCCGTACCCAGGCGCAGCGGATGGCCGAGCAGTTCGGCAAAGGCGGCGGCCAGAGGGGCATAGGCCTGCTCGATGCGTGTCGGGCTCAGGTAGGGGAAGATGCCGAAGCGGTATGCCGGGGGTGATTCGGCGTGGCTGCCGGCTTGCAGGCCGGTGGCGCACAGCAGCCATAATCCACCGAGTAACAGGATCAGCCAGGAGCGGGAAGTTGTCGAATGCTGGGTCACGTTGGCCGTTGTTTGTCGGGGTCTCGGGAATAGGCGCTGCGCCCTCCGATTAGCGGCCGCGCATTGCGCTACTTGATCCCGCACGGGTGACGCTCTTCACCAGCCTGCCGATAGTGAGCCCCTGCACGGAAATGGAGAATACGACGATCACATAGGTAATGGCGAGGATGATTTCGCGCGCTTCGCCGGCGGGCAGGGCCAGCGCCAGGGCCACCGAGACACCACCGCGCAGTCCGCCCCAGGTGAGGATCTTGATCACCCCCGGCGAAAAGGCACGCCGCAGGCTAAGCAGATGGACGGGGATGCTGACGCTGATCATACGCGCAGCGAGTACTACCGGGATCAGCACCACTGCTGCGGTGAGCAACGCCGGGCTGAAGGTCAACACCAGCACCTCAAGCCCAATCAACACGAACAGCACCGCATTGAGGATTTCGTCCAGCAGCTCCCAAAAGGTATCGAGGTGTTCGCGACTCTTGTCGGACATGGCCAGCAGACGGCCATGGTTGCCGATCAGCAACCCCGCCACCACCACCGCAATCGGCCCGGAGACATGGATCGCCGAGGCCAGCGAATAGCCACCCATCACCACCGCCAGGGTGATCAGGATCTCCACCTGATAATTGTCCACCTGCTTGAGCATCAGATAGGCCAGCCAGCCGATGGCAAGGCCGAAGGCCACGCCGCCCACCGCCTCTTCGAGGAACAGTATCGCGATATGCCCGGCGGTGACCTCCTCGCCGCCACTGGCGATACCCAGCAGGACGATGAACACCACCACCGCCATGCCGTCGTTGAACAGGGATTCACCGGCGATCTTGGTCTCCAGTGTCTTCGGCGCGTTGGCGGTCTTGAGGATGCCGAGCACGGCGATGGGATCGGTGGGCGAGATCAGCGCACCGAACAGCAGGCAGTAGATAAAGGGCAGCTGGACGCCCAGCCAGGCGAGGACGTAATAGCTCGCGCCGCCGATGAGAAAGGTCGAGGTGAGAATGCCGATGGTGGCGAGGCTGGAGATAATCCACTTCTGCTTGGCCAGATGGGCCAAGTTGATGTGCAGGGCGCCGGCGAACAGCAGGAAGCTCAGCATGCCCTCCATCAGGGTCTGGTTGAAATCGATGGAACCGAGCAAAGTTTCTGCGTGCGTTTGGATATGCCCCAGCCCCAGCTTACCGGCCGCCAGCAGCATCAACGACACCACCAGCGCGATCAGCATCAGACCAATGGTGGTGGGCAGCTTGATGTAGCGATGGTTGATGAAGCTGAACAGCGCCGAGGCGGTGATTAAGACAGCGGCGATGTCGAAGATGTCCATGGACGTTCAGGGCGTGCTTGGCAGGGAGCCCAGGCCCATGGCCCGGGCAACGATGAGATTTTTCAGCGGGCCGGCGTGATCGGCCAGATTGAGGCCCAGATTGCGCAGCTCGCGCAGGCCCGGGGTGTCGTTGCTGAACAAAGCCTTGAAGGTACCCATGGCATCCAGCATTAGCAGATTGTCGCCGCGCCGCGCGCGCTCGTAACGGCGCAGGGTCTTGAAACTGCCGATGGGCCGATGCGTGCGATGCGCCGTCAACACCACCGTGGCCAGTTCTTCCACGTCGGCAAGGCCAAGGTTCACGCCCTGCCCGGCCAGCGGATGGATGGTGTGGGCAGCGTCACCCACCAGGGCCAGATGCGGTTTGACGTATTCCTTCGCATGACGTCCCTTGAGCGGGAATGCGCCGCGCGGGCCGACGGCAGTGACTGTGCCCAGGCGATGCATGAAGGCTTCACCCAGCTCGCTCATGAACTCGGCATCGTCCAGCGCCAGCAGGCGCTCGGCCTCCTCCGCGCTGGTGCTCCAGACGATGGAACTGCGGCCCTCGGGCAGGGGCAGGAAGGCCAGCGGGCCGCTGGGCAGGAAGCATTGCCAGGCGGTATCTTCGTGATGGCGTTCGGTCTGCACCGTGGTAACCACAGCCGTCTGTCGGTAGTGGCGCTCCTGTATGTCGATGCCGGCCTGCTGGCGCAGCCAGGAATGGGCGCCGTCCGCGCCGATGATGAGCGGCGTCTGTAGCAGGCTGGCATCATCCAATTGCAGTTGGGCGTGGTCGCTGCGCAGCATCAGCCGCACAGGCTTGGTCGGACAGCAGGTGTCGATATTGTCGTGCCGGCGCAGGCGCTGCAGCAGGGCGCGGGTGATAACGCGGTTCTCGATAATGTGGCCGAGGTTGGGCTCGCCCAGTTCGGCGGCGTCGAAGTGGATATGACCGGAGCCGGTGGCGTCCCACACGTCCATGGCCTCGTAAGGCTGCACCCGCATAGCTTCCATTTCTTCCCACGCGCCAAGGCGGCGGAATAGGTTTTCCGAGGCACGGGTGATGGCGCTGACGCGGATGTCGAAGCTGTCGGCGGGCCAGTTGGCGGGCGGCTCATGCCCTTCGATGACGGCGATGGACAGGGTGCTGTCGGCCAGTGCGCAGGCCAGGCTGGCGCCCACCATGCCGCCGCCGATGATGACGACATCATACTTGTCTGTAATATTCACGATGGTTGGGCTTTCGTGCGTTGATCATGCGGGCTCTTACATGGTGTAAAACAATCGAGGCATCTATCAGCCAAGCTACTCATTGGTTTGTCGGGGAGCTGCTTGTTCCGCCACTTGCTGGATGGCATTCAACACCTCCGGTATTTCAGGGTCGAGATTCTCGGGAGCAACAAATTTTGCAAGCACGTGATAATCGGTCTTCCGCATAAGATTTGGAAGCTCGAGCTTATTAAAAAACTTCTCAAAAAGCGGATCCAGAAAATCATCCGTCACCTTGATATCCTTTCCCCATGGAGAAGGCTTGTTCAATGTTTCCAAGGCCGATTCGAGTTCCGTTATTATGTCGGTCATAATTTTAACCCATTCTCTGGCGAATAACGGGCCATCCGAATTCGATTCGGCCGTTGCTTTGATCCATTCCAGGACAACGTCTTTGCTACACAAATAATTTTCAAGCTCACGCTGTTTCCACATACTTTGGATAAGATTTGGGTCGCCTGGAAGGCTTACCTCCAAGCGGTCAAAAATCGCGATTCCAACCAGGTCTGGTTTGGCCTCCCTGATTCCGTAAAAATGTTCTTGTGCTTTCCTGGGTTGATTAAGTACATAATGAACGAATGGTCGTTCCAGATGCTCCCTGACGGGATGATCCAGTATCTTGGCAAGACTGCGTAAAATAGCGAGGTCAGTGGATCCCTCCAGATAAAGAACCCAACCCGTCTCCTCTGCCTGATAATATTGCTCGTAGCCTATTTCCTTCAAGGATTTGTAGACCTGCGATCCGCGGTCATCAATTCGATGCGGCTTGCCGACAAAGGCAATCACCATATCTCGATCTGCTGCTTCATTAAGGATGACCTCCGAATGGCTTGCAGCAATAATTTGGTTGCCATTCTCTTTGGCTGTGTCAGTAAGTAATTGGTATATCTGGCGCTGTCGCAATATTTCAAGATGCGCATCGGGTTCGTCCATAAGAAGAACCGATTTTGGGTTAACCATCATGTGAGCAAGCAGCAGTAAGATTTGCTGCAAGCCGCGACCTGAAGATGAGATATCTAATTGTACGCCATGATGTTTATAGGCAAGTGTTATTTCGCCCCTTTCCGCAATATATCTTGGCTCCTGAAGCTCAACGCCAAAAAAGTCTTTGATCTGTGTTGCAAGGAGGTGCCAGCGTTGAAGGCCATCTTTACCTTCAGCGATTTGATAACATAGATTGCGGAGTACTTCGGCAGTTCGCCCTTCACCCAGTCGGACATTAATCGCACCCGAATCCAGGCGTGTCTCCATAGCTGTTAATCCTGACATTGGCGGAAGATAGGCGACGCGCACATCAGAGGCCTGCTCCGGTATTGTCAGCAATTCACGCTCGCTGTTTCCGTTTGAATGCAAAAGGCGACAGTAAAATGATTCTTCATTAGCGTAATCAAACTCTAGGCCGCAGATCCAAGCCTTGCCGGCGGAAACGCCTTCCACAATAATTTCAATGCGGATGTTCTGCGTCCCTTTTCCTTTCACGGACTCCCGTACACGCAAGTTTCGCCAGAGGAGATTGGCGCTGGGAACAGGTATCGTGATGAGATCACGCCGGTTTACTGCAACCCCCGGCCGTTTTTTGGGCGAGACTCCAGCGCCCCGTTTCTCGATCCAGCGTTTGAGGCCGATGTCCCATAGTGCCAGCGCTTGAAGTGACGATGTCTTACCTGAATTGTTTGGCCCAATGAGTACAACACGGTCACCTAGTTCGAACGAAACCTCGTCAAACCCTTTGAAATTGCGGATAGTGATGTGTGTAAGCATATTTAGTTACCCAAGAGAAAAAAACGCTCATTTCTCGGCTGTTACCAACGTACCTATTTTCCTAATTTATCGCTTTGATGGAGTACTCATTGAACGGGAAACAAATTCACAACGGCAAGCCCCGCGTCAGCCGTGGCAGCTTACCACCGATGCCCATGGCATTGCGCGCCAGGGCGTGCTTCAGCGGTGGTAGCAGGTCGGTGGCCAGCAGGCCGAGGTTGCGCGCCAGACTCAGTGGCGGAAAGCGGTTGGAGAAGGTATGCACGAGGGCATGGGTGAAACCGATGACCTTGCGGTGGTCGCGCTCGCGCCAGCAGGCGTATTCCTCCAGTACCGCCAGTTCACCGAGGTCACGGTCTGTGCGGCAAGCCTCGCTGAGCACCTGCGCCAGCGCCGCCACGTCACGCAGACCGAGGTTGAAGCCCTGGCCGGCGATGGGGTGCAGGGTGTGGGCGGCGTTGCCGATCAGCGCCAAGCGCGGGCGGATTTGCTCGCGCGCCTGGATCAGGCGCAGGGGGTAGCTGGCGCGCTGCCCCACCTTGAGGAGTCGGCCCAGGCGCCAGCCGAAGGCATCCTGTAATTCACGCAGAAATCCGTTATCGTCCAGCGCCAGCAGGTGTTTGGTCTGTGCCGGATCATGAGTCCATACCAGTGAACAACGCTGCTCGCCGTCTTGCGCATCGAGGGGTAGCAGGGCCAGTGGGCCGTGCGCGGTAAAACGCTCGTAGGCGACGTTCTCATGCGGGCGCTGCGGGGTGATGTTGGCGATGATGGCGGTCTGGTGGTAGTCCTTTTCCGTCACCGCGATGTCCAGCAGACGGCGCACCGAGGAGTCACCACCATCGGCGGCGATCACCAGCGCGCTGGTGATGGCCTCACGCTGGCCGTCACGTTCGATGACGGCGGTGGCGTGGTCCTCGCCCAGCTTGAGCTCACGCAGGGTGGCGGGGCTGATGAGGTCGAGGTTGTCCAGTTCATTGGCACTCGCCACCAGCCCCTGTCCCAGGGCGCGGCCGGTGATCACGTAGCCCAGCGCCTCGACGCCTTCATCACGGGAGTCCAGCCGGGTAATGCCGAAGTGGCCCTGATCGGAGACGTGGATGCGTTCGATGGGG
>CAJVYS010000003.1 GCA_913009875.1 uncultured Gammaproteobacteria bacterium | reverse complement strand
GAGGCCCACCGGCACACCCCCTGCCCGCAAAAAGACACTTACCGGAAAACCATCGGCTTAAAGCGCATAATTCTTTAGGGGGCTTCCATTCATACTGGGCATTTCAGATTAATCGCCAGACCCGCCCCATCCAGGCAGTGACAAACTGGGGTCCAAGGGCCTGCACGCCAGCCACCGCATTTGCTACTCTTAACCGTTTGATCGCAGATGCAGCCACAATGATTATTCTTCGCAGCACCTTTTTGTTCCTACTGTCCCTTTCGCTTGCCGGTGCGGCGGAAGTCACTACACCTCAAACGGAGCAGGCGCTCCGTCAACTGCTCGAAGACATCGATAAACAGGAGCAGGGTAACGACAGACAGCGGGCGGCCCTGCAACGAATTGAACAACAGATGGAGTGCAACTGGGCCCTGATCCGCAGTTATGAGATATGCACCCGGCTGTATCAGGATGAGCCGCAGAGCTACTTGGCATGCGTTAACAAGGCGAAGACAAACACCACACGCTGTCTCACCCGTACAACCGAATAGCCCTTACCCGCGGCCCACACCGGCATTGCAGACAAAGAAAAAGGGGGCTGAAAAGCCCCCTTCATCCAGATCAGGATTCCCGCAGAATATCAGGCGGCCTGTTCATCCACCGAAAACAAATGCACATCCGTTTGCGGATAGGGAATCGAAATTCCGGCAGCGTCAAAGGTGATCTTTATGTTCTCCAACATCGCGGCTCGCACGTTCCAGTAGTCCGCAGACTCCACCCACGGCCGCACCGCCAGATTCACGCTGCTGTCGGCCAGCTCCGCAACCATCACCACCGCGGCCGGATCCTTCAGGATACGCTCATCGGCCGCCATCACTTCCTCAATCAACTGCTTGGCCTGACGAATATCATCGTCATAACCGATGCCGAATATCAGATCGATACGGCGCGTATCACGAGCGCTGAAATTGACGATGGTGCCGCCATAGATCTGTCCGTTGGGCACCGTAATCTCACGATTATCCCCTGTTTTCAACAGCGTACTGAAAATACGGATCGATTCCACCACGCCCGTTACGCCACCCGCCTCGATGAAATCGCCGAGTTTGAAAGGCTTGAACAGCACCAGCATCACTCCTGCCGCCAGATTGCCGAGTGAATCTTTCAGCGCCAAACCCACAGCCAGACCGGCGGTCGCAAAGATGGCCATCACTGACGTGGTGTCCACACCCAGTTGATCCAGCGCCGCGATGATAACTACTACCAACAGCGCGGCATAAATCAGGTTGCCGAGAAAATCGACCAGGGACTCATCCATACCACCCTTTTTCATCAGGCGCCCCACCGCATTGGTCACCGCTCGCGCAACCCAGCGCCCGACAATGAATATGACCAGCGCCAAAACAAGATTAACGGCCCAGGGAATAATGTAGGTACCAAGATAATCTACATCGGAATTAAGCAATGCATCCATAGGAAAACTCCTTGTTATCTTATTAAAATTAACATCAAAAAAGTAAAGAGAGCTCGTAAACATCAAAATGTGGAATATGCCCACAAATAGTAGCATTTCATGCCAGATAAAATAACAGAAAAATTAAATAATTAAGGCCATAATCCTGTGAAGAATTTCTCGAGAAAGACCTACCAAGTGTCAGAAATGGCGCATCGATTATGGCCATATCTAACCGCATGTATGAGATATGAACAAAAATCATATCGGCAGCCAAAGGAGAGTAATGGTCTTCGATAAGCGGAGGGTTCATGCCCAGTGCCGGCGAGCGAAAAAGGCAGGAATTTCGCACCACTGGCGCCTCCCTTCGGAGTCCCTCCGCGATGCTATGGCGCTTTCCCTGTGCACACTTCGTGCGCGTCGAACTCCGGGCTCTCATCATGGCATCCTTCTCCGAAACAATAAAAAAGGCTACCTAGCGGGCAGCCTGTTTCACTGTTTGGCGGAGAGGGAGGGATTCGAACCCTCGGAACGCTCGCGCGTTCACTTGATTTCGAGTCAAGCCCATTCGGCCTCTCTGGCACCTCTCCGAACAAGGCGCATAGGATACGCGGTATTGATTTCGCGCTCAACACATACCACCGCTACTCACCCATTAATTCAACTTCCAGGCCAGAAATAAGTAGACGTAAGAAGTCAACCCATGTCTCGGCACCCGCATTTTTACAACCTTCCAGATATCAGCAGCGATGGCAGCAGGAGAAACCAGCAGAAAACCACGACGCACAGTTAATCATCCCCTCTCCCCCGGCATGTTGCGCCGTGCACGAAAAAACTGCCGCAGCATGTCACTGCATTCTTCGGCCAGCACCCCGCCTTGTACGCTCACTTGATGATTAAGCGGTGTATTCTCTAACAGGGAAAAGACACTCCCGGCAGCACCGGCACGCGGATCCGTGGCCGCATAGACAACCCGCGCGACTCGTGCATGAACAATGGCGCCGGCGCACATCACACAGGGCTCCAGGGTCACGAACAAGGTGGTACCGGTGAGACGATAATTCGCAGCGGTCAGCCCCGCCGCACGCAGGGCCATGATCTCGGCGTGGGCGGTCGGGTCATGAGCGCCGATGGGCTGATTCCAGCCTTCGGCCAGCAGGCTGTTGTCGCGCACGATAACGGCACCCACAGGCACCTCGCCCGAGGCCTCGGCGCGTTGCGCCAGCGCCATGGCATGGCGCATCCACTGCTGGTCACGCGGCGTGCCGTTAGTGAAATTCTGACTGGCGGAAATCGTTTGGCTTTCCAAGGCCGCTCACCCTACTCCCACTCGATTGTAAACGGGCCAAAATCATCCATTACTATCAATAGGTTAATTGTTGTGATCAGTGATAATACCATGAGAGATACCATGCTCAGAATTTGTTGCTAATCGCCACTATCCAAAGCCTCCACCTCGGCAGAGGTCATACCCGGCCACCTTTACACTGGAACCAAATATGGACTATATTTAGCACCAATTAAACCGATAAGGAAACACAAACCATGAAGCTGAGTGAATCGGTCAAACCCATCAGCTATTTGAAAAGCCACACCGCCGAGGTTCTGCGAAACGTCAGTGAGGGGCAACGTACCATAGTG
Source organism: uncultured Gammaproteobacteria bacterium (assembly GCA_913009875.1). Classification (GTDB taxonomy): domain Bacteria; phylum Pseudomonadota; class Gammaproteobacteria; order SZUA-152; family SZUA-152; genus DRQN01. Next base: position 74,565 of record CAJVYS010000003.1, on the reverse strand, counting down.
ATCACACAACACGGCGAAGCCAGGGCGGTGCTCCAGGATATTGCCAGTTCAGAACTCCAAACGAGACTTGTATCGAAATCTTAAGTTTCCCAATTGTCACAGCGCTTGCCAAATCACCAGTTTCCGACCATCAGGAAGATTTAAGTGATTGTCTTCTCTGAACTTTTCCAACACTTTATCTAGCGTGTTGGCCTGTACCCCACTATCGAGCCTTTCCAACTCAACTTCGAGGATCTGGCCCCGCTGGCGAATGCGACCTGGCTGGGTCAAGAGATGCCGGATCAGGCTTAAGGTTTCATCCGCTTTCGGGTGAAATTGACAAAAAATGAGCTGCAGCCATTTTTCACAATTGTAGTTCATGGTCTTTACCAAGTTGATGAACAGTCTTCGTTTTTGAGAGCTGATAACGCTTTCCTCTTTCAGGTTGCTTTCTACCTTACTGGGGATCTCTTTTCGCTTTAACTCCAGTAACCCCAGCTCCATCTCGGCAGTTTTTATTTCCAATTTTAGCTCTTTTTCTTGCTCTTCAAACGCGGCGATGGTCAGCTCGTCTTTATCTTTTGTTTCATTTAGTTTCGTGGCATATTTTTCTTTTAATTCTTTGAGCTCCGTTTTCTTTTCTGCTATGGCTCTGTTCGCGGCTTTACGATCTGGGTTAGGCCTGCTCATTATTTTGTCGGGGGCCTCTTCTGTTTCATAGGTGGTCAATAGATCAATATTGTAATGTTCATCCATATATTTGAATCCGTTCTCTTCTACCCATCTCTTCTGTAACCGAGCAACAATTTCAGCGGCGCTTAATGTCAGGTTTGTGCTTATTACAGGGATCTGTTTGCCTTGTTTTCCGATGAAGATAATTGTTCGTAACGTGCCGTATGCTTTGCTTTGTCTCTCCGTTTCATAGAGACGATTTTTGATTACGGTACCATGGATATTTAAAATATATCCTGGTCGTAGCAGACACGAATCACCAATAAGGAGCCATCATGCCTGTCAACGAACGCTATCGAGCCCAGGTGGATTTGCTGATTCGCTGTTTACCTTACTGGACATCACCGCCCCATGGCAGAACTGTTGGCTCCGAATGCCAAAACCATTGAACAGCTCTACACTCACCACTTTGCGGGCATGACAGCCCATGCAATCGAGCTGGACGAACTCGAAGCCGCCCGAAAGCAACTATTTTCGTGGGTACGCACAGCGCTAACAGAAAATGAGCGCAAGTTCCTGCTGTCGATTAAGCAAGGCGAGCCCGACTGGAGCCTGATGCCCTTCGACCATATCCAGGAATTGCCTGCAATCCAATGGAAACTCCGCAACATTAAACGGATGAGTGAGCTCACTCACGCGACTGCATTGGATCGTCTGCGCGACTTTCGCAGCGCTTCTTTGTGTTTGAAAATTCATCCCGTTATCTCCCATTATCTCTGAATGTCGCTCTTGCGAACCGAGCGTTGGTGTTAATCAAAAAACGCTCCACAATGATTTGTCCCAAAATGATGCGCCGACAAGCGCCACGACAATTCCCAGCAAGAGAAACAGGGTGATCGCAAAGGTCCAGTGTTGCAGAAAACGCTCACTACCGTCCAAGGTTCGTTGCCATGCACGGACTCGCCAGAGACGGCCCACTTTAGCCAGCCACGATGCACGCAACCGGGGTAAGGTATCGAACCCCATCTGCGCGGCCCAACGCACCACTGCGTCAGGCCAGCGCTCAAACCACGGGGTCGAATCGTCGACTTGCTTTACAGGCGCAGCAGAATAAGGGTTCCTCGCCTCCAGCCACCCGATGCCGACGGTCAGGGCCGCCAAGCCAAACCCCAGAGAAACAATGAAGAAATGCGCCAGATTTCCGTACCGGTGCCACACAGCAGGATCGGCCAGTCCCGCCCCCAAGACGGTGACGAACAATCCCGTGGCGACGATGGCGGCATAGGCGGGTAGCATTTTTAGCTGCCTACGCATCAGCCCGGCTACCATGGCATAGAGCATGGCGGCCACCCCCAGCCCCTGGATGATCAACCCCAGGTCAGGCGAGGTGATTTCGCCAAGGGGCAACCAGTGCACGACTCCAAGCAGTCCGATAGCAACGGGAACAGCGCCCAGCAGCAGGGCGACCGCCGGCCGGGCCGAACGAAAGGCCGGCAGTAACCAGAAGTGCAACGGCCAGATGCCTGCCTTGAGGGCAAAGCCGACGAGAACCATCGACAGATACAAACTTGGGGAAGCTGACTGGGCCACTGCCTGGCGCACTATTCCAAAGCCCAGATTCCCGGTCGTTGCAGCCGCGATCAACAAGGCCTCGAACAGGGCCAGATCCGCCAGGATAAGGAGACCGAGATAGACGCGTCCGGCCCGCCGCGCTGCCTTATTTCCACCATTAACCAGCAGGCCATAGAAGCCATAACCCATCAGGGTCGAAAAGGCGAAAAATCCGACCAGATCCGTCGCCAGAATCGCACCCAGATTACCCGCCAGGGTCAACAGAAAAAAGGTCGTGAGCCGATTGTCCGCAGATTGGCCGGTGGGTGCATGTAAAAGGGTCGCGGCGGCAGCCCATAGTACCACTGACATCGCTAACAACCATCGGGATGCCTCGCCTATACCCAGTCCGGTACCGAACAGCAGCCAAGGCAAGTCAACAGAAAAGACCGTCGGCACAGCCAACAGGATAACCGCGGGCAAAAGGGCGATATGGCAAGACCAGGGATCAGGAAGGCGTGAGCGAAGTGCAGGAAATGCGAGTAACAACGGGCATCCAGGTACCGACAGCAGAAGGATAGCACTCAGTGTGGTATTCATGATGCGTATCCCAGAGTCGTGATGAAACGCGCCCATTGCAACGGACTAAACGGTGCCGATGCCAGCAACCCCGCAGCCAGTGTCAGCAAAGCGGTCACCACCGGGGGCGCCAGTAGCGTCCAGGCCGTCTCACGCCGCCCGAAGGAGCGCTCGGCGGGCCAGGTATCGGGAGGTGCCTTGAACCAGGCGGCGTACAGAATAGGCAGGAAATACGCCGCGTTGAGCAGGCTACTACCAGCCAGGATAATAATCACCCAGCTCTGCCCGGCGTCCAATGCCCCCAGTCCCAGATACCATTTACTGACAAAACCGGCCAAGGGTGGCGCACCAATCATGCCAAAGACAGCGATAGTAAAGGCGACCATGGTCCAGGGCATGCGCCGTCCGACCCCGTTCATTTCGCTGACTTTGTGAATTCCTAAAGTCTCGGCGAGATTGCCGGCGCAGAAAAACAGGGTGATTTTCATCACGCCCTGGTGCACCAGATGGACCAGGCCGCCGATGGTCGCGATCGGGCCGGCGATGGCGATGCCGAGGACAATATAGGCAACCTGGCTGACCGTGGAGAACGCCAGCCGGCGTTTCAGATCATCCTGGAACAATGCTCGCATCGAACCATAAATAATGGTCGCCGCCGCCACTATTGCCAGTGGCAATGTCACTCCCAGACTGGCGGCAAACTGGATGCCATAGACATCGTGGACCACGCGCACGATACCGAAGGCACCCGCCTTCACCACCGCCACCGCATGCAATAATGCGCTCACGGGTGCGGGCGCCACCATGGCCTGCGGCAGCCAGCCATGCAGCGGAATCAGTGCGGCCTTTACACCCAGACCAGCGATCAAGAGTACAAATATGACGACCAGAACCCCGTAGTGTGTTTCATCCAGGCTGGATAAAAAACCACGTGCTGTGAACTCCAGGGTGCCGGTGAGGGTGTACAGCCATACCGTGCCGATCAGCAACAGGGCGCCGCCTGCAACCGTATAGTTCAGGTAGGTACGACCTGCGCGCCGCGCCTCGTCGGTACCACGGTGCACGATCAGCGGATAGGTGGCCAGGGTCAGCAGCTCGTAAAACAGCAAAAAGGTAATCAGGTTGCCGGCCAACGCCACACCGACCGTTGCGGTCACACACAGGCTGAAAAATCCGAAAAAGCGGCTGCGGTTAGGCGAGCCCTCCAGGTAGCCGATGGCATAAACGGTCGTCACAAGCCACAGGACACTGGAAAGCACCACAAACAGCATCGACAGGGGGTCGGCACGCAGTACCAGATCCAGCCCGGGTAACAGGGGCAGACGGGTCTCATAATGGTGGCCGTGAAAAACGCCCCAGATCATCACCCCGACCAACACCAGTTTGAGTACTGCACCGGTCAGGTTCAGGGTGGTACGGGTTGCAACACGCTCCTCTGGCAGAAAGAAAATCACCAGTCCCGGTAACAGGGAGCTGGCGAGAACGAGTAGCGGCAGCGCGGCATTCCAGCTCATCGCTCCTGCGCTCCATGCGCCCGCGAAATGATGCACAGGGATGTGCAAATGCCGTGGTGGCATGGATGCCAATGAGCGGCGAGTGCATCCATGCACGTCATCGCTCCTGCGCTCCATGCGCCCGCGAAATGATGCACAGGGATGTGCAAATGCCCAAAACACTCGCTACGCTCATGGGGCAGGCCCTGCCGTGGTGGCATGGATGCCAATGAGCGGCGAGTGCATCCATGCACGTCATCGCTCCTGCGCTCCATGCGCCCGCGAAATTAGTGCATCCATGCACGTCATCCGGGATCTTCCCCGCTAAAGGGTAAACCGATTTCCATTAATGCCAGCGGCCAGGGGGCAAACAGGCCCAGCAGGATGGCGACCACGGCCATGACCAGCGCGGTCCACTCCATGGTGGCAGGTACCGCTCTGGCTTGGTGGGGTACCTCGGACTGGGTAAAGGCATAACCGACCACTTTAAAGACCCAGGCGGCAGACAGCAGTCCACCGAGGATCAGGATGATCCCCCACCACCACTGATCGGAACGGATGGCGGCCTCCAGCAGCAGCCATTTGGCGATAAATCCGCCACTGGGCGGCAGGCCCATGATGCTGATACCCGCCAAGGCAAAGGCGGTAATCGTCAGGGGTAGACGCTGCACGACACGATCAAGATCCGCAATGCGATCATGTCCGCCGAAATACAGGATGTTGCCGGCCGCCATGAACATGGCCGTCTTGGCCGCGGCGTGGGATAACAGCATATAGAGCGCACCCGTCCAACCGATGATGTTCGCCAGCGGAAAAGCCAGAAACAGATAACCCAGTTGCGCCACGGTCGAATAGGCGATCAACATTTTGAGCCGCGTCTGGCGTAACGCCTGAAGCCCGCCCCAGAGCACAGCGGCCGCGCCGAGCAGACCCAGCAACTGACCAAGCACGGCGTTGGTCAGCGGGAAAATCTCCAGCCACAGACGCAGCAGAATATAAAACGATGCCTTCACCACCAGTGCTGACAACAGCGCGCTCACTGGCGCCGGGGCACTGGCATGGGCTGGCGGCAACCAGAAGTGCAGCGGAAACAACGCGGTCTTGAGCAGCAAACCGGCACTCATCAATCCCATCGCTGCCCACACTGCGGGGGACGGTTCCACCCGCTCTGCCAATATCGCGATATCGACGCTGCCAAAACTGTGATAGAGCAGCGCGACACCCAGCAGATAGAACAACGAACCCAGCAGACTGACCAACAAGTAGCGCATGGCCCCGGTCAAGGCATCCGCCCCCCCGGCTAACGCGACCAACGCCACCGCCGCCAGCCCCAGCAGTTCCAGGGTGACATAAAGATTGAAGATATCCGCGGACAGAAACAAAGCATTCAGCGCGGCCCACAGAAACAGCCACAATGGCCAAAAATGCGTCGCCCTGTCTGGTTTAAAATAGCCGCTGGAATAGACGCTGATGCCCAGCCCCACCACCGCCGCCACCATTAGCATCAGCAGACTCAAACCATCTGCATAGAGGTCGATACCCAATGGCGCACCCCAGCCTCCGACCGCATAGCGTTGCGCACCCTGCTCCACCACCCGCCAGCCCAGTCCGGCCACGCAAGCGACAATACCCAGCGCAGTAACCAGACCCAGCGGGACGGTGCGTCGCGGCCACAAGAAACAGCTTATGGCCCCGGCCAGCGGCAACACAATAGCCATCACCCCCCAGTGGACACCTGGTATCCACATAGACATCGAGTGTTATTCCAACGGCTCTTCGGCAAGCTCAGCCCGGCCTGTTGCCGCCTGTACCCGCAGCATCAGCGCCAACGCCAGGGCGGTGGCCGATACGGCAACCACGATGCCGGTAATCACCATGGCGTGCGGCACTGGATCCGGCGCTGCCCCCTGGGTACGGACCGCCAGTGCCACCAACACCAGGAACACCCCGCTGGCCATCACATTGATGGCCAGGATCTTACGCAGTAAATGCGTGTGGACGATCAAGGCGTACAGACCCAGAGTGAACAGACCCACCCCCACCAGTGCATAGAGGAAAGCAGGGCTCATCGCTCCTGCGCTCCATGCGCCCGCGAACTTAGTGCATCCATGCACGTCATCGCTCCTGCGCTCCATGCGCCCGCGAACTTAGTGCATCCATGCACGTCATCGCTCCTGCGCTCCTGCCTCTGGGCGGCCACCCAGGAACAGGGCAGCCAGGGTCACGCCGATGGACACAGTCGCTGCCGCCTCGATCAGCAGTATCAGCGCACCCGCGAATGACAGGGGGTATTCCAGCAGGCGCCCGCCCGCCAGTATCAACACAACACCCACCACCACAAAGACCCCCAGGCCGGCTACCAGGGTAATGCGCAGTAGCAGGCCGGAAAACCCTGTGCCGAGTCGCCACCCCGTCAGCAACAGCAACACCCCCGCCGCCGCCAGCAGCGAACCGGCCTGAAAGGCACCGCCCGGCGCATGGGCGCCGACCCATAATAGATAGCCGGCAACCAGGATCAGTAAAGGAACCAGCAGGCGCGACAGCATATCCAGCACCGGCCCAGGGGATGACTCGTGGCGTTTCGGTACAGCACCGAGTGACCAGACCCCAAGCAAGGCCAGCAACAGCACCCCCAGTTCCAGCAAGGTATCGTAACCACGGAAGTTAAGCAGCACCGCAGTGACTGGATTACTGACACCGCTGGTTTCGAGGTTTTCCGCCACATAGTCGCTCAAACCCGGGGCCTGCGATGGAAGGGACAGCACCGCATAACCCAACCCCACGGCCAGAACTGACAGGAGCACCGCGAGCAGCAACCGAAACGGTGCCTCTCTTTCACCGTTTTCAGTTATGGATTTCGGTTTATTGGTCTTTTTCATGGGCTGATTTTGTATCACTCTTAGACTCGAGCCTTGTCAGTGCTGCCAGCAGCAGGGCACCCGTCAGTCCCGCGCCGATAGCCGCCTCGGCCAGGGCAATATCCGGCGCGTCGAGCCGAACCCAGGCCAGCGCCATCAACAGCCCGAAGGCGATGAACAGCACAATGGCCCTGAATAAATCCGGGCTCGCCAGCGCCCGCCAAGCCAGCCACAACAAGGCAGACCCCAGCAGGACATCGAATGCAGACTGCAACAGGCTCATCGCTCCTGCGCTCCATGCGCCCGCGAAATGATGCACAGGGATGTGCAAATGCCCAAAACACTCGCTACGCTCATGGGGCAGGCCCTGCCGTGGTGGCATGGATGCCAATGAGCGGCGAGTGCGTCCATGCACGTCATCGTTTCCACAGCTTGATGCCTCTTTGCCGCGCCGCTGCGGCCACCAGGTGGGCGACACTGGCACCCGCCAGCAGTACCAACAGCCAGATCATCAGCAGCTTGCCCACCACCGTCCAGGATTCCGCCTGCAGGGCGAGCCCGGCCACCATCAGTCCCAGACCGACGTTGTCGGCCTTGGTCAATGCATGCAGACGGGTATAGACATCCGGAAATCGCAGCAGGCCCAGGGTACCCGCCAGAAAGAAGATACTCCCGGCGATCAGCAGTACCACGGTGAGGTAATCACCCAGCATCATGGTCCGTTTCCTGGTCTGGCCAGGCCCGCCGCACAAAGGCCACTGCCGTTACCGCGGCCAACAGGGCAAACACCAACGCCACATCGCGCAGGGCCGCATTGCCATCGACCTGCGCGAGCAACAGCAGTATGGCCACCGCCGTGGTACCGAATAACTGTGCGGCCAACATGCGATCGGCGGCGGTCGGACCACGAAGTACCCGCCACATCCCGGCGCCAAGATTCAGCAGTAGAAACAACGCTAATATGAGGAAAAGGGTCTGCATATGTGTTCAACCCGGGTTCAGCCCTCCAATGTGACCGGCGTTACAAAGCCGGGCGGCTTGACCGCAAGCACGGCGCAATCGATCTGGTTGAGAATCGTTTCCGCAGTGTTGCCCATAAAGAATCCGGCCAAACCAGTGCGGGCCACGGTGCCCATGACGACAAGATCGGCGTCAATCCGTCTGGCCTGCGCCGGAATTTCCTTGCGTGCGCTGCCCTGGCAGAGATAAAGCCTCGGTAACAGATAATCGTAAGCCTCTGTGCCGATCCAGTCGCGCAACCTGCCGGTCAGCCGTTCGAGCTGGGCCTGGTGGTCGCGCCGTTCACGATTCACGTTGGCAGCGATTTGCTCTTCGGACAAGTCGCTGCTGAACACTCTTATCATAGTCTCCGTCATGGGCTCCCAGGCATGGACCACATGCAGTTCAGCGAAATCGGACAGCGCCATCGAACTCGCCAGCTCGAGGATTAGCCGGTTCAGATCATTCTCCCCGGCACCCTCCAGCCACGGGTCAAAATCGACCGCGGCCATGATCCGGCGGTAATTGGGCTTTTCCTCCGGCAGCGTGATCCACATCGGACATGGACACTTACGTAACAGGTGCATATCGTTGCTGCCGAATAAGCGGTCCTGCCAATCCCAGCGTTCAGCGGTTTTGATCACCAGATCATGCCCGTTGCGCAGTATCTCTCGAATAATTTCCAAAAACGGTGTGCCGATCAACACCCTGGCTTGCACGTTGATCCGCTGGCGGTAAGGCTCAACCAGGGAGTCCAGTTCCTGTTCACGCGCACTGACGATTGCTGCCTGCAGGTCTGCAGAGATCGGACCGCCTTCCGGCATTCCAATACCGGCAGTTACGCGCTCGGTCACGTCGATAACCGTCAGGCTCGCCTGGTTGTTTTCAGCCAGCGTGACCGCACGTTCCAACGCGGTTTTGCATCCCGCCCCTGGTGTCACCACGCAAAGAATATTATTGAATCTCTTCACTTCATTCGCCTCCTCCGGATGGAGGCAAAGAGATACCGAACATCGCGGCCACTCTTTGCTCTACCTTCTCGAGTTCTGACAAGAAATCCTTCCGTTCGTCGAGCACATGCACTTGCAGATAATTCGCACCGAGTTCCGCGCTCAAGGTGCCAGGCAGCAGGCTTACGATGTTGGCCATGAACACCCGCGGCAGACCCGGCGGCAGTCGGAATATGTAGTCAAACAGCCCCGGCGAGATTGGTAACCGCGGGTGCAGAGCGCAGCGGGCCACGTCCATGCCCCCCCGTAGCGAGCACCAGAGAAAGAACGGGATAAAACGTACGATCCCCATCAAGGACCAGGAAAAAGGAGGCAGTAGCGCCACGCTGACCAATGTCGCAAACAGTACCACTGGCGCACCCACCAGCCATGAATCCGTTGCACCATCTGTGAGTATCCACCATAGCAGGGTAAACAAAACAGCACGTAACCCCCCGCTCCGAAAATGGATAATCACCGATTCGCGGGGTGTAAACTTTAAAGACTGTCTTCGATCATATGTGCACACAGTCATCCGTCAGGCTCCCCATAACACAATTCGGGCAATGATTCTCAAAATTCTGTGTAGGATGCCGGTGAGCGGTAGCGAACCGCATCAGTCGAGAGCGGTGACGCCGACAATCACCCGTGCCGGGCGCTTGATAACACGCGAACGATGCGGTTCGCTACCGCTCACCAGCATCCTACAGAGACTGAAATCATCTTGTTATCACACACGAAAAGAATTGGATCTGTATTGTCACGTCACATCTTTGGCGTTGTTCCTGTCGCCCACCCCGGATGGCTGCTTGCCGCTCACACCAAACAGGTTATCAACGGCCTCGGTGGCCGCATCGGCATAAGGGACCAGCACCTGGTCGGCACCTGCACTTTTCAACTGTTCGACATTTTGCAAGGAATGGGCGGTAACCGCCACCCGCCCACTGTAACCATGATCACGCAGGCCATGCAGCAGTGCGAGATTGACGGGCATCTCTCGCAAGCTGCTCAAGACCCAGCGCACCTGCCTGAGCGGCAGGGTGGTGAGAAATTCCGGGTCTTCGGCATCGCCGTAGCGCACTGCATAACCGTGCCCCTCTTGCCGGCGTACCAGATCAGGATCGAAATCCACGCCGAGCACCCGGTAGCCTCTTAGCCGCAGTTGCCGCGCAATCCTGGTGCCGAACCGCCCCAAACCGAACAGGATGACATCGTATCCGTTCTCCTGCGTATTCCGATCCTGAGCCTCTTCCCGATGCGCCTGTTTACGTTCGAACAGATCCAGCCAGGGGGAAATCCGCTCGTAGAGAAGGTGGGAGTACAAGATCATGTAGGTGGAGGTGCTGATGGTGATCAACCCCACCAGGGTGATGAGACCCATGGTGTCGGCGTCGATATGGCCCAGGCTCAGGCCCAACGCCCCCAGGATCAGAGAGAATTCGCTGATCTGGGCCACCGTCAGACCGGCCAGAAACCCGGTGCGCTTGCGATAACCCATGGCACCGAGGATGGTCATCACGATCAATGGGTTGCCGATGAGTACGAACAGCGAAAGGATAATGGCCGGCACAACCTGTGCACCGAGCACAGCCAACTCCAGCCCGGCGCCCAGATCGATAAAGAAGAACAGCAACAAAAAATCCCGCAGACTGACCAAACGCGCGCCGATGGCCTCGCGGTAGGGTGTAGAGGCCAGCGACACGCCGGCGAGAAAGGCGCCCACCTCCTTGCTGAAACCCAGGTATCCACCCGCCGCGCCCAGCGCCACCGCCCAGGCAATGGCGAACAGCACCAACAGCTCCCGCGAACGGGCCAGTTGGTGTAGCAGCGGCGTCAACACATAGCGCATCAACAACCCGATGGCGGCGATGAACAGGCCGCCCTTGATCAATACCTCGACCGCCTCCCGGCCCAGCGCGGCTGCATCGGCTGCATCGGCGGCCTCGCCCAGCGCGGCCAGACCAATCATCACCAGCACCACCACGATATCCTGAACGATAAGGAAGCCGATGGCGATACGACCGTGCAGCGTGTCCACTTCGCGTTTGTCGGAGAGCAGCTTGACGATGATGATGGTGCTGGAGAAGGTCAGCGCCACCGCCACATAGAGGGCGGTCACCGGGGTCATCCCCAGGGCGATGGCGATAAAGTAGCCGACGACGGAGGTGAAGAAGACCTGCCCCAGTCCGGTGGCCAGCGCCACCAGCCCCATGCTACGGATAATGTGCAGATCCAGTTTGAGCCCAACCACGAACAACAGCAGCGCAATACCCAGTTTGGCCAGCAGATCGACTTGATCATTTGCCGACACCCAGCCGAAAACCGATGGCCCCACCAGGATACCTACCGCGATGAAGGCGACGATCAGCGGCTGGCGCAGGCGCACACCGATGGCACCGATGACAGTGGCCAGCAACAGCAGTACCGCCATTTCAGTAAAGACGTCAGCGAAAGTCGATGCCATGATTCAGTTACGCTCCCTGTGGATTATAACCTACGCCATCGATCTGATCTGCTAAACCGGCCCAGAGCGGATAAACTCAGGTCCGTTGTGAATACTCCACCGGTTAAAGCCGGTGGCTTCAGGTTACGGCTAAAAGCCGGACTGATCGGCCCTACGGCCGATTGTTCCCTCTCCCAAAACTGGGAGAGGGCTAGGGTGAGGGTTCAAGAACCAACCTCGGCAGCAAATCGAAAGACCTTCACAGACGACTAAATGTGACGCCGTTGGACTTAGGTATAATCAGTGCCTCGGTATGATAGTGGCGGCTATTCACGTCGACATGCAACGCCAACGTATTAGTCAGCGTCAGCCGTATCAAGAAGCATCAGGCCACAACGCGTCTTCCCTGTATGAATTACCAGACACCGGACATGAGACTCCATACCCGCGGGGATGCCATTCTCCGGCAGGTCAATCTCGACAATTTCACCTTCGTGCAAATCCAGCTTTCCGCACTCAACACCGATACCTTGCGAATTCATGTCAAAGGTACAAACCGTGCCAACGGCCTCACCCTGTTTGTACAGCTGAACATTCATCCTTGATGCCCGGCGTTGCAACCAACGATGCTCCAACATTTTACGGTTGCTGCAAGCTGGTTTGGATCTCACGTTCTGCCTGCAGCCAGTCACCAAGCTCATCGCCTGCGGTAAAACCACGCTGTTCCGCAATAAAATAGGCGGCTTCGGCGATCATTACCTGTCGCTCAACCGTATCCTGCTGCGGTACTGAAACTGCCGACGGAGTTTTGGCCTTGCGGCCCTTTTTGGGGGATGCCTTCGGCTTTTCTTTTACCATGACCTTTTCCCTTCCTCGGTTGGACTTCGAAAGTTACAACAAATCGTATCGACACCTTCATCCCTGCACAGTTAAATACAAATAGATCCCCCCTGCTGCTACTTAGGTTACAGTTCCCTTTCATTACCTGTGCTATTTATAGTTCACTGGATATACAGTGCTGAAATCCGTGTTTCTTTTATCAATATCTCAAAAAAAGAATAGGAGACGGCAATGATTCATTTGGACTTGGATGAAAACGAGAAACAAGCCCTGAGCGCAGCCTTAAAGAGCTACCTCTCCGACCTGAGCTATGAGATTGCGGATACTGATAAAAAGTCATTCCGTGATGAGTTGAAGACCAAAAGGGAGCATTTGCAAAGGGTGTTGGATGCCATCGACAGCGCATCGAACACATAGCGGTTGAATCCAAAGCCCATCAAGCGATCAAATGATTGCCCTGACCTTTAGTCTGATTGCCGCTGCCGCAGGGCTCGCCTATGCGATCTGGTGCGGTCTCTGGGTATTGCGTCAGGATGAAGGGGGTGCCGAATTGCGCCCTCCTTACCTGGCTATTCGTGAAGGGGCCAACGCCTTCATCCGCACCCAGTACCTGACGATTCTGGCCGTCGGTGTTTTGCTGTTGATCATTCTCTGGATCACCCCCCAGTTCGGCTTTCTGACCGCACTGGGTTTTGCCATCGGCGGACTGTGCTCCGCCATTTCCGGCATCGTGGGCATGTGGGTCGCGGTACGCGCCAATGTACGGACCACCACGGCGGCTGCCCGGCAGGGACTGCCGCTCGCACTGCAAATCAGCCTCCGTTCCGGTGCCGTCACGGGATTTTTGGTGGGAGCGCTGGCATTGGCCAGCGTCAGTGGCTTCTACCTTTTACTTTACAGCCTAAACGACACCGGCCCGATGGATTTGCGCCCGCTGGCGGGGCTGGGTTTTGGCGCCTCGCTGGTGAGCATCTTCGCCCGTCTGGGCGGCGGTATTTTTACCAAGGCGGCCGATGTGGGTGCCGATCTGGTCGGCAAGATCGAGCAGGGTATTCCCGAGGACGATCCACGCAATCCAGCCGTGATTGCCGATAATGTCGGCGATAACGTCGGTGACTGCGCCGGCATGGCCGCCGATATTTTTGAGAGTTATGCGGTGACACTGGTGGCCGCCATGCTGGTCGCCTCTGTAACGGGGAGCGGCGAGAACGCCGACCAGGTTTATCCCCTGGTGCTGGGTGGTGTCGCTCTGTTCGCCAGCATGATCGGCATTCATACCTCGCGACTCAGTACCCACGGCACCATTCTCTCCACCCTGATACGGGCCGTGCTGTTAACCATCGTACTGAGTGCCGCAGGCTTTTACCTCGCCAGTCACTGGATGCCGGCTGGCGCCACGAGCTACACGGCCAACAGCCTGTTCGCCAGCGCTCTGACCGGCCTCGCGGTGGGTATCGGCATGGTGGCGACAACCACCTATTTCACCGGTACCAATCACCGCCCGGTTCAAGAGATCGCCCGCGCTTCACGCTCCGGACACGCCACCAATATCATTGCCGGTCTGTCGGTGGGTATGGAATCGACCCTGATCCCCACCCTGGTCATCGCGGCCGGGGTGATCGCTGCCTATGCCTTCGCCGGCATTTTTGGCATCGCCATCGCCACTGTCGCCCTGCTCTCCCTGACCCCGGTGGTAGTCGCCATCGATGCCTACGGGCCAGTCACCGACAATGCCGGCGGCATTGCCGAGATGGCACATCTTCCCGAGGAAGTTCGCCAGGTCACCGACGAACTGGATGCCGCAGGAAATTCCACCAAATCACTCACCAAGGTCTTCGCCATCGGTTCCGCCGGGCTGGCGGCACTGGCGCTGTTTGGCGCCTTCAAGCTGGAATTTGGCTCGCGCCTCGACGGTGTCTCGTTTGCCATTGATAACCCCTATATTCTTGCCGGGTTATTCATCGGTGCACTATTACCTTTTATCTTCAGCGGCATCATCTTCAAGGCCGTCGGCAAGGCCGCCGCCTCGGTGGTTGAAGAAGTTCGCGAGCAGTTCAAGGCCCACCCCGAGATTCTCACTGGCGAACGTCTGCCGGATTACGCCCGGGCTGTGCGCATGCTGACCCGCGCATCGATCCGCGGCATGATCCTGCCCGGGCTACTGCCGGTGATCGTACCGCTACTGGTCGCCTTTGCCTGGACACCTTTTGGCCCACACGGCAGTGGCGCCCAGCTGATGGGAGGTATCCTGATCGGCGCTGTCATTTCAGGACTGATTCTCGCCCTGATGTTGAGTACCGGTGGGGCGGCATGGGACAACGCCAAGAAATATATCGAAGCCGGTCATTACGGTGGCAAGGGTTCTCCGGCCCACATGGCGGCAATCACCGGCGATACGGTCGGCGACCCCTGCAAGGACACCGCCGGCCCGGCCATCAATCCGATGCGCAAGGTACTGAGCCTGATGGCCTTGTTGCTGGTACCGTTTTTGTAAAACCTGTCGCTACCAGTAAATCGTGAAAAATAATTTAGGAATTGCGTATGAAAAAGATTACTACGGTATAGATTTTCCTTTTTACGGTATCCCTGACCTTCGCTGATAACGCTTCCCGACCTGAAAGGGTCGGTGCGCTTGCCCGTCTTGAACCACACAATGGCGTCCACACCCTTGCAGGTCCGTCCTCCGTTGTTTCGGTAAGGATCTCTGAAATGCCCGTGAAAGAAGGCCAGAGGGTCAAAAAGGGTGATGTCATTGCCGTCTTTGATATGGCGAATGTTCGCAGGATTGAAGTCGGGATCGCTAAGGCGGAAGTCGAACGGGCAAAAGTTGATGCTGCGGAAAAAAAGCGTGAATTTGATCATCGACAGACACTTTTCAAAAATAAATCCATTTCGCAAGAATCTTGCAACGATCAACGCGATGCGTCTGAACGGACTCAAATAGCACTGGAAAAAGCACGACTCAATTTAAAGCGAGCTGAGGCGCTACTCAGTAAAATGATAATACGCTCACCAGTCGAGGGTATGGTGCTTGGCATCTACGCTCGAGATGGCGAAGCCGTTTCAGAGACGACAGGTATCGCTGAGATTGGGGATATTGACCATATGGAAGCGGTCGCAGAGGTTTATGAAACCGACATCAAATATGTGAAAAAAGGGCAATCCGCAATTTTCAAGAGTCCGGCACTCAGTCAGTCGCTCACGGGCACGGTCACACGCATAGCACCCAGCCTCACGCGGGTAGCGATCTATTCGCCCGATCCGATGCCCAATACCGAGGCCCGCATCATAAAGGTCTACATCACCCTGAAAGACAGCGCGGCGGCGGCACGATTTATCAACCTGCAGGGCACGGCGCTAATAGATATATCCAGCAAAGCGAATTGAACCACCCCACAGCACCAAAAGTAGGCGCTTTAGGCGAGCTGACGAGGTATCGTGTTGTAGGAGCGGACCCTTGGGCCGCGATGGTTTTCCCACCCTTGGAATCGCGGCCCAAGGGTCCGCTCCTACAATTGTTTAGGGCAATAAATTATTTCACTGCGGGCAACGGGGAATGCGACCTGGAGAGATTGAATTATGAGACATTCCGGCCAGGAGAGATTCTCGCTCGCATGGCGTCAGATCATCTTTGAGAAACGCCGGCTTGCCGCTGCACTCGCCGGCATAAGCTTTGCCGTTTTCTTAATCCTGGTGCAGATCGGTTTTTACTCAGCAATGAACGATAGTGCCACCAAGGTGCTCAAACACCTGAATGCACAGCTGGTTATTATACCCGCCGGGTTTGAATTCTTTGGCTCGCAACATGACTTTGCCCGTCCAAGGCTTATGCAGGCAGCGGGAGTAACCGGAGTCAAAGAAGTGCTTCCTCTTTATTATTCGTTCTGTAGTTTTAAGAATATCAATACGGGTTATCAACGCTGGATATTGTGTATGGGCCTTCAGCCAGGACGTCATATGCTGACCCTGCCGGATATCATCACTCAGGAGGGCAAGCTCACCGTTACTGGGAGTGTTTTGTTTGATAAAAAGGGCCTCAGCAGTTATTTCGGCAACGTGGTTTACCGCTTCAATCGCGATGGCCCCTTTGCCGCCACGGTAGCAGGCCACAATGTTACCGTTGATGGGCTATTTGACATCGGCGTCACCTTCGCTGCTTTCGGCAATGTACTGATGGGAGAACAGACATTTTTCGCACTTTTCCCAAACGCCACACCAGGGCTTGTGAATATCGGCCTCGTACGACTCGATCAAGGCGCAGACCCTCATATTATGCGGGAAAAGATCCGTAAAATGCTGGCAGGGAAAGACGTTAAGGTGCTAACGCGTGCTGAATTTGTGCAACATGAAATAGACTACTGGAACAAGACCGCAGCTATCGGTTTCTTGTTTATTGTCGGTGCCATTATGGGATTTATCATCGGGGCAGTGATTGTTTATCAAATTCTTTATACTAATGTAATCAGCCACCTGCCAGAATTTGCGACGCTCAAGGCGATGGGTTATTCCGACCGATTTTTTTCCGCTTTGGTACTCAAACAATCTCTTATCCTGTCGGTACTCGGCTTCATTCCCGGCACGCTCCTGTCGTGGGTAATCTATCGTTATACGGCTGCATCAACCGGCTATACGATGATCCTGAGTCTTGATAAAGCTGCCTTAGCTTTTGCCTCTACGACAATTATGTGCATATTGGCTGGGCTTCTTGCCATGCGGCATCTGAAAAAGGCAGATCCTGCGGAACTCTTCCGATGAAGAGTCCTATTATTGAATTCAACAATGTCAGTCATTCCTTTGGCAAAAGTAACCTGCGCCGCCAGGTGCTGTTTTCACTGACAGGAACGATAAACGCGGGCGAGGTGGTGATTGTCACTGGGCCTTCCGGTTCGGGGAAAACGACATTTCTAACCCTGATCGGCGCCCTAAGGAGCCTGCAGGAAGGCAGTGTCAGATTGATGGGTTGGGAATTATACGGTGCACCTCAGAAAGTGCTGCGTGAGGCACGTCGGAATATCGGTTTTATTTTCCAGCTTCACAACCTGATCGATGCGCTGACGGCACACCAGAATCTGATGATGGGATTGCGCCTACACCCGGAGATCCAGTCACCCGCCGAGGCGGCAGACAATATCCTTAAGCAGGTCGGTCTTGGCGATCATATCGACAAGTTTCCATGCCAACTTTCCGGTGGGCAGAGACAGCGGGTTGCGATTGCACGTGCCCTTGTGATGCGCCCGAAGATCATCCTTGCCGACGAACCGACGGCATCGCTTGACGGCAAGACAGGGCGGGTCGTGGTGGAACAGTTGCACGATCTTGCCACAAAGCAGGGCTCAACCATTCTGCTGGTTACCTACGATCCACGCATTCTGGATATTGCCGACCGTGTTCTTGCACTTAAAGATGGCCGCTTCGTCGGCATGACGATCAAGGAGGCAGGTCGCACCGGGCTGCTTTAACCTAGTACTCCATCAAGTTTATATTGATGGAGTACTAGTCTAGAATGATGATTCGAAACAATGAACATGACAGATCAGCCGGTTCAATGAGTATCGGATTTTTTACCTGAACCAAGCTTGATCATGTAATCAACCGCCGCCTCCACCTGTGCATCAGAACAGATATTACACCCCCCCTTGGGAGGCATCATAGCGCCATCACCCTTGATGGCTATCTGGTAAAGATGCTCGCGCCCCTGATCACGCAATATCTGGCGAACCCTCTGTTTGCCTGTTTCAGGCGCACCTGCGACGCCAGTGTTATGACAAGAGCTACAGTTACTCTCGTAAAGCTTGCGGCCGACTTCTTTGTTTAACGGTGTTTGCAATCCTTTCACCGGAGGCGATACGCTCTTTACCGACTTCAAATAATCGGCAATAGCGAGCATGTCTGCGTGGCGGAGATATCTCAGGCTGTTATGCTCGACGTCGCTCATGGACCCCAGCAACTTTCCTCCCGTGGGTTTAACATCATGCATAAATATATCTGCAACTACACCGGGAGACAGGTGCCGTAGTCCTTGTGCATTGATACTTGGCGCATAGTAGTCCTCAACAAAGGCCCCCGCCAGGTAATATTCTTTTTTCGGAGACCCCAGCATATTCAGTTCAGTATGACACAGGGTACAGTGGCCGGGGCCCTCGACAATGAATGCTCCCCGGTTCCAGCGCTCAGATTTTTTAGGATCGGGGATGAATTGCCCCTCATCAAAATCAAAATACAGCACGCGCCAGCCGAACTGCAGCCAGCGATAGTTGAATGGCCACTCCATTTGTGGTGGCTTGTTGATATGCTTTTCGGCAGGAATACGATCCAGATAGGCCTTGATCGCCACCACGTCTTCGCGACTCATGCGGTTGTAATAATTGTAGGGGAAAACAGGGTAATAATAACTGCCGTCCGGGCTGATACCCTCCCTCATGGCAGTGACAAAGTCATCCTCACTCCAGTTGCCAATACCAGTGTTTTTATCCGGTGTGATATTCGGTACGAATAACGTGCCAAAGGGTGTGTCGATACGCAAACCTCCAGCGAAGGGAGCGCCCCCGTTCCCGGTGTCCGTATGGCAGCCCATGCAATCGCCCAGCTTCACCAGGTATTCGCCGCGTGCAATCTGTTCTTTATCAGCGCCCGCTTCAATCTGGGCTGAAGGGAATTTCGGATAATGTAAGGATATATTGTTGGCGATAGTGTCGGCGAGTAGTTCCAGGGGCAACAATATGACCGCAAACAGTGCCATCAAACACATCCACCGTCTAATATCGGGCTGCGAATAACAACAAGCAAAATCAATTTGTTCTCGACTTTTATCTCTCATTCTTTGAACCTGAGGTAAGCAACACCAGCGAATGTGGGCCAACAGCCAACGTCTTCCGCCCCTACGGTAGTCACTTCACCATCGCTCAGGTTTATACCGGATGGTTTATTGGTTGTGTCCACCTTCCCATCACCTCGCCTTGTCGGGCTATTATCTTTGTTTGATGGCACACACCCACAGAATGATCACAGGGTTCCTTCATAACCAGATACCGGCAAACCAGTGTCCCAACCCCAGATAGAGAGCCACCCAGAGCAGACAGGCTGGCAGGTCGTAAAGATAAAAACGCTGCGGGGAGATGCCTGAGATACCTGCCAATGGCGGTACGACTGGATGAACGAACCAGACAAACCGGCCAACGGAAATCCCTGCCGCCCCGTAGCGCTGCAGATAATCAGAGGCCCTTGAACGCTTTTCCATAAAACGCGTTTTGTGCAGATGATAGTGTAATTCTTTTGACCCCAGGCGCCCCGCCCAATAGCCCAGGCTGTCACCCAGCATGGCACCAAGGGAAGCAAACAACCAGGTTTTCTCTAACGGTAAAACGCCACTTGCCGTCAGGGCGCCCAGAGAAATCGTGATAAAAATACCGGGTAACATCAGGCCAATCAGCGGGGCGGACTCCAGCAACATAAGAATGACAATGCCAAGGTAGCCCCACTGCCTTACCCATTCCTGCACCAGTGTCAGATCGGTCTCGCTCATTGACGCTCCTCATCGGACGAATATCACGATCACGTCACCACTGTAACATTCATGGCAGGATGAGTACGGGATCGGCCCCTTTCCATTCCAGGCGTGAGCGCCAAGCTTCCGGATCATCCTTGCTGACATTCATCAGTACCACCGTCTTACCGTCCATCACCGCTTGGTGCAGCATCTCCAGCTTGTCTTCCGGGATGCCCATGCGGCGCAGGGCGATGGTGAGATGGGTGGCGGCCGCTCCGGCGGTCATGATGCCAGCACCAGCCACGGCGCCGACGATGGCATTGATGATCGGCCCGGCCACCAGCACCGGGCCGATACCGGGGATCAGCATCAGGCCGCCAGCGCCGGCCAGCAAGCCGCCGAGGGCGCCGGCCAGGGCGCCGCCCGCACCCCACACCTGGAAGCGTTCCTTTTCATCGGTGTAGACAATACCGAGGAAGTCATCACCCTTGCCCCCGGCCTTGTGCAGGATGGATACCTGATCCATGAGAAAACCCTGCTTGATCATTTCCTCCACCACGGCCTGCGCATCTTCGGGATTGCTGAAAACGCCACCGACAAAGTTTGAAGTCTTATTGTTCATGTCTGTTTCTCCTAGCCTGTCATTAAGTGTTGCTGTTTAGGATATGCTTGCCAACAACTTGCGCCTGCTCATCAAAGTGATACACGTGTGGCTCACCGGTGGGTAGTTCATAGTCGATGATCTGCTGCTGCGTCATGCGCTCGAGGTGCATGATAATCGATCGCAGTGAATTGCCATGGGCGACTACCAGCACGTCATCTCCCCGTTGCAGGCAGGGCATGATACGTTCACGGTAGTAAGGAATGGTTCTTGCCGCAGTCATTTTCAAGCTTTCACCATTCGGAGGCGCAATGTCATAACTGCGCCGCCACAAATGCACCTGCTGCTCGCCAAAACGTTGCCGAGCCCAGTCCTTATTCAGGCCTTGCAGATCACCGTAATAGCGTTCATTGAGCTTTTCCGACACATAGATCTTCAGTTCACTGGCGTCTCCCTCTCCAGGCGTGAAGTGCTCATACCACTCGCTGCTCTGCTCGTGCACGCGCACATAGTGATTGCAAAGGCGGTTCTGCTTGAGGACTTCATAAAGACTGTCCTGGGCCCGCAGCAGGGTGGAGGTAAAAGCAATATCAAAATGCTCATCGGCCAACAGTTCTCCCGCCTGCTGGGCTTCGGCCATACCCTGCGGGCTGAGTGAAACATCCACCCAGCCGGTGAAGCGGTTTTGCAGATTCCAGATAGACTCACCATGGCGCAGCAGGGTCAGGCGAGCACTTTTTTCCCTTGCCGTCAATTTCAGGCCCTCCGGGGTGGATGTACATAAGCGCCAACGCCCGCATAGCTCGCCGCCGTTCCCAACTGTTGCTCAATGCGCAGCAGTTGGTTGTATTTCTCCACCCGTTCACCGCGTGCCGGTGCCCCGGTCTTGAGATGGCCCGTATCCAGGGCCACGGTCATGTCGGCGATAAAGCTGTCCACGGTTTCCCCCGAGCGGTGCGAGACAAATGCGCCCCAGCCATGGTTGCGGGCCAGGCGAGTAGCGGTAATGGTCTCCGTCAGGGTGCCGATCTGGTTGAGCTTGATGAGCACGGCATTGGCGATATTCTCCTCAATACCGCGGGCGATGATCGCTGGATTGGTGCAGAACACATCGTCGCCCACCAGCTCGATGCGCCCACCCAGCTCTGCAAAATGAATCTTCCAGCCCGGCCAATCGTCCTCGGC
Source organism: uncultured Gammaproteobacteria bacterium (assembly GCA_913009875.1). Classification (GTDB taxonomy): domain Bacteria; phylum Pseudomonadota; class Gammaproteobacteria; order SZUA-152; family SZUA-152; genus DRQN01. The sequence continues at coordinate 52,890 of CAJVYS010000003.1, read as the reverse complement.
CATACCGTCTTCCAGCAACACCAGCGGATAGTGGTCGATCAGCTTTGCATAATAGGCCGTCATGGCGGCAGAATCCAAGCTACGCTTCTCGCTGCGCAAATGGTATTTACCCTTTTCATAAAACTCACTGGAGGCCGGGTCACAGGCGATGCCCACATCCCGCCCCGGAATCAGGCCCGCGTCGTCAATCGCCCGCATGATCAGATCAAAGGGTTCCTGGTTGGATGAGACCTGCGGCGCAAAACCACCCTCATCGCCGACGCCGACAGAGAGCCCCTTCTTTTCCAGCAATGCCTGCAAGGCGTGGTAAACCTCACTGCCCCATTCGAGCGCCTGACGAAAACTGTCTGCGCCATAGGGCGCAATCATGAATTCCTGAAAGTCCGCCCCCTGCCAGTGGGCGTGAACGCCACCGTTGAGAATATTCATGTGAGGCACCGGCAGACGCGTTGCGCCCGGGCCACCGAGGTACTGGTATAACGGCAATCTGCTGGCAGCCGCGGCGGCGCGCGCCACGGCCAAGGAAACACCGAGGATGGCATTGGCACCCAGACGCGCCTTGTTCGGCGTGCCATCCAGTTCGATCATGGCGTGATCGATTATAGCCTGCTGGCGTGCATCCAAGCCCTGGAGTCCCGGCGCGATAATTTCGTTGACGTTGGCCACCGCCTGCAAGACACCCTTGCCACGAAAACGTCTGGCATCGCCGTCGCGCAATTCCACGGCCTCACGGCTGCCGGTAGAAGCACCCGAGGGCACTGCGGCACGGGCACTGGCACCATCCCGCAGTTCGCATTCCACTTCTACGGTGGGGTTACCGCGAGAGTCTAGAATCTCGCGGCCAATGAGTGATTGAATTTCAAAAGAGTTATTCATGCTTGTTCACCTTTGCGAAGCGTCCAGCCAATAACAACCAATGCCCAACCATCAAATAGCAGACTGATGCCGACATACAATCCCACAAGCCACAGAGATGTGCCTGGCCAGCCAATAAGAAACAGCGTGGCCAACAAAGCGGAAATAACACCGTTGAAGGTCATCCACCCCCAACCCTTGGCGGGATGAATAGAACGGGCAAGGGTGAAGCTGCCAAAGGCGTCCAGCAACAGATAAAATGCCAGCAACAGACCGACTGTCTCCACACCGAAAGTGGGATAGAAAAGCAATAGGCCGCCAGTAACGAGTAGAAGTGTAGGTTTGATCCACTCCATGACACTTTTGCGACTATAAGTGTAAGTATGAATAGCCCAGAAAATGCCACCAATAAGCAACAGCCAGGTAATAAAAATACTGGTTGCCAGGGACATCAGGACAGGAAATGCAATGCCAATAAACCCTAAAATAATCAGAAGAATACCCGTTACCAGGGTATAGGGTCCAAATTTTTTGAATACATCATTTTCAATGGGCAGAATATTCATAGTAATCTCTGATAAATAAATTACCCACAGTTCACCTCAAAACACCGGTTTTTAGTACTGCTGCGGGGATGTGTATTTCTTCGGCTTCTGGATTCAAAAGCAGATCAATTATGCTCTACCGAAATGACGTTGCCATTTTCCGTAACGATTCTAACGTGCTGACCAACGGCGAATTGCTGGCCTTTGGCTATAACAACAACCGAGTCACCGTTATTCAGATCAACCACAAGTTCCTGCGCATTCGCCTTGCCAACTTCACTGCCAGCATAGGCTCCCAGCAGACCTCCAGCCAGCGTCGCCAGCGCATTGCCGCGCCCCCGGCCCATGGTCGATCCAAGTACGGCGCCGGTGATGGTACCCAGAAAGCCGCCCGTTCCACTGTCCTTGATGACAACAGGCCTGATCTCTGCAATCCTGCCGTCCTCATAGTGCATGAGGTAAGTCGTTGAACCAGGGCTGACTTCATTCACTGTACGGTTGGCACATGCACCAAGTGTCAGGAGCGTCATACCAAGAATAACGATAAGTAGTTTTTTCATGATAACTCCTCTATCGAAGACTGGTTGCATTTCTTCCACTGCCAATCATCCCGCGGGACCGGGTTCATTGACTCGGTCCCGCGCAAACAAATATCAGCTGTTATCCCACAAGTACGGATGCTCGTAGTATTTCCACATATGGCCAGGATAGTAGGTCGGATCCCATTGCCCGGGTATACTCTTGTCGAACCATTGATCCCATGGATAATTGGCATCGTAACTGGTCACCGTTAGTTGGTTGTCCACCGCCAAAATACCTGCGGTACGAAACGCAACACGACCCGCCTCACGGCGCTCGGACCCGCTATCGACCGCCCCCTTCAGAGTAACGACACCGTTGATTACGCTGACCTTGATATCTTTGAGTACGGGCCGGGTAGTCCAGTTCCAACGGAGATTGTTAATGACATCACCAGTGAGTGCCTGATCACTCTTCATACTCGTCCGCAGGACAGCGATCCGATTGATGACCTGTTTGACACCAAGAACATCGGCCGCCACATTTCCAGCATGGTATTTTTCGAAACTGTTGTTCACCTCGCCGGTAAGACTAACCACGCCATTCTTGACCTTGCTCTTAAGCTGAAAGCCTTGCAGCACATAATCCGTGTCGAGATTAAAAGCAACATCATCCTCGATCAGCCAGTCAGAACGGCTGGTACCGCCAACCAATAGGTTATTAACAACCCAGCCCACGCCAACCACGTTATTGGCATCCTGTCCGGCGATAAGCGCCTGGTAGTAACTACTGACCGTGCCATCTAGCGTAATCGAGCCGAGGCTGGCACGAACACTGATGCCGGCGGTCACGACGTAGGGATCCTGATCCAGTTCGGCCATAACGGCTTGCTTCAGCGCATCATCCGATGGCCAGACCTTTTCCTTGCGCGCACCACGATTCTCCCAAGCCTCAATCTTGAAGTTGCTCACGACACCCTTGACGTTCGAAATCCAGCGCACCTTCTGCATCGCACGATCACTTTCAAAGACACTACCAACCGAACCCTTCAGGGTGACAATACCGTTATTAACATCGACCACGATAGGCAGACCATTCAGATATACATCGCGTTGCAGCGCAGCGATGGCGTCTTTCTTGATGGCCTGGTCACTGCGCTCATACTGCCAGACAGCGACAACATCATTGGTGACCATTTTTACGCCAACAACCTCACTGGCCAGCAAGCCGGCCTGTTGCACTTCCCCCCAGTCAGGTGCTTCGCCCAACAGGGTGACCCGGCCGTCATTGACAGTGACCCGGATATTCTCCGAACTGATGGCAGTACTATGCAGAAGGCGACGCTTCACGGTGTGCTTGATATCGGCATCCGAGCGCCACACGGGTATTACCGTAATCTCGTTGATAACGCCCTTAACACCATTGATTTTTTTCGCCTCAAGATCGGCATATTGCTTCGCCGCCAAGTTATCCACAGTGCCGGACAGAGTGACAATGCCCTGCTCACTGGCCACACTGATCTTCGATGCGTCCACGCGAGGGTCAATGCGAAGGGAATCACGCACCCAGTAGCTGATATCAACATCTGCCAATGCTTCGGTGGCGAATGATGGAGCGGCTGCCAGGCAAGCCAACAGAATCACTATCGCTGCCGCACCAATCCTTTGTTTGTATTTAATCATCATGCGTATTTCCTCTGATTTCGTCTGAAAGCTAATTTTTCGTTGGATTATGTGTTTGAGAGACACTTCCTTTGAAAATACACTATCAGTTTGATATCTCTCACTTGCATGCATGATAGTCTTGGTGAGAACGGGAGGATGTAACCCTAGTTACAGCCAGGTAATTTATTTATGGCATCGGCAAAGTCTGCCAATGGACTATTCAGTGGGGTAGTTCTTGATCAAGCCTGATGCCGGTAAGCCGATGCGCCAGAACCGCCTCGTTCATCATCGCTATCCCTCAGAACCCTTCCGCAGACGCTGTTCCACCGCCAGCACATGCCGGGTAGTGGAAAGCACCGAATCCGGGTTGAGACTCATGGAATCGATACCAATTTCCACCAGGTATGCAGCTATCTCGGGATAATCAGACGGCGCCTGCCCACACAGGCCGGAATGACGGCCATTGCGCTTTGCGCCTGTCACCGCTAGACGGATCATCTCTTTTACCCCGGGATCACGCTCATCGAAATCAAAGGCTACAATTTCCGAATCGCGGTCCACGCCAAGAGTCAGCTGGGTGAGGTCATTGGAGCCGATGGAAAAACCGTCGAACAGCTTGGCGAATTCATCAATGAGGATAACGTTGTTAGGAATCTCGCACATAACATAGATCTCAAGGCCGCTGTCACCACGTGCGAGACCGTTAGAGGCCATGGCCTCCAACACCCTTTTCCCCTCTTCTACCCGTCGGCAGAATGGAATCATCAATTTGACGTTAGTCATACCCATGACATCGCGCACTTGTTTCATAGCTACGCACTCCAGAGCAAATCCCTCGGCATAGGCAGGATGTACATAACGGGATGCACCACGAAAACCGATCATCGGATTATCTTCTTCCGGTTCAAAAAAACGTCCGCCCAGCAAGGTGGCATATTCATTACTCTTAAAGTCGCTCATGCGAACCACACAGGGCTTGGGATAAACCGCAGCGGCAATCGTGGCGACACCCTCGGCAAGAGTTTTAATGAAAAATTCTTCAGGATCATCATAGGCAATACTGATGTCCGCGATTTTCTCACGGGTTTCAGCATCCACCTTTTCCGGGTGCTTAAGTGCCATCGGGTGCACCTTGATGTATTCATTGATAATAAATTCCATCCGCGCCAGGCCAATACCATCCACAGGCAATGAGGCGAGGCTGAACGCCTGATCCGGATTGCCCACATTCATCATTATCTCGGTGTTGGGTTTCCCCAGTTGACTGAGATCCGTCTGTTGAATTTCAAAATCCAGAATACCCTCATAGACATTACCGGTTTCGCCTTCGGCACAACTGACGGTGACTTCCTGCCCGTTTCTCAATAACTCAGTCGCACGCCCGGATCCAACAATGGCGGGAATCCCCAGTTCACGTGAAACGATAGCGGCGTGGCAGGTACGGCCACCACGATTGGTAATGATCGCGGCTGCCGTTTTCATCACCGGCTCCCAGTCCGGTGTCGTGGTATCCGCCACCAGAACTTCTCCCGGCTGAAAGTCGTTGAGATACTTCACATCAGTGATGGCACGTACTTTTCCGCTGCCGATTTTGGTGCCGACAGCTCGACCCTGGAGTACGACGCGGGATCTTTCATTCAGGTGATATATTTCAAGCACACTGCCTTTCTTTTGTGATGCCACCGTCTCCGGTCTCGCCTGCACCATGTACAGTTCTCCATCATTGCCATCCTTTGCCCACTCCATATCCATGGGCTTATAAAAGCCGGCCTTCTGTGAATAATGGTTTTCCACACGGATGGCATAGTCCGTCAGGACCATGACATCCGCATCGGTGATACAGAAGTGATTTCTTTCCTCGTTACTGGTATCAATATTTCGGGTATATTCCACAGCAATGTTGCCGGTATTAAGGGTGTCGGTAAAAATCATCTTTTTTTCTTTTTTTCCCAGGCGACGCTTCAGAACGGCCCGATAGTTCTTTTTGAATGTGGGCTTGTGCACATAGAAACTATCGGGATCAATCGTTCCCTGTACTACATTTTCACCCAGTCCCAGTGCTGCATTGTTAAAAACAACATCTTTGAATCCGGTTTCTGTGTCCAGCGAAAACATGACGCCACTGGCCCCCAAATCACTGCGCACCATTTTCATCACAACAACAGAGAGGTAGACTGTGTAATAGTCAAAACCATTGTCGTATTTATAGTGAATGGAACGGTCAGTAAAATTGGATGCCAGGCAACGTTTATAGGCATTGAGCAGCGCATCCACACTACTGACATTGAGATAGGTATCATTTTGTCCGGCAAAAGAGGCCTCTGGCGAGTCCTCCGCCGTGGCCGATGAGCGTACCGCCACAGAAAAACTCTCACCATATTCCTGCTTTAATCGCTCATAGCCTTGAGAGATTTTCACTTTCAGATCATCTGGCAATACACAGCCATCGATGATCGTCCTGGCAGCATCACCACGAGCCTGCAAGTCCTTGATATTGTCCGGGTTCAGGCCATCAAGTGCCTTATGCAATAACGGCCAGGCATTGTTGTGATCAAGTACATAACGATATGCTGTTGCGGTAATGGCAAACCCATTGGGAATTCGCACACCTTCAGAGCGCAGGTTTTGATACATCTCCCCCAACGAGGCATTCTTGCCGCCAACCAGTGGTACATCATCAATACTCATTTCAGAAAACCAGCGAATATATTGACCAGCTTCATCACACATGTTGTCTGTCTCCTGTGATTACTCAAGGGCATAGCAAATCATTACGCAGAGGTCACAATCAATCTTTAGATGTGCCCTCAAGATACTCGACCAGTTTTTCCAGCCGCTCGGCGACAATATCCCAAATAACCATTGGGCCACCCTTCTTTGCCCATTCCTCAGCGGACAGTGCCTTAATCTCATCGAGGTGACCCGACAGCTTGTTGCGTTTCTGTTTCAGGTCCGATAGTTCAGACTGATACTCTACCTTCTGAAAATCCGTTTTGCTTGCGCGCGCGATGAGTTCATCAATATGTCTCAGACGTGACTCATACTCTCTGACATGAGATTCAACTAATTGTTCTTCGTTGGTCATTGTTTTCTCCTTACTACGTTATTGATCAGCTGTGCGGCCGGCCGTCCTCTCTCCCTGCAAAGGGAAAGGGGGGCAAAAAATGTCTCATCGTATCTTGTCATGTAGTTCATTCAGCATTTCCATCTGAATCTCCTGAACCTCCATGAAACGCCGCATTTCCTGATGTAACAACTGGTCGAGCTTTTCACTGATCAGTCGGACTTCCATTTCGGCCTTTAGATTCACTTGGTAATCATTTTCTGCACGAATGCGGTCACGGTCTTCCTGACGATTCTGACTCATCATGATGACCGGCGCCTGTATCGCCGCCAGCAGTGAAAGTACGAGATTGAGCAGAATAAAGGGATAGGGATCAAAGGGTCCGGCAAGCACAAACACCGTATTGATGATGATCCAGATAGCGAGAACGACACCGAACAAAATGATGAATTTCCAGCTGCCGCCAAACTCAGCCACCTTGTCGGAGATGTGATCGCCAAAGGTCAGGGATTGTTCATATTCCTCATTGATATTCTCGGAAAGCAGAGCATTATCCTGCAGGCTATTCATCACTTCTTGTTCAAGTTCATCCAGTTCACCCAGATCCTTTTCCATCAAATTCTGCACATATTCGGTGCGGTAACGGTTGAGGCAGGTGAAACAGATGTAGCCGTCATCCTGCCAGTCCGGGATATCCCCACGGATCAAGCTCAACACACCACCTCGCACCAGTCGTGCCGGCAACAATTGGTTCATCGGCTTGCTATGCCGACAGACCTGGCAGGTTTTCATGTGTGTCTTGCTCGGTGACATATTGCCCGTCTCACGCAGCGCCGCTGGTCGGTGCAGCATCAAGACCAGTGGGATCACCCAGCAACAGGGCCAGTGTTTCCATAAAGCGTGCCGCATCGGCGCCATAGACCACCCGGTGATCACAGCTGAGTGTGAATTCGACAAGGCCATCCTGTATTGCAGCAACCGCGAGTATCGCCACGGCACCAGCGGGAACAACGGCATCAAAATGGACAACGCTACTGAACATGCCAAGATTGGAGAGATAAAAAGTTGCCCCGCGGTAGTCTTGTGGTGTCAGACGTTGGCTGTGTTGCTTGCCTGTCGCCCGCTCCTTCAGCGTGTTCCAGTTCCCGGCCAGTTCCTCGACTGGACGGCGTGCGACATCACGCAATACCGGCGTAACCAGACCATTGGGCACATCCACCGCAATACCGACATCGACCTGTTGCCGCTGCGCCAACCCCTGCGGGGTGAGCACTGCGTTGAAACGCGGATGCGCCTCTACAGTCAATGCACAGGCGCGAGCCAGCAGCAAGGTGAGGGAGTAACCTTCTTCGTGCGCCAAGGCAATCAGCGGTGCAAGCGGAAACCGGGCACTAACACGAAATGTGGGGGTCGTCGCGGCCGCCATCATGTTATTGGCTATGGCCTTCTGCATTGGAGTGAGGGGATGAAGCTCATAGTCCGGGCCATCGCTGAGATTCGGTTCAACCCTGCCCAGTGCGGCCGATACTACCTGAACGGAACGGATGCTGCCGTCTGGTCCTGCTGTCAGCCGTGCCAGATCGATGCCCAGTTCTCGCGCCAGCCCACGTGCATAGGGTGAGGCGGGAATGTGTTTGCTCGATGTCATGTCGGTTGCCATTGGCTTGGCTGATGCTGGAGCCTTGGCCGCCTGAGCCGGTGCTTCCGTCGATGTTTGAACAGCCGGTGGTGGTGCTTTTATGCCTACATCTGCCGCCTTGGCGAGGGGGGCTTTATCCACTTTCTGCTTCTCTTGTTTTTCCTGTTTTTCCGTGGCTTTTTCCGCACCCAGGCTATCGACGATGTAACCGATCACCACGCCCACGGGAATATCCGTGTCCGCCGCCGCCAGGGGGCCAGCCAGATAGCCATCATAAAAGGCTTCTACATCCATGACCGCCTTGTCCGTTTCCACTTCGGCAATGGCTTCGCCCTTTTTTACCGCGTCGCCCGGTTGTTTCAACCAGTCGATAAGATGGCCTGTTTCCATGGTATCGGAAAGGCTCGGCATCAGAATGGGTTCACGCACGGCGATGACTCCTCAGGGATTACACAGTTGTTGGGCGGCACTGACGACATCGGTGACCCGAGGAATACTGGCAGCTTCCAGAGCGGCGTTATAGGCAATGGGCAGCTCCCTTCCCGCCACGCGTCGCGGCGGCGCATCCATGATCAGGAAACAACGTTCGGCAAGGCCCGCGGCGATCTCGGCACCCGCGCCGGAGAAACCTGAATCCTCTTCCACGATCAGCAGACGATGGGTTTTTTCCAGCGATACCACACAGCTGTCCCAGTCAATGGGGCGCAGGCTGCGCAAATCGATGACTTCTGCCTCGATGCCCGTTTCGGCGAGTTGCGTCGCCGCTTGCAAGGCAAGATCGCACATCCGCGAATAGGTGACGATGGTGAGGTCACCACCCTGTCGACACACTTGGGCGCGGTGCATGGGAGGCGCTTGCCGTGATTCGTCCAGCTCGCCTTTACTGAAATAAAGCAGTTCATGCTCCAGCAGCACAATCGGTTCATCACTATTGATCGCCTGGCGTAACTGCCAGTAGGCATCCTGCGGTGTTGCTGGCACGGCGATGCGCAGACCCGGCACATTCATCAGGGTTTGCTCCAGTCGCTGCGAATGCTGAGCGGCGAGCTGTTTGGCCACCCCGCCGGGCATGCGCACTACCAGTGGCATGGAAAACTGTCCGCCGGACATGAAGGGGATCTTGGCCGCCATATTGATGATGGCGTCCAGGGCGAGTAACGCGAAGTTGATGGTCATGATTTCCACCACCGGACGTAGGCCGACCATTGCCGCGCCGACGCCGAGACCGGTAAAACTGCCTTCGGAGATAGGCATATCGCGCAAGCGCCACTCACCGTATTTGGCATGCAGCCCTTCGGTGACCCGATAACTGCCACCGTAGAGTCCCACGTCCTCACCCAGCACGACGACTGAATCATCCACCGCCATCTCGGCATCCAAGGCGCGGTTGAGCGCCTGCCAGTAAAAAACCTGTTCCGCCATCAGACCAGCACCTCCCCCTGTCGATTGCAATCCAATGCCGCCTGCGCATCCGCCAGCGTGGGCTCGGGGCTTTCACTGGCGAAATGCACGGCCGCCTCCACCTCAGCGGCGATTTCCGCCTGCATGGCGTCGAGATGTTCAGGTGGAAAATGTCCGCCACTGCGCAGACTGCCTGTCAGGCTGGCGATATTGTCCGAGCCCACGGCTGCAATCTGCTCCGCCGTGGGATAGGCGGTCACAGTCTCGGCGATGGCGATCTTCACCGGATCCTCGGTACTCTCGTAGGCCTGCAGTTCCACCTTGGGACGGTAACTGCCGGGATCGGCCATGGAGTGACCACGGAAACGGTAGGTCTCGCATTCGATGAATTGTGGGCCATTACCAGCACGGATTTGCGCCAGGGCCTCTTCGGTCGCACGATGCACGGCCAACACATCCATGCCGTTAACCCGGCGGGCCGGAATACGATATCCACAGGCACGCTTGTAAACCTCGGCAACCGCTGAGTGGCGGTGAATCTCGGTACCTATCTGGTAATGGTTGTTCTCGCACACGAACAGCACTGGCAGTTTCCACAGCGCCGCCATGTTGAGACTTTCATGGAAGGTTCCCTGGTTTACAGCGCCATCGCCAAAGAAACAAATTACCGCCTCGGGCAGTTCACGCATGGCGATGGCGTAGCCGATACCGATGGCGATGGGAAAGGTCTCGCCAACGATGGCATAGCCGCCCATGAAGCGGCGCTCACGGTCAAACAGATGCATGGAGCCGCCCAGGCCGCCGCTGCAACCGGTCTTGCGGCCGAACAGCTCGGCCATCACCATCCGGGCCGGCACGCCACGCACCAGGGCGTGGACATGTTCCCGGTAAGTGGAGACAACATAATCGGCGGGCTCCGCTGCATGCAGTACACCCACGCCCACCGCCTCCTCGCCCGGATAGAGATGTAGAAAACCGGCGATGTTGCCCTGAGCGTATTCCTGCGCCGCCCGCTCTTCGAAGGCCCGCGCCAGCAGCATGTCGCGCAGCATCTTCTTTAATAAGCCCGATTCCATGTACCTGTTTCCTCCATCTCAACTTCGCCAACGAGTTTTATCCGTGCAGCTCACGGCGCTACACATTCAACGAAACCCCGGCGGATAGCGACGCCAGTAAAGCAGCAACGCAAGGCCAAAAAACATACCGCCTAAGTGGGCAAAGTGTGCCACGCCCGCTTCCGTACCAGTAACACCAGCCCATAACTCGATGGCGCCGTAAATCAGTACAAACCATTTCGCCTTCAGCACAATTGGCGGAAAAATAAGCATCAGCCGCTCGTTAGGAAAGGTCATACCAAAGGCCAGCAACAAGCCAAACACACCACCAGAGGCACCGATCGTCGGATAGACACCACCCTGCTTCGCTGCTTGACTGGCAACATACAGTTGCACCAAACCCGCACCCATGACGCAGACAAAGTAGTAAAGGGCAAAGACCTTCGAGCCCCAGACATTCTCCATACGCGTACCGAACAGCCACAAGGCATACATGTTCAGCAGCAGGTGCATGATGCTGCCGTGCAAGAATGAATAGCTCACCAGCTGCCATGGTTCAAACGAAGGTGGCATCATGCCCAGCAATGGTGAAACAGGTACCGCCACAGGCCAAAGCGCAAGCAGGTCAATCAGCCGATTGGCAGCAGAATGTTCCAGAAGAAACATCCCACCATTGATGACCAGCAGAGCCAGTACAACCGGTGGCAGCGAGGAATAAGGCCGATAAGTATTCACTGCCTCAGCCGGGGGCTACCCTGAACTCTGATAAAACTCATCCACAGCCTCGAAGAGTGGTGTCATGTACATGTAGGCCGGCCCACCATGCATCACCACCGCCATGAAACCGGCTTCCACCACTTCATCGCGACTGGCGCCGGCCTTGACTGCCTGCTCGACATGGAAGGCGATGCACCACTCACATTGCCCAGCCACCGCCAAACCAACATTAATCAGTTCCTTGATGCGTAAATCCAGCGCCTTTCCCTGCTCGGCCGTCTGCAGGAAGCCGAGAAAGGCGCGGGTCTCCGCTGGATAATCCTTGCTCAGGCGACGTGTCAGTTCTGCGACTTGATCAAGCTTCTTGCGTGCTATACCCACGGCGTCATCCTCAATATTTGCGAGACTCCGGGTACCTTAGTGCAAGTCGTTTCAGGCTTCAGTAACCCAAGTTGCAGTCAGAACATTTTTATTAAGGCAGCATTCCGGGCAGTTATTGTTGTCCCGGCTAGCTAATTTGCCGTGTTCAGGGATACCTGATGTTCCTGATCAGTTTTTTGAAAAAAACAGACCACACGCATGCGGCGCTTTGCTGCCTCGCTGCGCATGGCGACGGAACATGATCTATATTGATGCAGGGTAATAGGCCAACAACATCCAGACAGCCATACAAGGGAGACAACCATGCGTGATTACAGCAATATGCCCACCCTCCACTGGGAGGGCCCGATCAGTGCCAAAAAGGCTATTGCGCAGGTTCACCATGCCGAGCCGGTGATCCTGCAAATGCCGGAAGATTTCGTGCTGGCGATTGATGCTCCGGCCTGTGGCTGCGAAGCCGGTGATGCGGCCACACACCACATCGATTGTCATGCGGAAAATACGCTGAAGACTCTGGCAGAGGAAAACAATGAGCCGGCCTTGGCTGAACTGGCAGAAATTGCCCATGAGGCCGGCCAGGTTGTGGATATTCAGACAGATACCCGGCGCATTATCATTCACGATTAGAGGCTTGGCTTGTACACAGTGGAACTCAGGATAATTGGTACGACAAACTCCCAGGGTTCTCTGTACTCAACCCAGACTGCCTAAGTCACGATGCCCGCCGCCAGCGTTCAGTTGCGACATAAATCACCGGTAACAGATTCAGCGTCAGGAGTGTGCCCGCCGTGAGGCCGCCGAACAGCATAATGCCCAGCGGTTGCAGCAGTTGCGGCCCCTCTCCCAACCCCAGGACCGCGGGGATCAGGGCTAACAGCGTGGTCAGATGGGTCAGTAGCATGGGGCGGGTGCGCAGGCGCACCGCCTCGCGTATGGCCGCCACGGCATCCAAACCCTGACGGCGAAAGTTGCGGGTAAAGGTGAGTAGCATGATGCCATTGTTGGTCGCCACCCCGATGAGGGTGATAAAACCGATGGCCACGGTGAGGTCAAGGTGTTGGCGGGTGATGAACAGCGCCAGCGCCGCACCCATGAAATCCAGCGGCAGCTTGGCCAGCACCACCGCCGGGTCCAGCAGGTTGCCGAGCTGGATGGCGATGATGCCGTAGACCAACAAGGCCGAGGCCAGCAGCACCCACAGAACCTGTCCGCCCGTTTTCATCAGTTGACCATATTCACCCGTGTAACCCCACTGCACAGTCTCGGGCAGTTGTAGCGCGGTCAATGCCTGGTCCAGACTGCGCATCACGGCATAAGGATTGCCATCGATCTCGGCGGTCAGCGTCAGCGCCCGCAAGCCGTGCTGGTGCTCGATGATGGGGTAGCTCGACAGGGTGTCGATACGCGCAAGTTGTGACAGTGGAATCAGCCGACCGGCGGGGCCGGGTATCTGTACCTGCTTGAGTGCGCTCAGGCTGTCGCGCCGAGCATTGGCGTAGCGCAGAATGATATCGACGGGCTGCTGCTCAATAATCACCTGGCCGATGCGATCACCTTGCATGGCGGTGCGCACAGCCTGCGCCACGGTTTGCGCGCTGACGTCAAAACGGGCCAGTGCCGTGCGGTCGATGGCTACGCGGATCTGGTCCACCGGAATTTTGGTGTTATTGACGACATTGGCCAATCCCGCGACCTTTCCCGCCGCCGCTTCCACTTTGGCCGCGGCGGCGTAGAGTTGTTGCAGATCGTTGCCATAAAGGGTGATGCCGAACAGGGCCGGCAGGCCGGAAAAGGATTCGTCCAGTTTCTCCGTGGTCGGCTCGTTGACCCGGCCGATAACGCCCGGTGTCCCGGCCAACAGGCGGTCGATGTCGGCCTTCACCGCCAAGGGATCCGGTGCCTTTTTCTTGTCCAGTCGAACCACCAGTTCACCTTCATCCGGCCCTTCGATATAAAAAGATGACTCGGGAGAGCCGGTACGGCGGAAGACTGCCTTGACCGCCGGCATTGCCAGCAGGCGTGCCTCCAGCTCATCACCCACGCGGTTGCTTTCGGACAAGGAGGTACCCGGTGCCAGCTGATAGCTCAACAGCAAACTGCCTTCATCCAGCAGCGGCAACAGGCGCGCCGGGTTGAAGATCAGCAGCGCCAGGCTGGCAACAAGCAACAACGCGGTGACGGACAGGGTCTTGCCCCGATGCCGAAGCAGCTTGTCCAGCAGACGCAGATTCCACACGCCCAGCCAGTGGATCCAGCGTGCCCCGGCGGTCATGTGGGGTGCATTCGTCCGCTTGTGCGGCGCCCAATAGACCGACGCCAGCGGAATCAGTGTCAGTGAGACCAACAGGGAAAACAGCAAAATAAAACCAAAGGTGAGGCCGAAGGGTTGAAACAGGCGACCCGCCAGACCGGTCACCAGCACCAGCGGCACGAAGGCCGCCAGCACGGTCAGGGTGCCGGCGACGTCCGCGGCCAGCACTTCGCGGGTACCGTCCAGCGCAGCATGCCGCGGCGTCTTGCCCATTGCCCGGTGGCGGTCGATATTTTCCATCACCACCACGGCATCGTCATCGATCAGGCCGATGGCCACCGTCAACGCGCCGAGGGTCATCAGGTTCAGGCCCAGATCGAAGACGCCCATGGCGGCGAAGGTGGCCAGCACCACCAGCGGGAAACTGGCGGCGATCACCAGGCTGGCGCGGTTGCGGCCTAGCACCCAGACCACGGCAATAATCGCCAGCAGCGCCCCCACCAGCAGATTGTTGCGCATGTTGCGATAGGCCAAGCCGATGATCTCGGCCTGGTCGTAGAACTTCTCCAGACGGGTATCCGGCGGCAGGCGCAGTTGCGCCAGAGCCTTGTCCACCTCCTCCGAGACGGCCAGGGCTGGCGGGAACATAACGAATAAGGTTAGATTGTGTGAGGAACGAACCACAATCTGAACCGTCTGTTGGACAAGCCCGTTGATTGAGGAGTGGTGAAGCGGTATTGAAAATATCTTTTTCGGTTTCAGTTTTTTTTGGGGATCAGCTAAGCTCGGAAAATCCCCAGTGCCCATATATCTTGTGAACGGGATAAAAGCGGGATAAAAGGGGTCAGAGCCCTTTTATCTGCTTCTTTCTATCTGCTTTTATACGCAGGATCGGAACCAGGCGCGGGGTCAAGTCTTGCCTTTTTCTTTTTCCTGGAATTATTCTTGAGTTGGCCAGAAATCAATGGGGTCAGAGTAATTGATTCCGCACCTATGCAGGGATATGAAATCAATGGGGTCAGAGTAATTGATTCCGCACCTATGCAGGGATATGCTAGACAAAAGAGAGCAAAGCATAGAGTAAAGCAATGGCAAGACTCCCAAGATTGAGCATGGCTGGGGTGCCACAGCATGTGGTTCAACGAGGCAACAACCGCCAGGCCAGTTTTTTTGTTGATCAGGGAAACGGGGTCTCGTGTTGTAACATCCCTGCAACCGACGTAGCGAGTAGCCTGGAAGAAGCGCAGTGGAATCCGGGGCGGCGTCACACTTACCGGATTACGCTGCGTTCCATCCAGACTATCTTGATCGTGTCTCCAGAACTTCCGCGCTCAGTCCCAATCCAGCAGACGCTGTTCCCCCTCCAGAGTCTTAATGTCGGTGATGTCCTGGGACATCTCCAGTACACCGCGGTAGGTTCTGTCTTCGTCCCGCACGGCAAAGTAGCGGATCTGCACCAGCCTTCCCTTGAAGTTGATTCTGAAATCGGCCACGTCGCGCGTGCCTTTCCTGAATTCCTCGAGAATGCGCAGCACGGTGTCGACGGATTTTGGCGGATGACAGTAGCGCACCTCGCGCCCGATGACGCCGGCGCTGCGCGGGAAGAGGCGCTCGTCGCCGCGGTTGTAGAACACCACGCGGTCATTTTCGTCCACATAGGTGATGTCCAGCGGCAGGGTGCGGAAGATGAGATTTACCTGCTGCGGGGTCATGTAGCCTTCGTCGTAGTGGAATTGGTCGTCGGTGGCGAAGCTCGGATTTTCATCCGGTTTGGCCTGTGAAGGATGGACGTAGTTTTTCTCCGCATCCTCTTTCTCCTCTTCTCCCTTTTCCGAGGGGACGGGATAGGGCGGTGGAGTAATATCCAGCATCCAGCCGATCTCTTCGTCGCCGGTGCGCATGGCCTGCCATTCCGATTCTTCCAGCAGCTTCAGCGCATTGGGCAGCAGCCGCTCCTCCTCGACTGAGATCAGACGCAGCATTTCGTCCTTGAGCAGGGAGAAGTTGACGCCGACCTTTTCCAGCCGGCCTTCTTCCAGGGCCAGGCGAATCTGTTTGAGCATCGCGCGGATCTCGTCGTGAAAGGCCCACATATTCTTGCTGGGGCCGTCCCAGCCATGTCTTTCCAGGCAGGGGAATAGCTGGTTTTCCTTGCGCTGGTAATGTTTCTCCACCTTGCAGATATCACTGAACAGAATCCGGAAATCGTCGCTGTCCTGCTCGGGATCGAGTTTGCTGATGCGGGCGAACAGGGAGCGCAGCATGCGGTTCTCTTCGAGATAGACGCGCACCGGATGCCCCGGTGGAAAACCGTTGATGATGCCAACCGACAGCTTTGGCTCCACCACGTCGTAGTAGAATGTCTTCACCCTGGGGTTGTTTTGATACGCCATGCCTTGTTCATTGATTTTCTGCAGGACCCAGGTGATGTCTTCCTGGGCAAGACTTTCGCATTCTGCATCGAATGCCTTGATCAATGCCTCTGCGTCACCGCCGTTGCAGAGGGCATGAAAGATAGCCTGGAGTTGCGCCAGTTTGGGGTTGGTGGCTATGTTGTTCAAATCAGACCTCGCTCTTGACTGAATGGACGGATGTTTGTGCGAGACAAACAGCGGTGCGGTGAACCGGAAAATCAGACTAGCAAGACGATAGGGGGAAGCATTTGATGGAGGTCAAGGCATGGGTGGAATGCGCCTGTGCCGAGGGCTGGCGGGGGAAAATGGTGTGCGCAGGGCCGACTGGCTCAGGGCTGTACCTGTTGTCTCTCCAGCGCCCATTGCACATGTTCTCGAACCAGTGCTGAAGGGTGATTCAGTCGACTGCGCAGGGCGGCAATCGTTGCCTCGGATGAGGGTGCATTGCCCAACGCCACGGCGATGTTGCGCAGCCAGCGCTGATGGCCGATACGGCGGATGGGGCTGCCTTCGGTGCGTTGCAGGAAGGTTTCTTCGTCCCAGCCAAACAGCTCGATCAGCGTGCTGTCGTCCAGCGTGTGGCGGGGCAGAAAATCCACCTCCGGGCTGGGCTGGGCGAAGCGGTTCCACGGGCAGAATAGCTGGCAGTCGTCACAGCCGTAGATGCGGTTGCCCAGCAGCGGGCGCAGTTTCACGGGGATGGCGCCGTGCAGTTCGATGGTGAGGTAGGAGATGCACAGGCGGGCGTCCACCTCATAGGGCGCGACGATGGCGCGGGTGGGGCAGACATCGATGCAGGCGGTGCAGGTGCCACAGTGCGGTGCCACGGGCGTGTCCACCGGCAACGGCAGGTCGGTGTAGATCTCGCCGAGAAAGAACCACGAGCCGGTGTGCTCGGCGAGCAGGTTGCTGTGCTTGCCGATCCAGCCCAGGCCGGCCTTTTCGGCGATGGGCCTTTCCAGCACCGGGGCGCTGTCGGTGAACACCCGGTAGCCGAAGTCGCCGATGTGCTGCTCGATGCGTGTGGCGAGTTTCTGTAAACGTTTTCGCAATACTTTGTGATAATCGCGTCCCAGGGCATAACGTGAAATGTAGGCCTTGTTCGGGTCGCTCAGCACCGCCTCCGGATCGGCGCCCGCGGCGGGCAGGTAATCCATGCGCACGCTGATGATGCTGAGGGTGCCCGGCACCAGCTCGGCGGGGCGCGTGCGCTTGTGGCCGTGGCTGGCCATGTAGCCCATTTCGCCGTGGTAGCCCTTGGCCAGGCGTTCGAAATGCCGCGCCTCGGCGGCTGACAGCTGGATGTCGCTGATGCCCACCTTCTGCAGGCCCAGCTCGCGGCCCCACCGTTTGATGTCGTCGGCGAGTTGTTGCCAGTCGGCCGCCTGGTTCTGTGATTCATTCATAGCGGCTATGATAGCGTGATGAAACCCCTGCCCCACAGTCTTTACCGTGCCGAACAGGTGCGTGAACTGGATCGCATCGCCATCGACGAGCTGGGCATCCCCGGCCTGACTTTGATGCAGCGCGCAGGCCGCGCCGCTTTCGAGGCCCTGCGCCAGCGTTGGCCGCGTGCGCGCCACATCGGCGTGCTGTGCGGCAGCGGCAACAACGGCGGCGATGGCTTCGTGCTGGCGAGTCTGGCACAGGCGGCGGGGCTGCGGGTGGACGTGTGGCAGGTGGGCGACGCTGGCCGCACCCGTGGCGATGCCTTGAGTGCCCGGCAGCAGATGGAGGCCGCCGGCCTGCGTGCCGAGGCCTTTGTCGGGCAGGATCTGTCTGCGGTCGATGTGCTGGTGGACGGCCTGCTCGGTACCGGCCTCAGCGGCGAGGTGAGCGGCTCCTGGCGCGAGGCTATCGAGGCCGTCAATGCGGCCGGCGAAAGTGGTTGTGGCGTGCTGGCGTTAGACATCCCCTCCGGCCTGCACGCCGACACCGGTGCGGTGCTGGGCGCGGCGGTGCGGGCGCAGGTCTGCGTGACTTTTATCGGGCTCAAGCTGGGCCTGTTCACCGGACAGGGGCCGGACTACTGCGCTGAGGTGCTGTTCAATGATCTCGATGTGCCACCGAAGATTTATGCGCGGTTGATCCCGGCCGCGACTCGCCTGGCGCCGCCGGAGGCTGGGGCGTACCTGCCGCCGCGCCGTGCCTGCGCCCACAAGGGTGACTTCGGCCACGTGCTGGTGGTCGGCGGCGATCACAGCATGTCCGGCGCGGCGCGGCTGGCAGGCGAGGCGGCGCTGCGCTGCGGCGCGGGCCTGGTGAGTCTGGTTACACGTCCGGAACACGTGGCGGCCATCAGCGCCGCGCGGCCTGAACTCATGTGCCACGGCGTTGGTGATGCCATAGCGTTGAAATCCCTGTTGCACCGCGCCACGGTGCTGGCCATCGGCCCCGGGCTGGGGCAGGGTGCCTGGGGCCGGCAGCTGCTGGGTGCCGCGCTGGCCAGCCGTCTGCCGTTGGTGGTGGATGCCGATGCCCTCAATCTGCTGGCCGCCGAGCCAGCACGACGGGCGCAGTGGGTGCTCACCCCGCACCCCGGTGAGGCAGCGCGGTTGCTGGGCCAGACCACCTCGGAAATACAGGCCGACCGCCTCGCCGCCGCCCGTGCCTTGCAGCAGAAATATGGGGGTGTGGTGGTGCTGAAGGGTGCAGGCACGTTGATCGTCGACAGTGCCGGCGATGTCAGTCTCTGCAGCGCCGGCAATCCCGGCATGGCCAGTGGCGGCATGGGCGACGTGCTCACGGGAGTGATCGCGGCGCTGATGGCCCAGGGGCTGGCGTGTGATGAAGCGGCACGACGGGGCGTCTGTCTGCACGCCGCGGCCGCTGACCGTGCCGCCGCAGCCGGACAGCACGGCCTGCTGGCCAGCGACCTGTTTCCCCATCTGCGCGAGTTGTTTGGATGAGTGGCGAAGTCACCCTGGATATCGCGGATGAGGCCGCCATGCTGGCTCTCGGTGCGCGCATCGCCGAGCACCTGCGCGGCGGTGGCGTGCTCCATCTGCACGGTGAACTCGGGGCTGGCAAGACCACCCTGTCGCGCGGCATCCTGCAGGGCCTGGGTGTCGGCGGCCGGGTCAAGAGCCCGACTTACACCCTGGTCGAGCCCTATGAATTTGCCGGCGGCCACGCCTATCACTTCGACCTCTATCGCCTTGCCGATCCCGAGGAGCTGGAATATATGGGTATTCGTGACTACTTCGACCCGCAGGCGGTGGTGCTGGTGGAGTGGCCCCAGCGCGGCGAGGGAGTGCTGCCGGCGGCCGATGTGGTGGTGGATATCGCTTATCACGGTCACGCCCGCCGGGTGAGCCTGCACCCCGGTGCCGGTGGCCGCAATGCCTGGCTGGCGCATTTCCGCAGTTGATCCCGGCGTTTTCCACCCTGGCGGCCCCTGACTACTGTTCAAACCTTCATGTCACTGTAACTTTCCTTTCTATCTCCGTGTTCTTAAACAAAAAATGTGAATAAATAACTTGCGTTATTGTGTTTTTGTTGCACAATTAAGGATATGGGGTCTTTCTGTGCAAAATTTGCGCGCCTGTCGATGCAGCGATCATTACTGATTTTGCTGGCGCTGACGTTGTCTCTGCCGGTCTCGGCGGCAACGATTGAGGGCGTTCGCCTGTGGTCCGGCCCGGATCAGAACCGCCTGGTTTTCGACCTTAACGGCCCTGTCAGCCACAAGCTCTTTGTGCTTCATTCCCCCGAGCGGGTGGTGGTGGACATCAAGAATGCCCGCCTGCTGCATGACCTGGGGCGGCTGGATCTCAGTAAAAGCTTCGTGCACCGCGTGCGCAGCGCCACGCACAATGGCAATCTGCGTGTGGTGCTGGACATGCGTGGCAAGGTGCAGCCGAAAAGCTTCCTGCTCAAGCCGACGCAGAAATACGGCCACCGTCTGGTGATCGACCTGCAGGAACCGAGCAGCAAACCGACGGTGACGCAGCGCAGCGTGCAGGCGACGACCGGCAAGGTACGCGATGTGATTATCGCCATCGACGCCGGTCACGGCGGTGACGATCCGGGGGCCTCCGGCCGCCACGGCACGCGGGAAAAAGATGTGGTGCTGGCCATCGCGCGCCGGCTGGAACGGCTGATCCGCCAGGAGCGCGGCATGCGCCCGGTGATGATCCGCACCGGCGACTATTACGTCAGTCTGCGCAAGCGCATGCAGAAGGCGCGCGACATGAAGGCCGACCTGTTCATCTCTATCCATGCCGATGCCTTCCGTGATGGCCGTGCGCGCGGCGCCTCGGTGTGGGTGCTGTCGCAGAAGGGCGCCAGCAGTGAGGCAGGTCGCTGGCTGGCGGAAAGCGAGAACAGCGCCGATCTCATCGGCGGCGTGAGTCTGGATGACAAGGATGACCTGCTCGCCTCGGTGCTGCTGGATCTTTCGCAGAATGCCACCATTGCTGCCAGCCTTGACGTTGGTGGGCTGATGCTGGGCGAGTTGAAGCGCATTACCAAGGTGCATAAGCCGCACGTGGAACAGGCCGGTTTCGTGGTGCTGAAGTCGCCGGATATCCCATCGATCCTGGTGGAGACCGGATTTATTTCCAATTCCCGCGAAGAGCGTAATCTGCGTGACCCCAACTACCAGCGCAAGCTGGCCAGCGCCATGCTGCGTGGCGTGCGCAGCTATTTCACCCGCAATGCACCGCCTGGCACCCTGCTGGCGCTGAAACCGAGTGGACCGAAGGCGAAGAGTGGGCGGAAATACGTGATTCGACGTGGTGACACCCTCAGTGGCATCGCGCAGAAGTACCGCATTAGCCAGAAATATCTGCGCACGGCCAATAACCTCTCCGGCGACCGTCTCAAGGTCGGACAGACCCTGCGTATTCCTGTGATGTGATTGCGCGTCCGTCGTGGCGCATCAATCGCCCTGTAGGTGCGGGTCATGCCCGCGAAAAGTCCTGAAAACCAAGCCGCAAATGACGCTAATGGATGCGAATACCCCTACTCTACCAACGATGGTGTGGCGCTGAGCGCCACGGGATGAGTAACACCGCAGAGCGGTGTCACAAGCTAACCGTTGTGGACTTTGGCTGGAACTTCCTTCATTTTCATTTTGTACTACAATGTAGTTAGCTGTAGTCTAGAAGGAGAAATATCATGGGTGTCACCAGCATACGTTTACGGCCAGACGTTGAAAAACCGCTGGAAATTCTGTCAAAAAAACTGGACAGAAGCAAAAATTATCTGATTAATCAGGCGATTAAAGAGTTTTTGGATAGGCGTGCCATTGAAGAAGAACGCTGGACTGAGACTCTCGTGGCTTTGGATTCGGTGAAAAATGGCGTTGTTGTTGAAGAAGCTGAAGTTGTGGATTGGCTTAAGAGTTGGGGAACAGAAAATGAACAATCACCCCCGAAAATATGAAAATTGTTTACACGCCAGAGGCCATTGAAGACTTGGCCCGGTTGAGAGAGTTTATCGAAACCAATAATCCAGAGGCGGCCGGGAGAATTGCCAATTCACTCCTGGATGGCGTTAAAAAACTGAAACGATTTCCGCAGATAGGAATACAAGTCAGTAAAGCACCGAATCCAGAATTGATGAGGGATTTGGTCTTAGGAAGTTACGTCGCTCGGTATTTGGTTCTCGATAAAACAATCAATATTTTGAGAATCTGGCACCAGAGAGAAGAAGAGAGAAACAGATTATAAGAAGGGTGTATTCGCGTTCATTGGCGTCATTTGCGGCTTTGTTTCAGGCCTTTTCGCTGACACAGCCCGTTTCTGCGATATTCGTGTTTTCTCACGGGGGAAGGAAAATTGTGGGCCAGCAGTGACTGGCACGTATAATGGCCCTTTTCAGACGCCTGCCTTGCAGGCCCGCACGAGTCCCGGCCATCCATGAGCGATTCCACCGCCGATACCGCTGTTGCCAATTCCGCCGCAACGCCTGCCGATGCTCCGGCAGTTCCCCGCATCCAGAAGCTGTCGACCCGCCTGGCCAACCAGATCGCCGCCGGTGAGGTGGTGGAACGCCCCTCGGCGGTGGTCAAGGAGCTGCTGGAGAACAGCCTCGACGCCGGTGCCCGCAGCATCGACATCGACGTGGAGCAGGGCGGCCGTAAGTTGATCCGCCTGCGCGACGACGGCTGCGGCATTCTCAAGGAGGATTTTCCCCTCGCCCTCAGCCGTCATGCGACCAGCAAGATCCACTCCTTTGATGATCTGGAGTGCGTGGTCAGCCTGGGCTTTCGTGGCGAGGCCCTGCCCAGTATCAGTTCCGTGTCGCGGCTGGAGCTGCGTTCCTGCGCGCGTGGCGATGACAGTGGCTGGCGCGTCACGGGTGACGGCGGCGACGCCATCAGCGAGCCACAGCCGGTGGCGCATCCCGAGGGCACCACCATCGAGGTGCGCGACCTGTTCTTTAATACTCCCGCGCGGCGCAAGTTTCTGCGCACCGACAAGACCGAGTTCTCCCATCTCGAGACGGTGGTCAAACGCATTGCCCTGAGCCGTTTCGATGTCGCCTTCGCCCTGCGCCACAATCAGCGCACGGTGCTGAAGTTGCGCCCGGCGCAGAGCGAGCCGGAGCAGCGCCAACGGGTGGCACAGGTGTGCGGTTCGGCCTTTGTCGACCAGGCCCTGTGGGTGGATTATCAGGTCGCTGACATGCGCCTGTGGGGCTGGGTGGCGCAGCCCACCTTTTCCCGTTCGCAGGCGGATCTGCAGTATTTCTACGTCAACGGTCGCATGATCCGTGACAAGCTGGTGGCGCATGCCATTCGCCAGGCCTATCAGGACGTGCTCTATCACGGTCGGCACCCGGCCTACGTGCTCTATTTGGCGTTGGATCCGACGGCGGTGGATGTCAACGTGCACCCCACCAAGCACGAGGTACGTTTCCGCGAGGGGCGCACGGTGCACGATTTTCTGTTCCGCAGTCTGCATCAGGCCCTGGCCGATGTGCGTCCGGGCGCAACTGTGGATGAGGAGAGTGGCGAAATCATCGCAGCGCCAGCCGGGCAGACCGTCACCGAGCAGTCCATGCAACGGCATTCGCCTCCTGTCGGGGGCGCTACTGGCAGTTATTCCGGCAGTTCACCGGGCAACCACTATCACCGGCAATCCAACATGGCCTTCGCCGTGCGCGAACAGCAGCCGGGCCTGCAGGCGCTGTATCAGGGGGCGCAGACACTACCGGCCGGGAACGTCACGCAGGACACGGAATCCACCGAGGCACCACCACTGGGCTACGCCATCGCCCAACTGCATGGTATTTACATCCTCGCCGAAAATGCCCAGGGACTGATCGTGGTGGACATGCATGCCGCCCATGAACGCATCACCTACGAGCGCATGAAGGCTGCACTGGACGGTGAAGGCGTGCGTTCGCAACCGTTGCTGGTGCCGATCAGCATCGCCGTCAGTGAGAGCGAGGCGCGCCTGGCCACGGAGTTTGTCGAGGTCTTCAGTGAGTTGGGTTTCGTTGTCGAGGCCATGGGGCCCGAGACGCTGGTGGTGCGGCAGGTGCCCAGCCTGCTGCGTGACGCGGACGTGGAAACGCTGGTGCGTGACGTGCTGTCGGACCTGGCCACCTACGGTACTACACAGCGCGTGCGCGAGGCCATCAACGAACTGCTGGGTACCATGGCCTGTCACGGTTCCGTGCGCGCTAACCGCAAGTTGACGATCCCGGAAATGAATGCGCTGCTGCGCGATATGGAGCGTACCGAACGCAGCGGCCAGTGCAACCATGGGCGGCCGACCTGGGTACAGATGGAGATGGATGCGCTGGATGGCCTGTTCATGCGTGGGCAATGATGACGACTGCCTGCAAGCGCGGGCTATCGCGGCCTGAGGGGCCGCTCCGCCTGTTTGATGGCCTGCCCTGCTTTACCTACCAATCAGGAAGGTGTGACCCGTCATAATGAGTAAAACCTCTCCCGCGTCCCGCGATCAGGAAGCCATTCCCGCCAACGGCTACAGCTGGCGATACATCGTTGACATTGCGCTGGAACATCGCCGCACACTGGTGATCGCCAATATTGTCGCGATCCTTGCCGTGCTGGCCAGTGTGCCGTTGCCGCTGCTGTTTCCCCTCATGGTCGACGAGGTGTTGCTGCAGAAGCCGGGTGCACTGGTGGCGGCCATGAACGCGATGTTCCCCACGGCGTGGCACGGGCCGGTGCTGTATATCCTGGTGATCCTGCTGGTAACGATTGTCCTGCGACTGTTGTTTCTGGTGCTGAGCGTGTGGCAGGTGCGTCAGTTCACCCTGGTCGCCAAGGAGGTGACCTACCGCATCCGGCGTACCCTGTTGCGGCGTATGCAGCGGGTGTCGATGGCGGAGTACGAGACCCTGGGCAGTGGCGGGGTGGCGTCGCACTTTGTCACCGACCTGAATGCCCTGGACGATTTCATCGGCGATTCGGTGGCGAAGGCGCTGATTTCCGCCCTGACGCTGGTGGGTATTACCGCCGTGCTGCTGTGGATGCACTGGCAGCTGGCGCTGTTCATCCTGTTCATGAATCCGCTGGTGATCTATTTCACCGTGTTGCTGGGCAAGCGGGTAAAGACCCTGAAGCGTCATGAGAATTCGGCCTTCGAGCTGTTTCAGCAGGCCCTCACCGAGACCCTGGATAATATCCACCAGATCCGCGCCAGTAACCGCGAGGGCCACTATATCCGCGACGTGATCGGCAAGGCTCACACCATCCGCACCCATTCGGCGGCCTATGCGTGGAAGAGTGATGTGGCTACTCGGCTGTCCATGGGCGTGTTTCTGCTCGGTTTTGATGTGTTTCGCGCCATTACCATGTTGATGGTGGTGTTTTCCGATCTCAGCATTGGCGAGATGATGGCGGTGTTCGGCTATCTGTGGTTCATGATGGCGCCGGTGCAGGAGTTGCTCAATCTTCAGTACAAGTACTATGCGGCCAAGGCGGCGCTGGAGCGCGTCAACGGCCTGCTGAAACTGAAGCAGGAGCCGGACTATCCGCACAACGCCGATCCCTTCGCCGGCAACCGCACGGTCGGCCTGCGGGTGAAGGACGTGAGCTTCCACTATGGCCGCAATGGCGACAGGTCGCCGGTTCTCGATCACGTCAATCTGCACGTCGCGGCCGGTGAGAAGGTGGCCCTGGTGGGCGCCAGTGGCGGTGGCAAGTCCACACTGGTGCAGGTGATCCTCGGCATGTATGCTCCGCAATCCGGTGAACTTTATTTTATCGGTAGCGATAATCACGAGGTTCCGGTCACCGAGATCGGCCTTGATGTGGTGCGCGCCAACGTCGCCACGGTGTTGCAGAACCCGGCCATGTTCAATGATAGCGTGCGCATGAATCTGACCCTGGGCCAGGATGTCACGGACGAACAGTTATGGCATGCGCTGGGCGTGGCGCAGCTGCGCGAGGTGGTGGAGGCCATGCCCAACGGGCTGGAGACCCTTGTCGGCCGGCAGGGCGTACGACTCTCCGGCGGCCAGCGGCAGCGGCTGGCCATCGCGCGCATGGTGTTGGGCGAGCCGAAATTGGTGATACTGGACGAGGCGACATCCGCCCTGGATACGCAGACCGAGGCGCGTCTGCACCGGGCCCTGCACGAATTTCTCGAAGGCCGCACCACGCTGATCATTGCCCATCGCCTGAGCGCGGTAAAACAGGCGGACCGGGTTTATGTCTTCGACGGCGGCCGGATCATCGAAGAGGGCGCGCACGACGAATTGATTCAGGGCGAAGGATTGTACAGTCGCCTGTATGGAAAACTGCAGCATTGAATTTTGTAACAAGGTAGCCTGGTTGGAGCGCAGCGGAATCCGGGAAGTGTGGTGCAGTCCCATCCCGGATTCCACTTCGTTTCATCCAGGTTACTTGCTACAGCATTAAATTGTGGGAGCGGCTTCAGCCGCGAAATTATGTGAAATACAGCTTCGCGGCTGAAGCCGCTCCCACAGTGTTCCGCTGTATATCACCCCTGAGGATTTTTGTGGGGATAAAAATTTAACCGGGATAGACTAACTGGAGATAGCAATGCCAAAGGCCGGTGACCTGAAGCGCGGGATGATCGTCGAGATCAATGGCGAACCCCATGTGGTGAAGAACGTCGATGTGAAGAGCCCCTCGTCGCGTGGTGCCAATACCCTGTACAAAGTGCGCTTCAACAACGTGCAGAGCAAACAGAAGCTGGAGCAGACCTACAAGGGTGAGGACATGGTCAAGAACATGGACTTCAGCCGCCGCGCGGTGCAGTACCTGTTTCAGGACGGCGACATGGTCACCTTCATGGATGTGGAGGATTATAGCCAGTACACCCTCAGCGCAGACGATCTCGATGAGCAACTGGGCTATCTGGTGGACGGACTGGAAGGTCTGTCCGCGCTGCTGGTGGATGGCAATGTGATCGGTGTCGAGCTGCCACAGTCGGTGAATCTGGCGGTGGTGGAAACGGCGCCGGCGATGAAGGGTGCCACGGCCACCGGCCGCACCAAACCCGCCACGCTGGCGAGCGGTATCGAAGTGCAGGTGCCGGAATATATCGCCGTCGGCGATGTGCTGAAAATAAACACCGGCACCGGCAAGTTCATGTCGCGGGTCTGATGCGATTGACAGCAAGTAACAACAAGGTAGCCTGGATGGAGCGCAGCGGAATCCGGGATAAAGGTGCATCACACTTCCCGGATTCCGCTGCGCTCCATCCAGGCTACCCACCGAAAATATTAACTTTGTAATAACACAACGTGACTAAAAATAACGAAGACAATGCCACCTCCGTCGTTGCTGACGACGATACTACGCAGACAGTGAACGCTCCATTACAGGAGCCGATGGTGACCGTGACCATCGGCGACAGTCGCATTACCCTGTTGGGTACGGCCCACGTATCGCAGAGCAGTGCCGACAAGGTGCGTGAGCTGCTGGCCACCGGGGAGTATGACGCGGTGGCCGTTGAGCTGTGTCCCAGCCGGTATAATGCCATCGTCGACCCCGATGCGCTGGCCAAGATGGATCTATTTCAGGTTATCCGTGAGGGCAAGGCCTCAATGGTGGCGGCCAGTCTGGCGCTGGGCGCCTTTCAACAGCGCGCCGCGGAGCAGATGGGGATTCAGCCCGGCGCGGAAATGCGTGTTGCCATCGACGACGCCAAGCAGGCCAAACTGCCGGTGTTGCTTATCGACCGCGAAGTCGGCACCACGCTGAAACGCATTTATCGCAATGTACCCTGGTGGCAGCGATTCAATCTCATCGCGGGCTTGCTGGGCAGTGTGGTGACCAAGGAAAAAGTGAGCGAAGAAGAGATCGAGCGCCTCAAAGAAGGCGATGTTCTCGAATCCACCTTTGCCCAGTTTGCCGAGGAAGAGAAGGCACTGTTCAAGCCGCTGATCGACGAGCGCGACCGCTACATGGTCGCGCGCTTGCGTCAGGAAATTGAGAAACATCCCCATGAGAATGTGCTGGCGGTGGTGGGGGCCGGGCATCTGGCGGGTATGCAGCGTTACTTTGAGCGCGCAGCGGAAAAAGCGGCGGCGGAGGAGATCGCCGAGCTGGAATATGTACCGGCGGGTGGCCGTTGGGGCAAGCGTATTCCCTGGCTGATCGTATTGCTGATATTGACCGGTTTTGCCGTGGGCTTTTCGCGTAGCCCCGAGCTGGGTTGGCAGCTGGTGCTCGACTGGGTGCTCATCAACGGTGGTTTGTCGGCGCTGGGTGCTTTCATCGCCGGCGGGCATCCCGTGACGGTGCTTGGCGCCTTCGTCGCCGCGCCGCTGACCTCGCTCAACCCCGCCGTGGGTGCGGGGATGGTCACGGCGGCCATTGAAGTCTATTTCCGCAAGCCCAAGGTGAGTGACTTTGGCCGTCTGCGCTCGGACACCACCACCCTCAAGGGTTGGTGGCGCAATCGCGTCACGCGCGTCCTGCTGGTCTTTCTGTTCAGTACCCTGGGTTCAGCGATTGGTACCTATGTCGCGGGCTTCCGGATTTTCGAGCGCCTGAGTGGCTGAGGTCGAAGTAACTATTCAGCTCACTGTCGGGTTATGGCGTTCACAGGGAAACTGGTTATCCCTATTGTGCGCACGGCGCACACTACACCTGCCCGTAGTGTGCGCCGTGCGCACGATGATTGTTAACACCCCCTAACCTGTTTTTTCAGGAAGTCTGGTTAATTTACCTCTCGTCATTCCGGCGCAGGCCGGAATCCAGGAAGTTCAAAGCAAGTAGCCTGGGTTGAGCTTGCGAAACCCGGGAGTTTATCGTGCCGCCTCCCCCGGGTTTCGCAGGCTCAATCCAGGCTACGTTTCTTTTTATTTGTTCCGGCCGTCTGTGTAGGATGCTGGTGAGCGGTGGCGAACCGCATCAATTGTGCACAAGAACGGTTCTCAGGTAGGCGATGACATCCTCGATTTCCTGCTCCGAGAGCTGCTCGCTCCAGATGGGCATGAACTCGGAGCGGCCCATGGCGGCACCACCCAGGGTGATGATCATGCGCTTGTAATCGTCATTCTTGTCACTTTTGGTGAGATTGGCCGGCGGCGGATTATACAGCTTGGCGGCACGGCCCTTGCCATCGGCCTTGAGGCCATGACAGAGAATGCAGTTTGTCTTGAAGACCACCTCGCCACGGCGCTTGCCGTCAGTGGCAATTTTCAGATAGGCGACGACATCCCTGATCTGTTCTTCCGAGAGTTCATCCTCCCAAGGGGGCATGAATTCCGACTTGCCAACAGATGTTCCGCCGTTACGAATTATCCTGAAGTAGTAATCTTTATCTGCGGGCTTGATGGTCAGATTAGCAACACCATAGAGCTTTGCTGCCCGCGCAATGCCGTCGGCCCGTTCGCCGTGACATAGCGTGCAGTAATTCTTGAAGACGATGCCGCCGCGGATAACGGGCTTCGAAAGCTCTTTCTTGACCGCTTTGCGGCTGTCTGCCTGTGAGACAGCGCTCAGCAGGGTGACGCTGAATACGCACAACGTCACCATGAGGCCCATGGAGAGCTTCCTTTTCATTTCACCGTAACCTCCATGTACATCTCCGGATGGATGGCGCATTCCACTTCCGCCATCCCGGCCTTGTCAAAGGTAACTGTCTTGGACTGCCCTTTGGGGAATGAGCCCAGGTCAAAGGTTTTCAGGTCTGACAGTGAGAAAATATTGTGGAAGAAGGGGTCATCGTTTCTGAAGCGAAGGGTATCGCCGGCATTGATGGTAATGGCCTCAACCTTGTTGCCCTCGACGACGAAGGTTTTGTTGTGCTGGTCAACGACAATTTCGGCGGCCTGTGCAGTGATCGTAGTGAGCATGGCGGCGATGATAAAGGCAGCATGAAGCAATTTCTGTTTTGACTGAGTTTGCATGATTGTCTCCTTGATTTTGCAATTATTCGACGGGCAGACGGGGTAGTGTGACCGGCGCAGGTTCACCCGTTAACGCCTTCATAAAGGCCACCAGGCCGGCCTTTTCGCTGGCATTCAAATGCAGGGGCTGCATGTTGGGGTCAAGATTATCCTTTGTGTCGCCACCCCGGTTGTAGTGATCAATAACTTCTTCCAGCGTTTTGTACATGCCGTTGTGCATATAGGGGGCGGTAAGCTCGACATCCCGCAGGGTGGGTGTCTTGAAGGCGCCCTTGAGGATCTTGACCTTGCGAATGCCATAGCGGCCCGGATCATCGTCACCCTTCAGGCCCAGATTGTGGAAGCCATTGTCGGTAAAGTTAAAGCCGCCATGGCACAGCACGCAGCGCCCCTTGCCGAGGAATACCTCGAAGCCTTGCTGGGCCGTCTTGCTCATGGCGTGAGTTTCACCTTTCACCCAGCGGTCAAAGGGTGACTCTGTGGAAACGATGGTGCGCTCGTAGGTCGCAATGGCCTTGGCGAGGGTCTTCTTCGTGATGCCCTCGCCCGGATAGGCATCTTCAAAGGCATCGCGATAGCCCTTGAGGACGGAAAGCTCCTTGATGACTTCATCCAGATCCTGGTTCATTTCACCCGCGGCCTTAATCGGGCCCAGGGCCTGTTTTTCCAGCGTCCGTGCCCGGCCGTCCCAGAACTGCAGTGGCTGATAGGCAGTATTGAGGATGGTGGGCGTCGCGCGTCCCAGGACACCCATACCATGGCCAATGGCGGTGGGCAGGCCATCGGACCAGCCGAGGGCCGGGTTATGGCAGGTGCCACAACTGATCCAGTTGGAGCCAGAGAGACGGGGATCGAAGAACAGCATCTTTCCCAGCTCGGTGCGTGCTGTGGTAATGCGGTTGTTGTCCGGCTGGGGGATTTCAGCAGGCCTCAGAAAGCTGCTGTAGTCTTCCGCAGCCTGCACGCCTGCGGCGGCTGCGCCCAGACAGGTAATGAGCAGTACCTTGTGGAGCATGCGGGTCAATGTGGAATGTGTTTTCATGAGGTCTCCTCTCTCTCTTTCGCTAATCATTTTTCTGCCTGCAATAGTTGCAGAATGAAATTAATTTTTTGCAAACCTAACAGATATTAGGCCATTAAAGTAAATATGCCAGTGATTTTGCAGCCATCCAGGGTGTTTCGCGGTTACAGGTTAAATCTGTCGACGACCTTGTTCAGATCCGTGGCGGCGGCATCCAGGTTGCCTGACAACTCACTGAGTTCAATGGTTTGCCGGTTGGCGTCCGATGAGACATCGACCAGGGCCGAGACGGTTGATGTGATGCGTTGTACGGCCTGACCCTGCGACACCATCAGATCGTCCACCTCCATCATACTGGTACGCATTTCCTGTACACGCTGGCTGCTAAGGGTGGTTTCATCGGCCAGGCTGGTGAGGCGATCTATATTGGATTTCGCATTGCCAACACTGTTTTCCAGGGCATCGACCGTGGTGCTGACGCTGCCGGAAATACCCTCGACCAGACCAGAAATTTCCGAGGTTGCCTCTTCGGTACGCTTGGCCAACTGGCGGACCTCATCGGCAACGACGGCGAATCCTCGCCCGTGATCCCCAGCACGTGCAGCCTCTATGGCGGCATTGAGTGCCAGTAGATTGGTCTGTGAAGAGATATCGCGAATAGTGTCGGTGATGCTGGTGACCTCATCGGCGGCGCTAGACAGTTCACGTGTTGCCTTGGCGGTGCTTTCCATATCTGCCTGAAATTTTTCAAATTCCCTGACCGTCGCCAGTAGCTGTTCGGAGGCCTCGCGGGTCGCCTTTGAAGTCTGTTGCGCCGCCTCAGCCGTCTCGCCCAGTCTGGTGGCGACGTTGTCGGTGACCGATGTGACCAGTGCCGCGTCATCCTGAATCTCCACCACGCTGTCATGCAGTTTAGTGGAGACTTCATTGACCACCTCGGCCGCCTGTCCCACCTGGTTTGATTGTTCACCTAGCTGCAGGGCGCCGCTGCGGATCTTGGAGATGATCTCGTGCAGGTTGCGCACGGTGCGGCTGATGGCATTGACCGTACGGCCGATCTCGTCGGTGCCTGCATCATCGATACGAACCTTCAGGTTACCGTCGGCGATGGCGGTCATGGTCTGCTCTATCATACCCAGTGGCTTGGTGACCAGGTAGGCTGCCAGAAGACTGGCGAGTATGCCAATGATCAGGCCGATGCCGATAATCGTGGCCATGACGGTGATAACGGTATGGCTTTTTTCACTGGAAATACGCTGCATCTCAGATAATTTACCGCGCTCTTTTTCTACCAGTCGCAGAGAAAGGTCATCAATTTTTTGTGAGTCTTCGGTGATGCTGCGCATCTTTTTCATTGCTTCACTGTCGTTATTTTTCTTTGCCGCCTTGATTACTTCCATTTGCGTCGGGCGCAGCTTTTCGATCAACGGCGTCAGCTGTTTGACCTCCTGGCTGTCGGGAAGGTTAGTGGCCAGTGTTTGAACCTGCTCATCCAGCATGGAAAGGGCGCGAATCGCAGCCACGGACTCACGGCGGATTTCTTTCTTCTGTTCGGCAGCGACGACGTTGGCCAGGGCACGGCCCAGCTCAACCACCGCGACCCGCGCATTGGTGGCGAGATTGACCCGGGGTTGTGCCTTTTGGACCATGTTTTCCATACCCAGGTTTTGCTGATAGATGGTGTAGGCGCCAAACAGGCCGACCGCCAGAATCAGCAAAATGTACAAGCCTGACAGGCTGAGTATTTTGGTGCGCCAGCCAATATGGGACAGACCTTTTACGAGAGTCTCTAACATGATGGGTTCCTCTGAGATGCTCTGTAGCTCATTTGTTTCATGTGACGTATTTCTGTCCGGGGTCGTTTACGGGTCGATAGCATACTTTTCCGGTGTCTTCCTGATGAAGTGCACCAGGTCATCGATATTTTTGGCTGACAGCTCTTCACCGAATGGCGGCATGTACTTGCTCATGGAATGGTTTTCACCGCCATTGGTAATGATCTTGTGCAGGTATTCTGCCGGGCGGTCTGAATAAATACCCAGAGTGAAATTACTGGGTAGTTGGGTTTTCAGTTTGCGATACAGCCGTTTAACCATACGGCCCTCGCCATCGGCATTCTTACCGTGGCAGCGGACACAGTAAGTTGAGAACAATTTTTCTCCCCGTTCATACTGGCCCTCCGCATCGGCCTTGGTCTGTGCCGGGGCAATAGGCAGAGCGGCAGAGAGCAGCAGGGTCAATATGCGAAACTTAGCGATCACGGGTTCACTTTTTTTCAGGGGATGGACATGGGCCGAAGTTGGAGCTTGTCCATCGTTGGGATACATCTGGTCGTACCGGCTTGGTATGGCTGCCAGTCCTATCGGCACCTGCGAGGCCAGATTTAGTTTTTTTGCAGCCCGCCGTGCAATTGGGAGAGGTGGGATTTATAGTGGCGCCCAGCCTGCGCGAGGCGAATAACTGCTGAAAAAATAGGGATTATCGTATGTCCGCACACTACCGTTACACGGCGGCCCCCAGCGCCGACCGCAATGACTGGGCCAATATCCGCGCCCTGTTGCCCTATCTGTGGGAATACCGCGGCCGGGTGATGCTGGCGCTGGGCTGTCTGGTTCTGGCCAAGGTGGCGAATGTGGGCGTGCCGCTGGCCCTCAAGGGGCTGGTGGACCGGCTGGATGTGAGTGCGGATCAGGTTCTTGTTGCCCTGCCGATGGGCCTATTGTTGGCCTATGGTCTGGCCAAGCTGGGCAGCTCCCTGTTCGGTGAGCTGCGCGACGTGCTGTTCACCCGCGTGCGCTACCGTGCCATGCGCCGCCTGACCCTGCGCACCCTGGAGCATCTGCACCGCCTGTCGCTGCGCTTTCATCTGGAACGCAAGACCGGCGCCATTTCGCGTGACCTCGCGCGCGGCGCCGCCAGCCTCAGCACCATCCTCAATTACATGGCCTTCAGTATTTTGCCGGTGGCGGTGGAGTTCATCCTGGTCGGCGGTATCCTGCTCAGCCAATACGATGCCGTGTTCGCCGTGGTGATCTTCGCCAGCGTGGCGGCCTACATTGCTTTCACCTTTGCTGTAATCAACTGGCGCCTGGAATACCGCTTGGCCATGAACCGCTTCGAATCCGAGGCCAGCAATCAGGCCATCGAAAGCCTGATGAACTACGAAACGGTTAAATATTTCGGCAATGAAAGGCTGGAGGTGGAGCGCAACGACCGCACCCTCGAGCAGTGGGAGGCCAACGCGGTGAAGAGCCAGGCCTCCATCTCCGTGCTCAATTTCGGTCAGGCCGCGATCATCGCCGTGGGCGTGACGGTGGTGATGTTCTTCGCGGCCGCTGAGGTTATCGACGGCAACATGAGCATCGGCGACTTCGTGCTGGTGAATGCTTTTTTGCTGCAGCTGTTCATGCCCCTGGGCTTCCTCGGCATGGTGTACCGGCAGATGCGCCATTCGCTCACCGATATGGATCAGCTGGTGAAGCTGCTCGACGAACAGCCGGAGATCACCGACAAGCCGGACGCCCGCGAGCTGGAGGTTACTCGCGGCGAGGTGCGCTTCGAACACGTCGACTTCGCCTATCAGCCCGAGCGGCCCATCCTGCACGACGTCGATTTCACCATCCTGCCGGGGCAGAAGCTGGCTGTGGTGGGCCACAGCGGGGCGGGCAAGTCCACCCTCGCGCGGCTGCTATTCCGCTTCTACGATGTCAGCGGCGGGCGCATCCTCATCGATGGCCAGGATATCCGCGACGTGAGCCAGGCCAGCCTGCGTGCCTCCATCGGCATCGTGCCGCAGGATACGGTGCTATTCAACGAAAGCATCGAATACAACCTGCGCTACGCCCGCCCGGATGCCAGCTTTGATGAGATCATCGAAACGGCGCGCCTGGCGCAGTTGCATGACTTTGTCGTCAGCCTGCCGGAGGGTTACGACACCCGCGTCGGTGAGCGCGGCCTGAAGCTCTCCGGCGGTGAAAAGCAGCGCGTCGCCATCGCCCGTGCCATTCTCAAGCGGCCGCAGATCCTCATCTTCGACGAGGCCACCTCGGCCCTGGACAGCCATGCCGAACAGGCCATCCTCGGCGCCCTGAAACAGGCCAGCCGCGGTCATTCCACCCTGGTCATCGCCCACCGTCTGTCCACCATCGTCGATGCCGAACAGATCCTGGTGATGGATGCCGGGCGTATTATCGAGCGCGGCACCCATCAGGAACTGCTGGCGGCGCAAGGACGCTATGCGGAGATGTGGATCCTGCAGCAAAAGGAGCGGGTGGCCGAAGATGGCGATGCTTAGCCCGTTGGGACGGATAGGCCTTTCCCTCGATGGGAGAGGGCTTGTTGTTGGCGTGCTATTCGTACTGTGTACGCCGGCCATGGCTGCGCAGGAAGCATTCACCATTACGCCCTTCACCGGCTGGATCTTCGGTGGCACCGTCAACACCCGTGACGGCCAGCTGCGCATCAAAGAAACCGCGGACTATGGCGTCAACCTGGACCTTCCTTACCGTGGCAGCCATACCACCCGGATGCGATTCTCCTTCTCCACCTACGACACCACGGTGGAGGAAAAGGCCGACCTCAGCGGTATGAGCCGAGACCTGTTCGACATGCGCGTGGACCACTACCAGCTCGGTGGCACCAAGGTGATCAACGAAGGGAGAGTGCGGACCTACGGCATGGGCACCTTTGGCGTCACCCATTTTTCACCACGCGATTCGGGCTATTCCAGCGAAACCCGGTTTTCCATGCACTTCGGCCTGGGCATGGAGATGATGCTCAGCAAACGCCTTGGTCTGAACCTGCAGGGCCGGTTGCTTCTGCCCTTCAATTATTACAGCGGCAGCCTGTTCTGCGGCAGTGGCGGTTGCAATATCGCGGTCAGTGGCGGCTCATCGCTGATGCAGGCGGATATTACTGCTGGTCTGGTGATGCGCTTTTGACGATCTTGAGATCGGAGCGGGCCATGCCCGCGATAGTTTATTTTTCATCACAGAAATTATAGTTTTAGAAATTGTGGGAGCGGCTTTAGCCGCGAATAGGGCCCGCCATTATTCGCGGCTGAAGCCGCTCCCACAGAGGTTTTTCAGGCATAGTTATCGCGGGCATGGCCCGCTCCTACAGCTAAAATCGCCTCAATCCTCATCCCCCACCAACTCCTCTACCACCCGCGCAATGGCTTGGCGTTGCTGTCGCGGCAGCTTCATCCACTTCAGTCCCAGTTCCAGCGCTTCCTTGCTGAGCTTTTCCTTTCCCGTCGCCGGCGGAATCTTGCCCGTGCCGCGTGGGTGTCTGCCCGGCTCGAAGGGTGCACCCTGGCCGGAAAGCAGCCAGTTGGATCGCGTCTGGGTCAGCTCGGCCAGCTTGACCAGTACCGAGGTGGGGGGGAAATCCACTCCCTTCAGCCAGCGGTCGGTTTCCAGTTGCCGGGTGCTGAGAAGCTCTGACAAGCGGCTCAGGCGGCCATTGCCCAGCGCGGGGAAGCGGATATTGTCCAAGGCGTCGTTGAGTCGTTCGGCGAAGGCCTGTTTCTGTGTGCTCATCGTTTTTCTCTTTAGGGCTGCAAGCAGGATTTTACACTCCTCTGTCAACCAATGGCTGACTGCCGCGTTAAGTAGTAGAAACATAGCCCGGATGCGGGATGCCGTAGACAGCCACTACCCCTCGCGGCCAGAATGGGCGCAGGCACGATTCGATGGAGAGCACAGGCTGGAATCAACGCAGGCAATGGATCGTTTTCTCGCCGGTATGGAACGCCGGGCCTATCGCATGGCCTGGATTGCCACCAGCAACCGTGAGGATGCCCTGGATATCGTGCAGGATGCCATGCTGCGTCTGGTGAAAGGCTATGCGGACCGCCCCGAGGCGGAGTGGGGGCCTTTGTTTCAGCGCATCGTGCAGAGCACCATCCACGACTGGCACCGGCGCAGCCGGGTGCGCAATCGTTGGCGGCAGTGGCTGGGCTTTCCCCGGGGGGCGGCGGATGATGAGATGGGCGGCGACCCGCTGGAGACCAGCATTGCCAGCCATGCCCCCGGCCCGGATGGCAGTCTGGGTTTGCAGTGCGCCATTGACGCCCTGGATGTCGCCCTGCACGCGCTGCCCCTGCGCCAGCAGCAGGCTTTTTTGTTGCGTCAGTGGGAGGGCCTGAGCGTGGCGGAAACGGCCACGGCCATGGGTATCAGTGCTGGCAGCGTCAAGACACATTATTCCCGCGCGGTGCAGGCACTGCGCGACAAACTGGAGGATCACTGGCCATGAGTGAACAGCAGGATGACTTTCTGCGACGGATCAGCACCGTGCTGGACGAGGCCGAACAACGCATTGATGGCGCCACGCAGGCCCGCCTGGGCGCTGCCCGTCGTGAGGCGTTGGCCGCAGCCAAGCGACCGCGTAGGCCTGTCTGGCTGCTGCCGGCCAGCGGCTTGGCCGCAGCCGCCACAGTGGCGGTGCTGACTGTCAGCCTGTGGCAGGTGCCGCCGATGGGCGACAGCTTTGCCGCGCTGGAAGATATTGCCCTGCTCAGTGATGAGGCCGACCCGGAGTTCTACGCCGATCTGGAGTTCTACGCCTGGGTCGCCGAGGGTGCTCCCGCGGAAGACGACAATGGGTAGTCGTTGCCTTCCTTTGTTGGGAGCGTTGGGAGTGCTGGGATTATTGTTCCTGCCGCCCGGCGTGATGGCGGCGGAAGAAGACACGCAGGCGCCGGATCTGGCGCTGCTGGAATTCCTCGGCAGCTGGGAAGACGCCGATGGCGAATGGATTGACCCGTTGCAGATGCTCGATGCGCTGGAGGCCGAAGATGCGCCCGCGATGCCGACTGAGGCGAAGGACACAGAGGTAGACAATGATGACTAGAGCCATCGTATTTGTACTGATATTGCTCGCACCGCTGGCCACGTGGGCCGGGAACGATGCCGGTGGCATCGGCTGGGATGTCCTGACACAGCAGGAACGCAAGCTGCTGGCCCCGCTGAAGAAAAACTGGGATGGCCTGCCCGCCGAACGCCAACAGAATCTGCGCAAGGGTGCGGCGCGCTGGGAACAACTCTCCCCGAAACAACGTGCACGCTTCAAAAAACGCTTCGAGCGCTGGAAACATTTGCCGCCGCAACAACGCGCCCGCGCACGTCAGCGTTATGAGCGCTTCATGACCCTGCCACCGGCCGAGCGTCGTCACCTGCGCGAGCAGTACCGCCAGTTTCGCCAACTGCCGACTGATCGTCGCCGAGTCCTGCGTGAACGCTGGCGCAGCATGACGCCGCAGCAGCGCCGCCACTTCATCGAACGCCGTGAACGCATCCGCCACCTGACGCCCCGCCAGCGTCAGGAACTGCACCGGCAGAGGCACCGCTGAGGCGTTGCGCTGAGAGAGCAAAGGCGCATCGGGGTATAATCTTCCCGCTGACCAATGTCAGGGGGAAGTCTTGCCTATTGAATATCTGTGTTTGCGAAGGGTCATCTGCCGCCTGCTGTGTGCGCTGGCCCTGCTGTGCGCCAACGCGCCGCTGCTGGCACTGGATGAACTGCCCTCGCTGCTGAGCGTGGAGTGGAGCGCCGGTGATGATGGCCGCAGCGACCTGTACCTCGATCTCGACCTCGCCATCGGCGGCCCGCGGCTGCTGTTCTCCGCCGTGCAGACGCGCATCGACAACGAATTTTCGGACTATTCAACCCAGTCCTTTCTTATCGGCATGGTCAACGACCCGCTGCAGGCACTGAATTATGGTGCCGAGCTGGAACAGTGGGGCAGGGCGGACCACATCACCAGTACCACCGTACGCGGATTTCTGGCCTACAACAGCCTCGATTGGACCCTCGCCATTCGCCCACAGTGGCGCAATATCGTCCTTTCGACGTCGGATCTTTGCCGCCGTTTTCCCACCTGCCCTGATGAGTGGCGGATCGAGAGCTATGGCATTCGCGTTGACGGTAACTACTATTGGGGAGCTTGGGGTTTTGCCCTGGGCCTGTCCGCTCACGATTACGACCGTGACCTGGCCCCGCTGGCCACCAACCCCCGGGCAATCCGCCTGTTTTCACCCTTGGCGCTGGAGCTGGTTATGGGCTTCGAGGATTATGGCATGAGTGCCGGCCTTCGCTACGCCTTCCGCCGCGCCTTGTTGAGCGTGGACGAATACCGCAGTGTCTCGGCCGTGGACGGCCTGGCCAGCTGGTTAACCAGCGTGCGTCTCTCC
This sequence comes from uncultured Gammaproteobacteria bacterium, assembly GCA_913009875.1. Lineage (GTDB taxonomy): Bacteria > Pseudomonadota > Gammaproteobacteria > SZUA-152 > SZUA-152 > DRQN01. The sequence goes on along the minus strand of CAJVYS010000003.1, from coordinate 13,855 downwards.
ATTGACCTCGACCGTCAATGGCGCCTGCGTCTCAACGGTGGCCTGTTGCGCATGCCGGAAATCAGTGGTGGTAGCACCCTGTATGCGGGGGTGGGTGCCGCGTACAGCTGGTAGTGGAGTGGGCCTTGGCCGCGATGATCGGCGGAAAAAAACAAAAAAACCTGTGGGAGCGGCTTCAGCCGCGAATAAAACCAACCTTTATTCGCGGCTGAAGCCGCTCCCACAATTTCTAAAACTGCAATTCAAGCTATAAAAAATTCCCACCTCCTGTCAACCAATCCTCCCCTGCCGCGTTTAAACAGGTGTACGGCATCTCAAGCATGCCCAGTGACACACCCCTAGTGAGGATCAAATAATGAAAATGCACACCCCCTTCGGCCAACGGCGCGGCAAATTTGCCACCCTGCTGTCGGCCCTGTTCCTGTTATTGACCGTCTTCATCCTCGGCGGCTGCGCCAATGACAGCGGCGACAGTAGCGACGCCGACGGTGAACTGGTCATCGGCCTCACCGATGCCGAAGGCGATTTCGCCACCTATACCGTGGACGTCAAGACCCTCACCCTTACCAAGGCCAGCGGTGAAGTGGTGCATACACTGCCGCTGAGCACACGGGTCGACTTCGCCCAGTACACGGAAATGACCGAATTCCTCACCGTCGCCACCGTCTCCAGCGGCCTCTATGTGCAGGCCGAAATGGTGCTGGACTACAGCGATGCCGACATCCAGGTGGAAGACGCCAACGGCGACGCCGTGAAGGTGGACAACATCGTCGATGCCGACGGCAACCCCATCACCGAGCTGACCCTGGCGGTGAAACTGGAGGGCCGAAACTCCCTGCGTATCGTCCCCGGCGTACCCGCGCATCTGACCCTGGACTTCGATCTCAAGGCCTCCAACAGCGTTGCATTCAGCCCCGATCCCATCGTCACTGTCGAACCCTTCCTGCTCGCCGAGCTGGATGTGGAGAAATTCAAGACCCACCGCCTGCGTGGCCCGCTGGCCGGCGTCGACGTGGCTAATAACACCTTCGACGTCATCATCCGCCCCTTCCATCGCCACATGAGCCGCCGTGACGTCGTCCGCCATTTCGGCACCATCACCGTCACCACCACCGACGACACCGTGTTCGAAGTCGATGGCGAAAGCTATCTGGGCAACGCCGGCCTCACCGCCATGGATACCCTGCCGAGATTCAGCGCCACCCTGGTGCGCGGCGACATCAAACTCAATCCACGCCGTTTCGTAGCGCGCGAAGTCTATGCCGGTAGTAGCGTGCCCGGCGGCAGTGCCGACGTGGTCACCGGCAACGTCATTGCCCGCAGCGGTGACACCCTGACCGTGAAGGGCGTGACCCTGATCCGCGCCGGCGGCAGCGTGGTGTTCAACGACAATGTCACCGTGCAACTGAGTCGTGAGACCATCGTCAAGCGCCAGCTTGACATGGGTGCCGACTACGACATCGGCGACATCTCCGTCGGCCAGCGCCTGCGTATCTTTGGCACGCTCACCAATTCCATGGCCACCCAACTGGAAATGAAGGCTAAACGCGTGCAGATGCGCTTCACCACCCTGCGCGGCACCGTGGTGGGGCTGGGCGTAACCCCGGTCGAGCCGATACCAGTAACGCCCTTCGTCATCGACCTGCAGGCCATCAACGGCCGCCGCGTGTCCTTATTCGACTTCAGCGGCACCGGCACGAATGCCGCCAACGATGCCAACCCGGCAGCCTATGAAATCATCACCAGCAGCCTGGATGTTTCCGGCCTCAACGATGGTGCACCGGTCAAGGTACGCGGCTTCGTTACCCCCTTCGGTAGCGCCCCGGCAGACTTCACCGCACACAGCGTGTTCGATGTGGCGCTGATGAAAGGCGTCATGGCTATCGGTTGGGAACCGGCCAGCAGTACCGCTATTCCCTCACTGATCGCAGAAGGCATGCGCCTGAATCTGGATGGTGTTGGCCGTTTCCATCACGTTTCCCGCGGCCGGGTGGCGATTGACCTCACCGAGCTTTCTGCGCAGCCGAGTATCGTGCCACGCGCCAGTGGTGAAGGCCTGTACTGGATTAACCAGGCCGGCACGCACCAGTTGCACACCACCTTCGCCGGCTTCGCCGATGACCTCAATGCCCGTCTCAATGATGGCGCCCTGGTAAGGCACCTCGCCGCCAGCGGCCCCTTCGACGATGCCACCGCACAGATGACCGCAGGCTTTGTGAGTGTCAGTATGGAATAACAGATAAAAGACAGACCATTCTCCACCCGGGGCGGCCAGTTGGCCGCCCTTTTTTGTTTGCAAAAAGCTACTACTGTCCCATTAACTTCACATCGTCATGCCGGGCTTGACCCGGCATCCAGTAAGTTATTGAAACCACTGAATTCCGGCCTTCGCCGGAATACCCAAATAAAATTATCAGGACAGCAGTGGCAAAAAGCACGAATGTGTAAATCATCCATCCACGTCATTCCGACACTCACCCGAGTGACAGAATGCCAGAGAAGTTGCTGGCGAAAAGAAAAATGGCGTAACCTCGTCATTCCGGCGAAGGCCGGAATCCAGGGACGGTAACGGAGGCTCTATGGAAAAACAGCCATGTGTATATATCCTGGCCAGCCAGAAAAACGGGACGTTATACACAGGCGTCACCTCCAATCTGCTGAAGCGCATCTGGGAACACAAAAGCGATGCCGTGGAAGGTTTCACCCAAAAATACAGTGTGCATACCCTGGTCTGGTATGAAATTCACGAAACAATGGCGTCAGCCATCCAGCGGGAAAAATCCATTAAAAACTGGAAGCGGGCCTGGAAAATCAAACTGATAGAGGAAGCAAACCCCCACTGGCAAGACTTATACCCCAGCCTGTTGGGATAAAATCAAACCATCCGTACCCCAACCGTTATTCCGGGCAAGCGCAGCGCAGACCCGGAATCCATCGCCTGTAATCCGCCGTGCTCTGGATTCCGGCCTTCGCCGGAATGACGGATATTTTTGTAGCAGTCGTTGAATGTATATGATCGATGATATTTCATTCCCAGCGAGTCGCCAAAACAAAATCCATAGCAATGTCAGGTCGGATGGCTGAGCACAGTCTCAGCTGCAACCGTCATTCCGGGCAAGCGCAGCGCAGACCCGGAATCCATCGCCTATAATCCGCCGTGTCCTGGATTCCGGCCTTCGCCGGAATGACGGATATCTGAGTAGTGTATCTCGGATGAAACAATGCGCAATCAAGAGTATAGTGGCGCCAGATTTACCGGATTCTGTTGTGTTTCATTCGCCCCGCCAAGCTAAACAAAACAATGATTGCACAAAAAGATTTCCAAATCGCCACGCATGGCCGTGGCAGCACCAATATCACTGCCGAGGTTGAACGCATTGTTGCGGCATCGGGCATTCACACCGGCCTGTGCCATGTGTTCGTGGAGCACACCAGTGCGTCGCTGATGTTGTGCGAGAATGCCGACCCGTCGGTGCGACGGGATCTGGAGTATTTTCTCGCGCGGCTGGCACCTGATGGCGATCCCGCCTACGAGCACAGCATGGAAGGCCCCGATGACATGGCGGCCCATCTTCGAACTATCCTGACCCATAGCGATCTGACCATTCCGGTGCGTGACGGCCGTTGCGCGCTGGGTACCTGGCAGGGGATTTTCCTGCTGGAGCATCGCACCCATCCCCATCGGCGCCGGATCACGGTCACGGTGCAGGGCGAGTAGAAGCCCCCTGATTGCCGCTACTTGTTTTCCCCGCGGGAAATCATCCGCAGTACCCGATCCAGCATGCGCGTCGACAGCAGCCGGCGCAGGATGCCGAACAGCCAGGTGGGCACGGTGACGTAGTAGCGCGGCCGGGGGCGCGGGGACTCCAGGGCGTGGATGACCTTTTTCAGCACCGCCTTCGGTGGCAGGGTGAAGGGTGCTGCGGGGCCGGTTTTTTGCAGGCGGTTTTCCATCCGCCGGTAGATGTCGCGGTGGGCGCTGTGCTCGGCGTCGATGTGCTTTTTATACATGGCGAAGGCGTTGGCGCGGAAGCGGCTTTCTATCGGCCCCGGCTCGATCAGCGAGACATGAATACCCGTGCCGTACAGTTCCAGACGCAGGGTGTCAGTAATGCCTTCTAGGGCGAATTTGCTGGCATTGTAGGCGCCGCGATAAGGCAGGCTGGCAATGCCCAGCAGGGAGCTGTTTTGAATGATGCGCCCGAACCCCTGTTTGCGCATAACGGGAATCAGCAGGTTGGTGAGTTCCACGGTGCCGAACAGGTTGGATTCGAATTGTGCGCGTAGGGTATTTCGGCTGAGGTCCTCCACCGCGCCGGGCTGGCCGTAGGCGCCGTTGTTGAACAGGGCATAGAGTTCACCGCCGGTGATCGCCAGGGTTTCATCGACTGCGCGGAGAATGGATGCGGAATCGTCGAGGTCCAGTTGCACGGTCTTGAAGCCTTCACTGTGCAGTTTTTCCACATCCTCTTCGCGGCGTGCGCTGGCGATGACACGGTAGCCCCGCTTGCGCAGGCCCCGTGCCACGCACAGACCGATGCCGCTGGAGCAGCCGCTGATGAGGATGGATTTGCCGTTAGATCTGCGCTCTGTCATGGGGGATCAGCCAATCTGGTCTTCGGCAAATTCTTGCTGGATTTCTTCCACTGCCTTACGGTTTTTTATCAGTGCTTCGACGCAGTCCCGGTCGAGATTTTCTCCCGCCAGACGTTGCAGCAGGGCAAAGGACTCATCGTTGGACCAGGCTTCTTTGTAGGGGCGCTTGCTGGTGAGGGCATCAAACACATCGGCCACCGCCGTGATGCGCGCTTCCAGGGGGATTTTCGTCCCGCTGAGGCCATGCGGGTAGCCGCTGCCGTTGGGTGCCTCGTGGTGGTATTCGGCGATGTTGCGCAGGATGTTGATGTTTTCGAAGCTGTCCAGGCCGTGATCGCGCAGCATGCTGTCGATGATCTCGCGGCCCTTGCGGGCATGGGTCTGCATAATGGCTCTTTCCTGCTCATCGAGTTTACCGGGCTTGTGCAGGATGGTATCGGATATAGCGATCTTGCCGATGTCGTGCAGGGGCGAGAAGAGAAACACATTTTCGATGAATTCATCGCTGAGGTCGTAGCTTTCGGCGATGTGCACGGCGATCAGACGGGTGTAGCGTGACATACGGTCGATGTGCGAGCCGGTTTCCGTGTCGCGGTGATGGGTCATGTCATGGGCGGTCTTCACCGTCGCCAGCAGGGTGCGCATGCTGGTCTGTTCGTTGATGACGAGCAGTGAGATCAGGTGTCCCATAAGATCGAAGTAATGCAGGGATTCTTCGTTAAAAACATCTTTCTGATAGGAGTTAAAGAAGATAAAACCGAAAAAGACATCATTGACATACATGGGCATGGTGTAACTGGCGGCGTAGCCCTGTGCCGAAATGCGTTGCGTATGCACCTTCTTACCAGAGGAAAATACGCTGAGATCGTTGACCACGCGTGGGTGCCGCTGCTGGATGATTTCCTTCAGTGAGGGGGCGTTTTCCAGTTTGGACTGATAACGCACGAGGGGGGTGTCACCACCGCTGCTGTGCAGGTAAGTTTTCAGGAAATCAGTTTTATGGTCATAGATAGTGACGGCGATGCGGTCGATGAAGGTCCAGCGTTCACGCACGGTCTGGTGGATCTTGTCGAGTTTTTCCGTTAACGGCAGATTTTCGTTGAGGACGTATAGCGTGTCGGAGTGTTTAAACATTTATTGATTGATCTTTTGTAGGCGGGTTTACGGATTGGCAGGCTGTTCCCCTGACTTTTCGGCCATTCGGTCAAACTACTGTAGTGCGGAGTTTCAATCAACCTTGAGGGCACCGTTGATAACTGCTTGTGCAGAGACCACAAGCAGTTACTAGAGGTGCCCTTCACGGGTACGAATTCGGGCTCAGGCCAGCAACACTGCCACCAGACCGGTGAGGAAAATGCCGTCGAAGGTGCCGGCACCGCCGATAGAGGCCATGGGCAGGCCCATGTTGCCGATGTCGCGCAGGCGCAGCAGATCGGCACCGATGAGCACCCCGAGGGTGCCGCTGATGTAGGCCAGCGGTGCACTCTGTTCGGGGGCCAGCAGGATGGCCAGCAGCGCGGCACTGACGGGGGCAATGAAAATCGGCATGCCGATGCCCAGGCCGGGCACCGGCCGGCTGGCAAGGTGGCTGATGAAGGCGACGCCGCCGATGCCAATTAACAGCTGGGTGAGCCCCAGGTCGCTGTGATGCAGCAGATAGAGCGAAAAGAAGATGGGAATCAGGCCACCGCCGACGTTGATAGCGATCAGGGTGCGGCCGGTGAATTCCTGCTGCATTTGCCGCAGCAGGCCACGCAGTATGGGGTCGGCGGGCGGTGTTGGTGGCCGACTGGCGGGGATGCTGAACAGCGGCAGGTTGATGCCGCTGCCGAACAGCGAGGCGAACAACAGCAGAAAGGCCGAGGACTGCGACAGGCCGAGCCGGCCGAAGGCGATGGTTACCGCACCCACCTGCACCACCGCCAGCAGCAGACCGATGGCGAAGATGAATAACAGCAAGTAGAGAGGGGAGAAGGGGGAGCGCATGGGGATTCTGTCGGTAACTCCTGGTCGTGACAATGGGTGAAAAATTGTAGGAGCGGGCCATGCCCGCGAAAAAACCACTCGGACAGGAAAGTCTTAATTTGTGGGAGCGGCTTCAGCCGCGAAGAATAGTGCCAATGTCCTTCGCGGCTGAAGCCGCTCCCACAATGTTAAAACAACCACCCCTGCGATAGCCGGAAAAAATTTCGCGGGCATGGCCCGCTCCTACGCCTTGCTGATCTGTTTTACAGCCTCGGCCAGCAGCCCGGCCAGTGTGATGCAATTGCTGGCATGGGGCACGCTGTCGGTGCTCCACACCTTGTCGACGCCTGCGTCTTTCAACTGTGCCAATGCATCGCCCACGAACAGGCCGTGGGTGACCAGACAATGTGCCTCTATTGCGCCGGCCTCGCGCGCTTGCTGTGCGGCGATGGCGAGGGTGCGGCCGGTACTGGCCACGTCGTCCACCAGGATCACCTGACGGCCGTGAAAATCCAATGCGGGCATCTCAATACTGATGTCGCGGTCACCTCGGCGGGTCTTGGTGGCGACGCCGAAGTCCAGGCCGCCAGCGGCCTCGGCCACGGCGGCTACCCATTGTTCGGACTCACCATCCGGCCCCAGCAGCATGGCGCCGGGGCATTCGCGGGCGATGAACTGGCCCATCGCCCGGGTGGCGCTGAGGTTGATGGCATGGGGCAGGGGGATAGCCTGCGACAGTTGGCTGATGCGGTGCAGGTGGGCATCAACCGTGATCACGGCATCGAAGGTCTGTGCCAGCAGGGCGCCGATGATGCGCTGGCTGATGGCCTCGCCGGGATGGAAGGCGATGTCCTGGCGCATGTAGGCCAGGTAGGGCGTGACCAGGATAAGTTGTTTGGCGTCATTGTCGCGGGCGCAGGCGGCGGCCAGCAGCAGTTCGATGAGCTTGTGGTCCGGGTTGTTGAGACTGCGGCAGAAAATGATGTGTGCCGCCAGTGGCGTGGGCAGGCGCAGTTTGCGTTCGCCGTCGGGGAAGATGTGGATCTCCGCCTCGGTAAAAGGGACATCCAGCGCCGCCGCCAGCCCTTTGCCCTGCGCGGCGTATTCGCCGAAGCCGATGATCTGTATGTTGCTCATGGCGGTGGTCCCTCCGCGGCGACCTCATCACCGATCCGGTAGCCGCTATTGTTGTTGGCAAGCGTGCTGGCGAAATTGAAGTCGGCGGGGAATTCGGCGTGGATGCGGTACAGGGACTCGCCCTTTTTCACCGGGTCGCCGAGCTTTTTCAAGAGATCGACACCGGCGCCCTTGTCCATGGGTGCGCCGGCGAGGCGGGCGATCTTCGACATCTGGTAATTGTCGATGGCGCTGACCACGCCGTTGCGTGGGGCCTTGATCTCATGGGTCAGGTGGCCCGGCTCGAAGCGCTCCGTCTGTTTGCCCTGGGCCTCGATGATGGCCTGCATCTTGGCCAGCGCGCGGCCGGAGTCGAGGATGTCGCGTGCCATCACGTAGCCGCTGCCGCCGCGCACGTCGGGGTCAAATTCGAGGATGCGTCCGGCCAGGCGCAGGGCCTTCTGGCGCAGATCCTGTGGCGCGTCGGGGTCGTTGTGCAGCACCGCCATCACGTCGCGTGCCTCCAGCACCGGGCCGATGCCGCGGCCGATGGGCTGGCCGCCGTCGGTGATGATGACCTCGATGTGCAGGCCGAGGCGGTCGCCGACGTATTCGAACAGCTTGCGCAGGTGCAGGGCCTCACGCATGTGGTGCACCTTGGCGCTGGGGCCGACGGGGATGTCTAACAGGAGATGGGTAGATCCGGCGGCGAGCTTCTTCGACAGAATGGACGCCACCATCTGTCCCTGTGAGTCGATGCCCAGGGGGCGTTCCACGGCGATCAGGATGTCATCCACCGGTGCCAGCTTGGCGGTGCCGCCCCAGGCCAGGCAGGCGCGCTCGCGGCGCACCACCTTGTGCATGGTGCCGGGCGACAGTTCCACCTCGGCCAGCACCTCCATGGTGTCGGCGGTGCCGGCGGGGGAAGTGATGGCGCGCGACGAGGTTTTCGGCATCAGTGTGCCGTGGGCGGCGACGATGGGCGTCACCAACATGGTGGTGCGGTTGCCGGGGATGCCGCCGATGCAGTGCTTGTCGACCACCAGCGGCTCGTGCCAGTGCAGGCGCTCGCCGGATTCGGTCATGGCGCGGGTGAGGAAAAGGATCTCTTCGCGGTCCAGGCCGCTCTGCCCGGAGGCCACCAGGAAGGCGGCCATCTCCATTTTCGAATAACGATTGGCGACGATATCGCGGGTGATGGCGCGATAGTCTTCAAGTCTCAGCGGCTCGCCGCCGATCTTGCGACGGACGGCGTCCATGGATGCCGGCGGCTCGGCGTGATCCACGCGCACCGCGGTGCCTTCGCCCAAGCCGAGCTGATCGAAGGCCTGTTCCGCCAGGCCCAGCTCGCCGGGGGCGACGATGGCGGTATCGTCCACCACGTTCAGCAGGGCGTGGATGCGGTGGCTGTCGGACTCGATGAGGACCTTCGACAGGGCCTGAAAGCCCTCGGCGCGGTATAGTTCGCACTCGCGGTGCAGATAGGCGACGTTTTCACGGTAGGTGTCGATGGCGACGCGGCGCAGGCTGAGGAGCTCATGGTCGGCTGTCTTCACATTTTTTTTCGTACCCATGGGAACCTTTTACCCGTCATTGGCGTTATAGTGCAAGTCAAATATTCTTCGCGTGCTTCACCATGGGTTGGTGAGCGGTTTAATGCCCACTTAAGTTTTTCCTTGTACCTTCCCTGTCTATGAGAAATATCCTTCCCTTTCGTGTCCGGCGCGAGACACTGCCCGATTTTGAGACGCTGGTGCGCCCGCACCTCGATCACCTGTACCGGCTTGCTTACCGTTTTTGCGGTCACCGGCAGGATGCCGAGGATCTGGTACAGGATCTGTTGGTCAAACTTTATCCCCGCCGCAACGAGATCGCCAAGGTTGAAAAATTGCGTCCCTGGCTGGTGACCATCCTTTACCGCATGTTCATCGACGGCACGCGCCGCAAGGCCCGCTCACGGCTGGAATTGATCGATGATGAAACGAAATTTTATGAAAGCATAGCCTCCGCTGATGAGCGGCCGGAGCAGTCGTTGGCGCGTGAGCAGCGCATGGCGCAAATACAGGCGGCCTTCGAGCAACTCAGTGACAATCACCGTACGCTGCTGACCCTGCACGACATTGAAGGCTATCGCCTGGCCGAGTTGGAAGAGATGCTGGCGGTGCCGCTGGGCACGCTGAAATCCCGTATTCACCGCGCCCGGGCGCGCATGCGTGAGCTACTGAATGAAGTGGCGGATGGCGCCGCCTAAGGGCTCTAGCGGACTTTTTCAATAAACTCGGTTTTTCTTGGAACCCTTTGCGAGACATCATCGTTATTAAGGGCGAGAGGTGATGACAATGACATGCAACGAACGACACAACATGATGGATGACTACCTCGATGGTGAGTTGCCGCAACTGCAGCGGGATGCCTTCGAACGTCACCTGAATGATTGTGCCGGCTGCCAGCAGCGACTCTCGCGGGAACAGGTCTTGCGCGCCGATCTCAAGGCCATGCCGGTTCCGGCCCCGTCGGCGGGTTTCGCCGAACGGGTGTTGCGGCAGGCGGTGGAAAGCAACGTCAGTCATCACCACCGGCACGGCTTCGTGACGGGATTCGGCAGCGCCCTGGTGGCCGGTCTGGCACTTTGGGTCGTGGTAGGGCTCTTTCCCTACCCGCAGGGGGTTGCTCCGGAAGGGACAGGGCCGCTGCAAATGGTCTCCATTGCCCTCAACGCACTGAATGAAGAGCAGGATGTCACGCTGGTATTCAATGCCGAGCGGGTTGTGCTGGGGGCAAGGATTTCCATCGAACTGCCGGATAACATCATCATCGCTGGCTACCCCGGACGCAAGCGCCTGGAGTGGAGCACCGATCTCGCCAAGGGTAGTAATCTGCTGCGCCTGCCGGTGATCGCCACCCGGGCTGATGCCGGTCAACTGGTTGCGCATATTGAGCATGGCAACAAGGTGACTACCTTGAAGATCCAGCTCGAGGTGCGGAAACCGGGACTCACGGGAACCGTCGAGATGGCTGCTCAGCGTATGGCATAAGGGATATACCGGAAAGGGAAAGTGTGGATTTGCTAAATCTTTGGATTGTCAGCATTTGATGTAGGAGTAGATGTGATGAAAAACGTGAAAACCACCTTGGTGGCTGCCGGCTTTGCCCTTTCCGCCCTGACTTTGAGCGTGGGCAGCGCACAGGCTACCGACCTGGATGATCTGGACGTGACAATCCAGGTTATAGGTAGTGATGACGTCAGGGATATTAGCAATGAATTGAGCTTGCCAGATTTTTCTGATGATGGAAAATCCGATGACATGAAGTCCGAAGAGCATGATACAGATAAATCTGATGACAATGATGGCGAAGATCATGCCGATGATGATGATCGTAATGACGACGACCATGATGAAGCCAAGGGTGAAAGCGAAGATCACGATGAAGGCAAGGATGATGCCGAAGATTCCAAAGATGATCGTGAAGATTCCGATGAAGATCGTGATGAGGTCAAGGACGACCATGAAGACAGCAGTGATGACCGTGATGATGCCAATGACGATCGTGATGATGACCGTGATGATGCCAATGACGACCGTGATGATGACCGTGATGATGCCAATGACGACCGTGATGATGACCGTGATGATGCCAATGACGACCGTGATGATGACCGTGATGATGCCAATGACGATCGTGATGATGACCGTGACGACGACCATGAGGATCGCGACGATGCCGACGACGACAAAGACGATCAGGAGGATTGACCAGTATGGCTTTCCGATAGCCGAAAATTAAGCCGTTGTTAAGCTATCCTTGGTAAAAAACGATCCTCCCCGGCGTGCCGGGGAGGATCGTTTGTTTTATGATCCCGGTGATTCGGTGTATCTGCCTGATCTCTAGTCCGTTGAGGTACGTTATGCGACTGCACATGTTTTTTCTTGCCTTCTCTCTGATGTTGACTATGCCGCTGGTAACGGTTGCCGGTGAGGCCGATGAGCACTTTTCTCAAGGTGTGAAGGCTGCCGGCGCCGGTGATTACAAAAATGCCCTGAGTCATTTTTTGCGTGTTCGTGAACTGGGCCAGGACAAGCCGGTGCTGGATTACAACCTGGGTGTCACCTATTACCGTCTCGGCCAATACAGCGAGGCGCGTAAGGTCTTTATTCGTTTAGTGAAAGAGCCAGAATTTACTCACCTGGCTTATTTTAATCTGGGGTTGATTGCCAACAAAAGCGGTGATGAGCGTTCCGCCACCGACTGGTTTCTTCGCACCTATGACAACACCTCAGACGCCAAGCTCAAGGCCCTGTCCGCCAAGGCGCTGGAGCGTCTGGGCGTCAATTTGAAGAAAGGCTCGACGACGAAGAAATGGAGTGGTTTTGCCAGTGTCAACGCGGGCTATGATTCCAACGTTAAACTGGCCAATGAAGATCTGGTAGGCGTGGTTGGTGAAAGTGACAGCAGCCTCGAAGTCATGGGTGCGGGCAATTACTGGCTGCGTGGCGGGCGTGAGGATGGTGTGCGCCTTTCCTTCAGCGCCAATATGCAGAAGTACCAGACCCTGAGTAACGATGATTTCAGCCAATTCAAGTTAGGTCTGTCCCGTTTCGGCAAGCTGGGCGACTGGAACATGCGCTTTACCGGTTCCTGGAATGAGAGCTATCTGGGCGGCAACAATTATCAGCGCATCTTCGGCGGCGAGGCGCGCGGGCAGTATGGGCTTGGTGATGGCAAATATCTGCGCCTGCGCTATCGGCTCAATTACATCACTGCCACGGACACGATTTTTGAGGTGCTGGGTGGCTGGCGCCACCAACTTCGCGCCGGGATGCAGTTCAATCAGGGCGCGCATCGCTTTCGTGTCTATTACCAGTTGGACCTCAACGAGCGTAGCGACCGTGTGCGGGCGACCGGCTTTACCAGCTTCTCGCCCACTCGCCACGCCCTGCGCGCCCTGGCCTATCTACGCCTGAGCGAAAAATGGAAGGGACGCCTCGATGCCCGCTACCGCTTCAGCGGCTACAACGATGCCACCACCGATACCAATATTGTCACCAGCCCCGTGACCCGTGAGGACAGCCAGCTTCGTCTCGGTGCCCGCTTGGACTACGGTTTCGCCAGGAACTGGGAAGTGGAAGGGCAGTATGCCTATTATGACAACAGCTCCAACATTGCTGCGAACAGCTACACGCGCTCTGTCGTGTTTCTGGGTGTAAACCGCTTTTTCTGATTCCTCTTGCCAGAACGGGGCCGCGCATGTTTCGATGTGCGCTGCCCCGAACTCTGGAATCCGATAAATATGCAGCAACGCCTGGTACTGCTGAAAACCTGGTTGGCCGATGTACTGGAAACATCCGCCTTCGAGCTTGCTCCGGCCTCCAGCGATGCCAGCTTTCGCCGTTATTTCCGTCTCCACCACGACGGCCGCTCGCTGATCGTCATGGACGCGCCGCCCGTGCAGGAAGATACCGCACCGTTTATTCATGTTGCCGAACTGCTGACGGAGCAGGGCCTGAATGCACCGCGCATCCTGGCAAAGGATATCCGTCAGGGCTTTCTGCTGCTCACCGACCTGGGCGATACGCCCTATCTGCAAGTATTGACCGAAGCGACCGCCGACCGGCTCTATGGCGACGCCCTGTCCGCGCTACTGCACATACAGCAAATCAACGCGGGTCGGCTCGATGACATTCCCCCCTACGACCATGCCCTGCTGATGCGGGAAATGGACCTGTTTCGTGACTGGTATCTGAAAAAGCATCGGCAGCAGATTTTATCGCCGGCACAGGAACAGTCACTCGACGATGTCTTCGAACAGCTGGTAAGCTCGGCGCTGGATCAGCCGGTGGTGTTCGTGCATCGTGATTATCACTCGCGCAATTTGATGTTCACGGAAAAGGCCAATCCGGGCATCATCGACTTTCAGGACGCCGTGCAAGGGCCGGTGACCTATGATCTTGTTTCCCTGCTGCGCGATTGCTACATTCGCTGGCCGCGCGCACGGGTCGAGGCCTGGGCGCTGGGTTATCTGCGCGATGCGCGGCAGGCCGGCATTGTCGGCGCAGTGGATGATACTCTCGATGATGAAGTCTGGCTAGATCGGAAGAGCGTCGTGTAGGGAAAGAGTGTAGATCTCGGTGGTCGCCGGATCATTAAAAAAAACAGAGACTTGACTGTATGACTTCGG
>CAJVYS010000002.1 GCA_913009875.1 uncultured Gammaproteobacteria bacterium | reverse complement strand
AGCCACGGAGGCGAATATGCAACGCATGAGACATTAGCCAGCTTGAAGAGATGAGCCACGACGCCAAAAGAGAAAAAAGACATCAATGCATCAACACGCGGAGGAAACTAGAACTACCAGACAGAGGCGGAAAGAAAAAAAAAAAAAAGTAAATAAATAAATAAATAATTTTTTTTTTTCAAGCAAAAGGCGGCATACGAGATATATCAGTGTGACTGGAGTTCAGACGTGTGCTCTTCCGATCTCCCCACAGACCCGCGCCGACATCGCCCGCGCCTTTCAGGACGCACTGGTGGATACGTTACTCATTAAATGCCGCCGCGCACTGAAACAGACCGGCATGCAACGGTTGGTCATCGCCGGCGGCGTCAGCGCCAATCGGCAGCTGCGCGCCAGCCTGCAGGCCAATGCCGAGAAGGAAGGCTTCAGCGTATTTTATCCACGCCCCGCTTTCTGCACCGACAACGGCGCCATGATCGCCTTCGCCGGCGCCCTGCGCCTGAGCGCCGGCGAACGGATTGGCCTTGCCTTCGATGGTCGGCCGCGCTGGCCCATCGACACCCTGAGCACGCCTGGCCAGTCGGGCTGAAAAACTGATGCGCCACAGAGACACGGAGGGCACAGAGAAAGGCAAAACAGAATTCTTATGTCATTCCGGGCGTAGACCCGAAATCCATCGATCATCCCCAAGCCTTCTGGATTCCGGCCTTCGCCGGAATGACGAGGTGATCTTTTCTTCCCTATGGGTTTTCTCTGTGCCTCCGTGCCTCTGTGGTGAGATAAAAAGCTGGCAGCTGTGGTGAGATAAAGCTGGCAGAGACAAAAAAGGCGGCCAATGGCCGCCTCCCTCGTTGCTAATTGAGCAGGCTTACTTGGAAGCCATGCCTTTCAGCTTGGTCAGCGGTAGAACCTTGACCTTGATGCTGGCGGGTTTGGCGGCCACATTCATCAACTCACCGGGCTTGAACGGATTCGGCACATTCTTGCGCGCCTTGCGGGCCGGCTTCTTTATCGTCTTCACCTTCAGCAGGCCTGGCAGGGTGAACTCACCACAGGAACGCGGCTTGATGTGACGCTCGATCAGCACCGCCAGCTCATCCAGTACGGCAATGACCTGCTTTTTGCTGAGCTCCGTGTTCTCGGACAGCTCATTGAGAATCTGCGTCTTGGTGTAACGCTCCTTGATCGCCGTCAGCTTGCGCTCCGGAGCAACTGCTTTCTTCGCAGCGGCCTTCTTTTTCGCAACAACCTTTTTCTTTGCAACGGCCTTTTTCGCCGGTGCCTTCTTCTTCGCGGCGGACTTCTTGAACGCCTTTTTCTTCATTGCCATGAGCGGGAATCTCCCTGGGAGGTAACAAAATGGAATGGGTTTGCCATCACCGAACAAATAGAATTCAGCAATTTCGCGGGTTTTATAGTCTTTTTTTCCGGCGCGCGCAATGTCAGCGCTCAAAATACTCGTGCCAAAGACTATACATCACGTTACTATTACCGGCATATAGAGCAGCCCGCAAGGCCTATCATCCCCTTCTATGCGCAAAACACCCGAAGTTCTCGACACCAAAATCATTGCCCGCACACGGTTTTTTCGTGTCGAGCAGCGCGACCTGCGCTTCGCCAATGGCACCGAGGTCTGCTACGAGCGACTGGTCGGTTCATCAGGCGGTGCGGTGCTGATCGTACCGATGCTGAATGACGACACCGTGCTGATGATCCGCGAATACGCCGCTGGCGTGCATCGTTATGAACTGGCCCTGCCGAAGGGCAAGATCGAAAAGGATGAGGCCATCCTCGAGGCGGCAAACCGGGAAATCATGGAAGAAGTCGGCTATGGTGCCCGCAAGCTGGAACACATGACCAGCCTGACCATCGCCCCCGGCTACCAGAGCCATTGCACCCATGTGGTACTGGCGCAGGATCTCTTTGAGCAGCGCCGCGAGGGTGATGAACCGGAAGAAATCGAAGTCGTGCCCTGGCCGCTAGGCCGTCTGAATGAACTGCTGGCACAGGAAGAATGCACCGAGGCACGCAGCATCGCGGCACTCTTCATGGTTCGTGAACACCTTGCGCGACAATAACCTCCCGACCAACCCAAGGAAGCAAACGTGGCAAACCCCAGCGAACTCCTGAATGATGTCATCGACCTCGCCACCGACGCCGGCGAACGCATTCTGGAAATCTATCAGACGGACTTCAACGTCACCCACAAAGAAGATGACTCACCGCTCACCGCCGCTGACATGGCCGCACACAATGCCATCATCGCCGGCCTTTCCATCCTCACCCCGGAGCTGCCGATTCTGTCTGAAGAGTCCGCCAAGATTCCCTTCGAGGAGCGGAAAAAATGGCACACCTACTGGCTCGTCGACCCACTCGACGGCACCCGCGAATTTATCAAGCGCAATGGTGAGTTCACCGTCAACATCGCCCTTATCGACAAGCACGAATCCATCCTCGGCGTAATCTATACTCCAGTCAGCGGGCTGACCTACTACGCCGCACGCGGCCACGGCGCCTACAAACGCATCAAGAACGGCGAAGCCACGTGCATCCACACCCGCAAGAAAGAACCGGGACGTACCACCGTCGCCGGCAGCCGCTCACATCGCGGTGACTCCCTCAAGGCCTTCCTCGCCCATATTGGCGACTACGATATCATCAGCATGGGCAGCTCACTGAAATCCGGGTTGGTGGCGGAAGGCAAGGCCGATATCTACCCACGCCTCGGCCCGACCTCCGAATGGGACACCGCCGCCGCCCACTGCATCGTCGACGAGGCCGGCGGACGCATCACCCGAACCGACCTGTCACCACTGCTTTACAACACCAAGGAATCCTTGCTCAATCCGGAATTTCTCGTCGTCGGCGACCCGGACTACGACTGGGTGCGATTTCTATGAAAGAAAGGCTGTGAAAAGACACAAAGGAACCTTTCATTCCAGGGAACCTCTGATCAGATTGAAATCCCGCGCCAAGGCGCCCTAACCACAAAGGAAAAAATGTGAAGACCGTCAGCACCGCACTCAAAACCACCCTCGGTACATTACTATTGTGCAGCACCTTGACTGCCGGCAACGCCCTCGCCGCCGATCCCAGTCTAAAAACCGAACAGGAAAAATTTAGTTATGCCATCGGCTTCCAGGTCGGTCAGAGCTTCAAGCGCGAAGGGCTGAAGGTCGACAGCAAGACCCTGGCACAGGCCATCGACGACGTCTTGAAAGACAACAAACTGAAACTGAGCATGGATGAAATGCGCAGCGTTGTGGAGGCCTTCCAGACCAAACAGGCCGCCGAACGCACCGCCCGTGCCGATAAGGCCCTCGAAGAAGGCAAGGCCTTCCTGGCCGCCAACAAGAAAAAACCCGGCGTGAAGGAACTGCCCAGCGGCGTACAGTACAAGGTCATCACTTCCGGCTCCGGCAAACAGCCCAAGGCCACCGACAGCATTTCCGCCCACTACCGCGGCACTCTGCTCAACGGCGAGGAATTTGACAGCTCCTACAAGCGCGGCCAGCCCGCCACCTTCGGCGTCAACCAGGTCATCAAGGGCTGGCAGGAAATCCTTCCCATGATGCACGAAGGCGACAAATGGGAAATCTACATTCCCGCGGAAATGGCCTACGGCGCACAGGGCGCGGGCGGCAATATCGGCCCCAATGAAGCCCTGATCTTCGAGATCGAACTGATCAAAGTCAACGAGCCTGACTCCAAATAGGTCACGCATGGGCGCCAACACCCTTACGCTGAAGCTACAGCAGGTGTTGCGCGCCCACCCTGCTGGAATCAGCGAATTCAATCTCATCAAATGGCTTGAAGCCGACGGTCAGGCCGGCTTCGACAAGGACTGCCTGCGCACCAGCCTATCGCTGTTTCAGACCCATTTCCTGCTGTTCCACAGCCTTTATCTGCTGCGCGACGAGTTGTCTGCCCGTGGCGATGCCCGCCTGAATATCAGCGCACTCTGCATCCAGCTCGTCCCGCTCACACAAACCTCGCCATCCGCCATCGACCGGCACGACCCACTGCGTGTCTATTATCTGGATCTGAGCAATCTGGAAAACACTCACGACAACGAGGTCGAAGCCTTGCTGAATACTTTCTGGGCACGCTTTATCGGCAACGACGAACGCCGACAGGCACTCGGCGTGCTCGAACTGCAAGACCCGGTGGACTGGCCCACCATCAAGACCCGACACCGCAAACTGGCCATGCAGCACCACCCGGATCGCGGCGGCGACGAAGCACGACTGCAAGCCATCAATGCCGCCATGAATCGCTTGGCGCGTAGCTACAAATAGCCAGCCACGAAAAAAACCGGATTTGCCACAGAGGCACGGAGAACACAGAGAAGGATTTTTCTCGCCAAGGCGCAGAGAGGCAAAGAAAAACTTGTAGCTTTTTCCTTTGCGATCTCTGCGCCTGGGCGAGAAGCAATTGTTTTCCCTCTGTGTCCTCCGTGCCTCTGTGGCAAATACACGCCCCATCCCAAATCGGAGTATCATTGTCGACTATTCCGATGGCGCCACGAGAACCACGAGACTGACAATGGAATTTCGCAAACTGGGACAGACTGACACTGAGGTCAGCACCATCTGCCTGGGGACGATGACCTTCGGCAAACAGAATAGCGAGGCCGAGGCCCACGCGCAGCTCGATACCGCAGTGGCCGCGGGGGTGAATTTTATCGACACCGCCGAAATGTACCCGGTACCACCCGAGGCGGAGACCTTCACTCTTACCGAACAGTACATCGGCAACTGGCTGCGCAAACGCGGCCGTCGTGAGCAACTGATCATCGCCACCAAGGTGGCCGGACGCGGGGACTGGCTGCCGTGGATTCGCAATAACCGCAACTGCCTTGACCGCCCGAATATCGAGACCGCCATCAACGGCAGCTTGCAACGCCTGCAAACCGACTACATCGACCTCTATCAGTTGCACTGGCCGGATCGCAGCACCAACTTCTTCGGCGAGCTGAGCTACCGCCACCAGCCCGGCGAGCACAGCGTGCCCATCGAAGAGACCCTGCAGGTGCTGGCCGACCTGGTCGAGGCCGGCAAAGTGCGTCATATCGGCCTTTCCAACGAGACCCCGTGGGGGACGATGAAATTTCTGCAGCTGGCAGAGCAGTGCGGCCTGCCACGCGCAGTGAGCATCCAAAACCCCTTCAGCTTGCTCAACCGGACCTTCGAGGTCGGCCTTGCCGAGATCGCCCACCGTGAACAGTGCGGCCTGTTGGCCTATTCACCGCTGGGCTTTGGCGTGTTATCGGGAAAATATCTCAACGGCGCCCGCCCTGAGGGTGCACGCATCAGCCTGTTCGAACGCTTTTCCCGCTACACCAATCCGCGCACCGAACGCGCCACCGCGGCCTACGTCGAACTGGCCCGCAGCCACGGACTGAATCCAGCGCAAATGGCCCTGGCCTTCGTCACCAGCCGTCCCTTTGTCACCAGCACCATCATCGGCGCCACCAAGCTGGAACAGTTGCAGGACAACCTGGATAGCGCGAAGATTCGGCTCGATGACAACATTCTGGAGGCCATCGAGGCCATCCATGCCGACAATCCCAACCCGGCACCCTGACAGCGGCCGCTAATAAGAAGAAGAAAACACGCAGGAGAACCATTATGAACCACACACGCCTGATGGCCGTCATGGGTTTTGCCGTCACATTACTGCTAAGCAGTGGCTGCGCCACGGTCTACACCCAACACCCAGCGCTCGCCGACAAGGCCGGCCCGGATGTCGTCAATGTGTATTTTATCCGCACCGTGCCCGCATACACCCACGCCCTTGCCGATGCCCCGGTCATCATCGAATTCCAGGGCAAGAAACTACTCAAACTCGGCGAAGGTGCCTACACCCTCCTCTACCTGAAACCCTCCAAGGGCGAGCTGAAGGTCTACAATAATACCCTGTTCACCAACCAGCCGAGCAGTCAGCGCGTGTGGAAAGAACGGCGCTATCGCTTTGTCGGCGGGCGCACCTATTTCATTCATATCAAGCAGATTGATGAGGAGTTCCGCGGCATCTTCTACGAGCCCGAGCTGGTATCTCTGCAGCAGGCCAGACAGCTGATCAAACATCTCAGCCGCATGGGTGCGGCGGCCGCCACCCACCCCATCGATAAACTTACCCATGTCGCCGCTCCCCCGGAGAGCGCCGCCAAGGATGAAGAGCCCACCCTTCCGGAAGACCTCTATAAATCTGCGCCCTATATGCTGGACAAAAAGTAGGCCGTGCACGGGGAAACCGCCATCACTGTGGGCCACCATCGGCAGTGCAAGCCGTGCAATCTGAAGAGGGGACTGGTACTGCTCAGTGGACTGTTCGTCTGCAGCTTGACCCTGGCGGCACCGCAGGCCGTCTCCGTCAGCCCTGATCAGGTTCAGCGCAATCAACCCGCCACGCTCAGCATCAAAACAACGGACTGGCACCCGCAGGCACAACTGGCCCTGGTGCCCGGCGGCCCCTTCAGCAGCCATCGCCTGACGTTGCCGACCACGCCGCACGCCATCGCCGGCGATGGGCGACGCGCCTACGTCGCCAGTCGTGGCGGCTGGCTGCAGAGCATCGAATTTCCGCCCGGGGCCGAAGCCAGGGTCGGCGCACAACTGAAGATCGGCGACGGTGAGATCCGCCAGTTGAAGGTCGCCCATGGCCAGCTGCTGGCCGCCGTCGACGGCATGGGCGTGATGCTGTTCGACGTCTCCCAACCCGGGCAGATCCTGCACCGCTGGACCTATCGCAGTGCCGCCCCGGTACTGGACATGCAGCTGGGCGAGGACGAGGCATGGCTGCTGCTGGACAACCAACAGTTCGAACACCTGCACTTCGACAAATCCGCGCCCGCCGAGGCGGAAAAGCGTTGGTCCCTGCCCTTCACCGCCCACGCTTTCGTCCTGCAGGGTGACACGCTGCTGGTCGTCGGTGCCGAGGGCATCGCCAGCCTGGACCTGGGTACGCCGTCGGCAAAGATACTCGACCGGCACACCACTCGCGGCAGGCCACACCGGGTACAACTGGCGGCCGGGCTGGCCCTGGTGGACGATGGCCCGGGCGGGCTGGTGGTGTTTGATGCCAGCGACCCACGCCGGCTGCACTGGCTGGGTAGCCACGCCAAGCGCGGCCCCATTCACGGCCTGAGCATCTCTGCCGACCGCGTCTGGGTGGGCGTCGGTGAGCGCACACTACTGACCATCGCCCTCGGCAACCCGGCGCTGCCCGCCGCCGGCGACGCCCTGCGCCTCGACGCCCCGCTGGTGGATCTGGTGGCACATGACAACATTGTCTTTGCCGCCACCACCCGCGGTGTGCAACGCCTCGACTTCGCTACCCCGGCGGTGGTCGACATCTCCCCCGAGGGCGTTACCCTCGGTGGCAGCCGCCGTGGTGTGATCCGCGATGATATCCTCTACGTCGCCGACTGGTTCTCCGGCCTGCACCTCTACGACATCCGCGACCCCGCCAATCCGCGCCACCTCGGCAACTATCACACCCCCGGCTCCAGCAAGGGCGTAACCCTGTACGGCGACTACGCCCTGGTGGGCGACGACGACCGTGGCCTGCAGGTCATCGACATCAGCAACCCGCGCCAGCCACGCTGGGTATCCGAGCTGAGCTGGGTATCCGACATTTCCACCCTCGGCCTCGCCTACACCCTGAAGCGCGTCGGCAGCACCCTGTACCTGGCCGACCACCGCGGCGGCTTCCAGATCATCGACCTCAGCGACGTCGAGCACCCACGCATCCTCGGTGCGCTGGACACCCCCGGCAAATCCTGGGCCATCGATGTGAGTGGTCACACCGCCTTCGTCGCCGACGATGACGACGGCCTACTCATCGTCGACGTCAGCAACCCCGCGCAGATCAGCCTCATCGGCCAGTTCAGTCCCGGCGGCCACGTCGAAGACGTGGTGGTACGCGACGACCTCGCCTATCTGGCCCTGTTCGACAACGGCCTGTTCATCGTCGACGTCAGCGACCCTGCGAAGCCGCGTCAGCTGGCCCACATAGACATCCCCGGCAACGCACGCGGTGTCACACTGGAGGGCGACCTGGCCTACGTCAGCGGTTGGGAATCCGGCCTGCAGGTGGTCGACATCAGTGACCCGCGCACACCACGGATCATCGGCCACTTCGACACCGACGGCGCCGCCTGGGGCACCACCGTGCAGGGCGACACCGCCTACGTACTGGACTGGTGGGGAGGCATCAAGGTGCTGGACGTCAGCAACCCGGCCCGCCCCGCCGCCATCGCCCGCTACCACGCCCGCGGCACCCTGCAACAGCTGCGCCGTACCGGCCACTACCTCTTCGCCGCCAGCGGTGCCGGTGGGTTGCAGGTGTTCGATATCCGCAATCCCCTCAACCCCATCTGGGCCAGCGGCGTCGACCTGCCCGGCGAGGCCCTGGATCTGTGGCTGGAGGATGGCCACGCCTACATCGCCAGCGGCGATGCGGGCGTAGCGGTGATCGACACCCTCGACCCCTTCTACACACGCATCAAAGGCCGGCTCGACACCCCCGGCGCAGCATGGCTCATCCGCGCCCGCGACAACTACCTGTTCATCGCCGACAAGCGCGCCGGCCTGCTGGTGGCGGACGCCCGCGAACCGCGCCACCCACGCATCCTGTCGCGCCACCCCATGACCATCAACGACCTGTGGGTGGACGACAACGGTCTGTTGATCGCCACCCCCGAGGGCCTGCAGTGGCTGACCCTGGACGCAGCCGGCCGACTAACGCCGACGGCCCACTTCCACGCCCCGGGCGTGCAAAAGATCCGCAGCCAGAACAACCTACTGGCCATCAGTCTCACCAACAACACAGTGCAACTGCTGCGTCAGAAGATCGGTGGTTTTACCCCCTTGGGCCGCTTTCAGCCCCACGAGACGATACTCGACCTGCAACTGGACGGCGAGCAGCTGTTCGTGCTTGGCGCCCGCTCCGGCCTTATGGCGGTAGACATCAGCCAGCCCGACAGCCCACACCTGACCACTCTCTATCCCGCCACCGCCCGCCACCGCAACCTGCTGCTGGCCGGCAACGCCGCCTTCCTCGGCGGCGAACGGCGCCTGAACTCCGTGAGCCTGTTGCCGGACATCCGCTTCACCACCCCAGCCGGCAAACCGGCCCATCTACAACTGCCCAACGGCCTGCCCAGCGGCCGCTACCACCTCCTCTCCATCGATACCGATGGCCGACAATACCGGTTGCCCAATGCCCTCACGGTACGCTTCGGCACCCCCGGCAAGAAGCACTTCAACCTCGAGGCCCTGCGCCAACTGATGAAAAAGCCGCCCACCAGCGACTAATCACGCCAAACCCGTCGCAATTTCGCCCGCATCTGCTGCGGGCTTTCGCCGGCGGTACGATACTCCTTCCCCGACCATTAAATTTTTTTGGCATGCTGCCGCTATTGCCAGTGGTCCATCAAGCTTATATTGATGGACCACTAATGCTCTGGCGGACAAATGCCACCCGCCAAATCCAGATAACACGACAGCAGGAAGTTGCAGTGGGGAACAACATGTCTACTTCAATTACGGTTCGACGTTTTCTCGACACACAGGATGTCCCGTATTCAGTCACCCGCATCAGCCGCGGCGAGAACGGCAAGCTGTTCAGTGAGGGTAAGGAGATCCCGTCCGCGAGCATTGCCAAGGCAGTAATTCTGAAAGACATTCGCGGCATGCTGATGGCGGTATTTCCCATCACCCACCGCCTCAGCATGAACACACTGAATCACCAGCTGCACCGGCGCCTGGAGCCCGCCGACACCGCCGATTATCACAGTGTGTTCGCCGACTGCACTCCCGGCCTGCTGCCCGCGCTGGGCGAGGCCTACGGTTTTGAGACCATCATCGACGACAGCCTGCTGGATCAGAACCATGTCTACCTGGCCTCCGGCAATGCCGGCGAGCTGATCCGCCTCAGCGGCGCGGATTTCCAGTTGCTGCACAGCAATGCCTGGTACGGCAATACGTTCTCCAGTATCTCCGAAGGGCCAATGCAGAAAAAATCCCCCGGTGGCACACCACCGGCACCCACCGCCGGCCCCAACGACAGCGGCATCATCCCCATCGCCGACATGCGCCGGCGCATCGAACGCATCAACGAACTGCCCGCCATGCCCTCACTGGCACAGAGGATTATCCAGCTCAATGCCAACCCCTACGCCCATGCCGAGGATCTGGCCAAGCTGGTGGAACGCGATCCCAGCCTGTCGGCACAGATCGTGCGCTATGCCCAGTCGCCGTTCTACGGCTACCCGGGCAAGATCGCCTCGGTGCGCCAGGCCATTTCGCGCGTGCTGGGCTATGACATGGTGATGAATATGGCTCTGGGCATTGCCGCCGCACGGCCCTTCAAGCTACCCGTGGATGGCCCGCTGGGGCTGGGCGAATTCTGGCGACACGCCACCTACAGCGCCACCCTGATGCAGTCCCTGTGCAAGATCATCCCGCGCGAAAAGCGACCACGCCCCGGCACCGCCTATCTTACCGGCCTGCTGCACAACTTCGGCTTCCTGCTGCTCGGCCACTTGTTTCCCAAGGAATTCAATGTCCTCTCCAAGGCCATACGCAAGGAGCCGGAGATCCCCGTAGTGGAGCAGGAGCAGCGCCTGCTGGGCATCAGCCACATGGAAATGGGTGGCTGGCTGATGGAGGCCTGGAACATGCCGGAAGAAATCCTCGTCACTC
Source organism: uncultured Gammaproteobacteria bacterium (assembly GCA_913009875.1). GTDB lineage: Bacteria > Pseudomonadota > Gammaproteobacteria > SZUA-152 > SZUA-152 > DRQN01. Next base: position 73,524 of record CAJVYS010000002.1, on the reverse strand, counting down.
AGCGCGAACACCACAACACCGCCTACGACGGCCCGCATGCCAACTATGTGCACCTGTTGCTGATCTCCGGCGCCCTGCTGAAGAGCCACGAGATCGGCGAGGCCAGCAGCAGCGAGCTACCGGAGCGCTCCCTGCTCGCCCTGGGACTGAGCGAGGAAGACGCCATCGGTGTGCTGGAAAACACCATCGAAAACCGCGAATCCCTGGACACCATGGCCCGCCAACTGGTGGCTTGAAGCGGGTGAGCCAGGATAGGTGCCACTGAACCGAAGCTCGCGAAGGCCATCGAATGAATTATCCTAAATTAATCAAGGATTATGGAGTCCCGCTACAGCGCCCGCCACCATGACCACTGACAGCGACCTCTACCGCGAGAACCAGCTACTGCGTCGCAAGCTGCGCGCCTTTCTCACCCAGGCGCGTGAGAATGAGCAGAAGATGCGCCGCTTCCACGAACAGGAGCTGCGCCTGATCAGCACGCCCTCGTTATCAGAACTGGTGCAGCGCGTGCTGTACAACTACCGCACCGCCTTCACCCTCGACGTCGTGGGCCTCACCCTCCACGACCCCGGCTACGAGATCCAGCGCATCCTCGAAGACGAAGGTGTTCGGGTGGTGGAATTCACCAGCCTGCACTTCATCGCCGAGACCGACGAACTGGACACCCTGTTCGGCGTCTCGCTGGAACCGCAGCTGGGCGGCTTTCGGCCTCAAGAACACGATGCACTGTTTCCCGGTGACTGCCGCGCACAGAGCATCGCCCTGCTGCCGCTGGTGCGCTACGGCGAACTCATCGGCAGTCTCAACCTCGGCAGCAACGACCCGGAGCGCTTCGTCGCAGGTTCCGCTACCGACTTCCTGCAGCGCCTCGCCACCATCGTCGCCATCTGTCTGGAAAATGCCACCAATCACGAACGTATCAAGCGCATCGGCCTCACCGACTCCCTCACGGGGGTCAACAACCGGCGCTTCTTCGATCAACGCCTGGGTGAGGAGGTGGCACGCGCCCAGCGCTCCGGAGAACCACTGGCCTGCCTGTTTCTGGATATCGATCACTTCAAGCGCATCAACGACCGCCACGGTCATCGCGTGGGCGACCGTGTGCTGAGCGAGGTGGCGGGAATGATCCGCGAACAGCTGCGCAGCACTGATGTGCTGGGCCGCTATGGCGGCGAGGAATTCTCAGCGCTGTTAGTCAACGCACGAAAGGAGAAGGCCCTGGAGATCGCGGAACGCATCCGTGGCGTCATCGAGGCCAAACACTTTGAACGGGAGGATGGCGGCTGGCTGTCGGTCACCATCTCCATCGGCGTTTCCAGCCTGCCGGCCACTATCGAGGGCAACGGAAACATCGCCGAAGAGCTAGTGGACCGCGCCGATCAGGCGCTCTACCTGGCCAAGAACGCCGGCCGCAACCGGGTGATTCCGGCCGAAGAAGGGCGCCCACCCAGCGCCCAGGTCACCGAGCTAAAGCCCTCAACCCAAGCGGGTTAGGAACGTGCACGTTCCTTAGCGGCTGCGCGGCCGCGATGAGCCGCTGCGGCCACGCGAGTGCCGAGAAGAACCCGAGCCGCCCCGGCCTCGCCCGGAGTCCGAACGACCACCGCTTGGCTTCGGCTTGCGCGCAATCCGCACCCGCGGCTTGATGTCTTCCGCCAGTAATTCAGACGTGACCCGCCCACGCGGAATCTCGTAGCCGATATAGTCCTGAATATCCCCCAACGAAAAAGCGTACTCCTCACAGGCAAAGCTGATGGCGTCCCCCTTGGCGCCGGCGCGCGCGGTGCGCCCAATGCGGTGCACGTAGTCCTCGGCGTCCTGCGGCAGGTCATAATTGATGACGTGGCTGACATCGTCAATGTGCAGACCACGCGCCGCTACGTCCGTGGCCACCATCACCGGCAGCTCGCCGGCCTGGAATTGCGTCAGCAGACTGATGCGTTTCTTCTGTGGCACGTCGCCTGACAGCACGGCGGCCTGGATGCCATTGCTTTCCAGATAGCCCCACACCCGCTCGGCAGCGCGCTTGGTGTTGACGAAAATGATGGTGCGCTGCGGATCCATGTGCCGCAGCAGGCCCAGCAGCAGCGGGATCTTTTCCTCATTGGAGGGCCCGAAAACGATCTCGGTGACGAGGTCGACGGTAACCTTGTCAGTCTCCACGCTGATCGTCACGGCCTTGTTCATGTGCTCATAGGCCAGCTCGGTGACACGCAGCGGCAGGGTGGCGGAGAACAGCATGTTGAGGCGTTCCTCCGGCGGCGGCATGCGCCGCAACAGATAGCGGATGTCCTTGATGAAGCCGAGGTCGAACATGCGGTCGGCCTCATCCAGCACCATCGCCTGCACCTGCTTCAGGTCATAGACGTGCTGCTTGAAGTAGTCGATGAGGCGACCCGGCGTGCCGACCAGGATGTCGACGCCCGCCTGCAGGTCATTGCGCTGCTGCTCATAGCCGGAACCGCCGTAGACCACCTGAATGCGGAAATCCGTGCTGCCGGCCAGGGCCAGCGCATCCTTGTGAATCTGGATCGCCAGCTCGCGGGTAGGGGCGAGAATAAAGGCGCGTGGCTGATTGGGCCGGCGCGACTCTGGTGGCTGCACCGTCAGCAGACGGTGCAGGACGGCAAGCAGAAAGGCCGCCGTCTTGCCGGTGCCGGTCTGCGCCTGACCGAGCACGTCCTGCCCCTTGAGGGCCAGCGGCAGGGTCTCTGCCTGAATCGGTGTACAGTAAGAAAACCCCGCCGTTTCAACGCCTTGTACCAGCGCATCGGCGAGCCCCAACTCCCTGAATGAAGTCTCTGTGAGATGTGTGTCTGACATAGGAGGAGGAGAATAACAAAATTGCCACGGCTTTGGGCTTGAAATCGACCGCGTATTGAGCTGAAATGTCACGTCAACCATGGTTATCGACATTTTCTGTGCCGATAGCCGCAATTTCATTCCAAATGGAGATCCATCACGTGAGCGGAAACATCGTTTACCTCTCAGACGATTCCTTCGAAGAAGAAGTCGTCAATGCCGACGGCCCGGTTCTGGTCGATTACTGGGCAGACTGGTGCGGCCCCTGCAAAATGATTGCACCGATCCTCGATGAGATCGCCGAAGAATACAAAGGCAAGGTCAAGATCGCCAAGCTCAACATTGACGAAAATCCGGCCACCCCCCCCAAATTCGGCATCCGCGGTATCCCCACCCTGATGCTGTTCAAGGGTGGCAACGTTGAAGCAACCAAGGTTGGCGCCGTCTCCAAATCCCAACTCACCGCCTTCCTCGACAGCAACATCTAAATACCACTGATAGCCACGGGACGCCGCCGAAACACTGGACGGCGTCCCATCATCGTGTTAGCTTTACGCTGAAGCGTCAGATTCGACTGCGTGCCGAATCATTCCGGCCCACTCCTGCAATAAAGCCCTTTAAGACACCCAGCAAGCTTATATCTGATCGCCTGCGCATCTCGTTCGTTCAAACGAACGCTCATCCCAGATTCCCCTGATCGACTAAACCCTTTCTATTACACCCAACCGACCGAAGAACCATGAACCTTACAGAACTGAAGAAAAAAACTGCCACGGATCTGATTGAACTGGCCCGTGAAAGCGGTGTGGAAGGCATGTCCCGCGCCCGTAAACAGGACATCATTTTCGCCATACTCAAAGCACATGCCCGCAAGGGTGAAGATATTTATGGTGATGGCGTGCTGGAGATCCTGCAGGACGGTTTCGGCTTCCTGCGCTCCGCAGACAGCTCCTATCTGGCCGGCCCGGATGACATCTATGTTTCCCCCAGCCAGATCCGGCGTTTCAGCCTGCGCACCGGCGACACGGTGTCCGGCAAGATTCGCCCGCCCAAGGAGGGGGAGCGCTACTTTGCGTTATTGAAGGTGAGCGAGATCAACTTCGAACGGCCGGAGAATGCCAAGAACAAAGTGCCCTTCGAAAATCTCACACCACTCTTTCCCAATGAGCGCCTGCGCATAGAGCAGGGCAACGGCAGCACCGAGGACCTGACCGCTCGCGTCATCGACCTCGCCGCCCCGGTGGGCAAGGGTCAGCGCGGCCTGATCGTGTCACCGCCCAAGTCGGGCAAGACCATGATGCTGCAAAATATCGCACAGTCCATCGCCACCAATCACCCCGAGTGCTATCTCATCGTGCTGCTCATTGACGAGCGTCCGGAAGAGGTGACGGAAATGGCCCGCTCGGTGCGCGGCGAGGTGGTGTCTTCCACCTTCGATGAACCCGCCAGCCGGCACGTGCAAGTGGCCGAAATGGTGATCGAAAAGGCCAAACGCCTGGTGGAGCACAAGCGCGACGTGGTGATCCTGCTCGACTCCATCACCCGTCTGGCGCGCGCCTACAATACGGTGATCCCGTCCTCCGGCAAGGTGCTGACCGGTGGCGTGGACGCCAACGCCCTGCACCGGCCGAAACGCTTCTTCGGTGCCGCACGCAACATCGAGGAAGGCGGCAGCCTGACCATCCTCGCCACCGCGCTGGTGGAGACCGGTTCGCGCATGGATGACGTGATCTACGAAGAATTCAAGGGTACCGGCAACATGGAAGTGCATCTCGACCGCCGCATCGCCGAGAAACGCATCTACCCCGCCATCGATATCAATCGCTCCGGCACCCGCCGCGAGGAACGTCTCACCAAGCCCGACGAGCTGAAGAAGATGTGGATCCTGCGTAAACTGCTGCATCCCATGGATGAAATAGCCGCCATCGAATTCCTGTTAGACCGCCTGAAAAATACCAAGACCAACGAAGAGTTCTATGCTTCGATGAAGCGCTGAGCAGGAATCCCCGGCAGTGGCCTTCGCTTTGATTTCCCATCGCGCCGTACCGTGGCGCACGACCCTCATCCTACTGCTATTGCTGGCCACGCTGCTGGGCGGCTGTTCGCGCGAGGTCTACACATCGCTGATGAACGCGGCCAAGGACGGCAACGTCGAGGCCATTGCTCGTGTACTCGACAGCGGCGCCGACGTCAACGAACGCACCACCGAGGGCAAACGCGCCCTGATGATGGCTGCCTCGGAGGGTCACGCCGATGCGGTGCAACTGCTGATCGAGCGCGGCGCGGAAGTGAATGCCGCGGATTCCTACAACACCACGGCGCTGATCGTCGCCGCCACCGGCGGCCACGACGCCGTCGTCGCCCTGTTGCTGGAGAACGGCGCCAACCCGCAGGCCCGTGACGACAGTGGCGGCAGCCCGCTGGTCAACGCCTGCTATTTTGGCCACGACAAGACCGTGCGGCTGTTGCTGGATAAGATCCCGGCCCTGGACAAGCAAGATAGTGAAGAGCTGCTGCTGCTGGCCTCGGGACTGGGGCACGCGGGTGTGGTAGCGGCGCTGCTCGATGGCGGCGTGGACGTAAACGGGCGCGGTTTGAAGCAGCGCACCGCGCTGATGGCGGCGGCCGCCTTCAATCAGCCCGAAGTGATCCGTCTGCTGCTGGAGCACGACGCCGATCCCAAGGCCCGTGACGAGGACGGCGAGACCGCCCTCAGCGTAGCCGAGGGCAAGGGCAACAAGGAAATCATCGGTCTGCTGCAGGCGGCCACGACACCCTCCTGATCAACCGTTCGGCTACCACCACTTCGGCCCGGAACCGGGATGCGAGACGCTGTGACAACGCTCGCAAACAAAGAGCGAAAATGACACCTTACCGTGGCAGACGCCACAGAATTCACCCGCCAGCACGGCATTCATGGTGATATCGTTACCGCCTGCTTTCGGTTCGAAAATCTCCGAATGGCAGTTGGTGCAATCCAGCCATGCGGTGTGGCTGCTGTGCGGAAACAACACCCAGGGCATGAGCTGCGTGCGCTTCATGAGGATATCCATATCCAGGATCTGCATCTCTGACTGGCCCAGCAGATCGGCGCGCGGCTCGATCAACGCCTCATCCAACGCCAGCACCCAGTCTACTTCGCCGCGCCGGTCTCGCGGAAATTCGGCCATCGCCTGCACCGGATCCTGCAGGATGGCCAGCGATTCATTGAGCGCATCGTGAATGCCGTCGTTGCGCGGTGACTCACTGGCCTGTTCCACCTCCAGACTCTGCGTCAAGGGTGCGCCGGGGTCGGCCACCGGGGCCTGTTCCATGACCGGCATCACCGTCTCGGCCTGTGCCATACCCTCATCCAGCGCCGCCTGCAATTCAGACGTCAGCACCACCGGGCTTTCCACCTCCTCCGCAGGCTGGGTATCCAGTCCGGCCTTGCAACCCGCCAGCAACAAGACCAGCGAGACAAATAGCCAAAGCGCGACGCCTCTCATCATCACCACCATTTCTCCGGTGAACCTTCATGCGGCACGCTGTGGCAACGCTCACACACCCACAGCGTAAACGACACCTTGCCATGGCAGCGGCCGCAGAATTCACCGGCCAGCACCGCATCCATGGTGATCTTGTTGGCCCCGGCCTGGGGAATAAATATTTCGTCGTGGCAATTGGTGCAGTCCAGCCACGCGGTGTGCTTGCTGTGCGGGAACAGTACCCAGGGCATGGCACCGGTATTCTTGAACATGATATCCATGTCCAGCACCAGCATTTCGGATTCACCCAGCAGATCGACGCGCGGAGAAATGATGCCCAGATCCAGCGCCTTCACCCAGTCGGCGGCACCCCGACGGTCGATGGGAAAGGCCGCCAGAGCCTCGCTGGGCTCCTGCAGGGCCGAGAAGGCCTCATTCTGCGGGTCGTGAATACCATCACTGGCCAGTGACTCCACGTCCAGAACCGCCTGGGTGGGACGCGTGCGGCGCCAACTGGTACCGGTGTCTTCGCTGCCATCCACCACATAGCTGGCGCTGCGCGAGACAGAGGGAGGCTGAGACGAGCAGGCGACCAGCAGCAGGGCCGCTAGACCCAGCCATATCAGTGTTGTTATGAAAACACGCATCCTGTCACTCACTCAGTATTTCGCACCCGCAGCCTGCAGCAATGTCACTATCTCGGCCTGCCCCTCGCTACGCGCAATCATCACGGCATTGCGCCCATCCCTTGTCGTGGCATTGGCATCGGCACCAGCAGCCAGCAGCACGCCAACAATCCCCACATGCCCCCGGTTGACCGCCCACAGCAGCGGCGTCCAACCCTTGTTGTCGGCCAGATTGACATCCGCGCCCTGCTCGATCAAAAGCGTCGCGGCCCCTTGCTGGTCCTTGCTCACGGCGCGTAACAGCGGTGTCCAGCCATCATGGTCCTGTGCGTTGACATCGGCCCCCGCTGCCAGCAACACGCGCAGACTGTCGATATCACCCTGTCGGGCTGCATGCATCAATGCCGTCCAACCGTAGCTATTGCGCGCATCGACAGCATCACCCTGTGCCAGCGCGGCCTTGATCGACGCCACATCGCCGGACATAGTCTGCTCCATCAGCTTCGTATTGCCATCGCAGGCACTCACCAGCCACAACAACAGAAAAGCAGACATCAGCCGGCCGATTTTTCCCATAACACTCCCCATCTATCCCCCCACCCAATACACCGTAAATCGTCAACAAAAACAGCAGTGAAGTATTTTTTCTTTCGATTGTAACCAATCCCCCCTCCCGGGAATAGGCAGGCACCCCGCCACTCGGTTAAGATCGGCAGCCTACAACAGCGGCTGGCGACACGACTCATGGCATCCATACCCTGCCCCCATTGCGAGCAGAAATCCTTTTCCTGGTGGGACAAGTACCGCAGCGCAAAGTGGGCCATCATGCATTGTCCAAACTGCGACGGCCGCGTCTGCGCCCAGCCCCTCGTCATGGCCGCCATGTACTTTCTCTATCTGTGGGACGTGGTGCTGTTCGGCTATCTCGCCTATCTCGACAGCCTCTGGTATCTGCTCGCCGGCCTGGCGGGTTGGCTGATCCTCGACTACTTCAGCCTCTTTATTCCCCTCTCCGCCATGCGCAGGGCCAACAGCGGCCCGGACAAAACTCGCTAACACAGCGACCATGGCAAACATCCTCGGCGTCGGCATCGCCACCCTGGACATCATCAACCACGTCGCGGCCTGGCCCGCCGAAGACGAAGAAGTACGCGCCCTGGCGCAGGATGTCCGCCGCGGCGGCAACGTCACCAACACCCTGGTCGTGCTCAGTCAGCTGGGGCACCTCTGCCAGTGGGCCGGCACCCTGGCCGACGACGCCAGCAGCGAGGCCATCCGTGACGACCTGGCGCAATACGGCATCGACACCACGCATGTGCAGCAGCTCTCCGGCGCCCACGCGCCCACCTCTTATATCGCCCTCAACGTGCACAACGGCTCACGCACCATCATTCATTACCGCGACCTGCCGGAGTACGACGCCGATACCTTTCACCGTATCGACCTGCATAAACTGAACTGGCTGCATGCCGAGGGGCGCAACGTGGCGGCCCTCGCCGAGATGCTGAAACACGCCCGCCGACAGTGTCCGCGGCTACCCCTGTCCGTCGAGATCGAAAAGCCCCGCGAGCACATCGAGCAGCTGTGCGGGCTCGCGGACCTGCTGATATACTCCCGCCACTACGCACTGCACCAGCTTGGCGCAGAGGCCGAGGCAGCCCCCGAGGCTGCCGCCGATACCTTCCTGCGCCAGCAGCGGCAGCTGGCGCCACGGGCGATCCATGTCTGCAGCTGGGGAGAGCACGGCGCCTACGGCCTGGCGCCGGCCGGCGAACTCCGCCACAGCCCGGCCTTCGCGCCGCCCAAGGTCATCGACACCCTCGGTGCCGGCGACACCTTCAACGCCGGCCTGATCCACGCCCGGCTGACGGGACAGGGGCTCGCCGACAGCCTGCGCAGCGCCTGCCGGCTGGCCGGCGACAAGGTCGGCCGGCACGGCTTTCACGGCCTCAGCAAGCCATCGATTCAGGAACAACCATGAGTGACCATCTCATCGTCGGCGGCGGCATCATCGGCCTGCTCACCGCCCGCTATCTCAGCCAGACCGGCGCCAGCGTCACCCTGCTGGAACGCCGCCAGATCGGCCGCGAATCCTCCTGGGCCGGCGGTGGCATCCTGTCCCCGCTCTATCCGTGGCGTTACGCGGAACCTGTCAACGCCCTCGCCCACTGGAGCCAGCAACACTACCGCGCCCTCACCGATGAATTGCAGGCCGACACCGGCATTGATCCCGAGTGGATTCAGAGCGGCCTGCTGATCCTCGATGACGACGAAACCGCCCACGCCACGGCCTGGGCCGCGAAGGCCGGCACACGGCTCGACCTCATCGACCATGACACACTCGGCCGCATCGAACCCGCCGTCAGCGAGCACCCCGGAGGCGGCCTGCTGTTCCCCGAATTCGCCCAGGTGCGCAACCCCTGCCTGCTCAAGGCCCTGCGCCAGGACGTGCAGGCGCGCGGCGTGCGCATCACCGAATCGGCCGAAGTCAGCCATCTGCTGCACGAAAGCGGCCGCATCCGCGGCGTCGGTACCGCAGATGGCGACAGCATCGCCGCCGAGCAGGTCATCATCGCCTGCGGCGCGTGGAGCGCCTCCCTGCTGCGGGAGCTGGGCCAGGCCATCGACATCATCCCCGTGCGCGGCCAAATGCTGCTCTACCGGGGCGAGCCCGGGCTGTTGAAACACGTCCTCCTGCATCGGGGGCACTACGCCATCCCGCGCCGCGACGGCCGCCTGCTCTTCGGCAGCACCCTGGAAGACGTCGGCTTCGACAAGACCGTCACCGAGCAGGCCCGACACGAACTGGAACGCGCCGCCCAGGCCCTGATCCCCGCACTCGCCGAGGTACCGCTGGAGCGCCACTGGGCCGGCCTGCGCCCCGCCTCTCCCAACGGCATCCCCTACATCGGCGCCCATCCGCAGATCGAAGGGCTGTACATCAACGCCGGCCACTTCCGCAATGGTGTCGTCATGGCCCCCGCCTCCGCGCACCTGCTGGTGGACCTGATACTGGGACGCCGCCCCATGCTGGATCCCACCCCTTTCGCCCTCAACAGCCACTCCAGCGCGGCCTGAGGAGCTTGTCGGACTTAGGGAATCGTAGCAAGGCGAGTGGGAAATCGAGGCCATTTTTTTGATCCTTTGAGGCGAAGCTACCGCGTCCTGCTATCGCCCCTTGCCTACATCCATGTAGGTAAATAGTGGACCTATTTAACGAAAAGGATCGAAAAAATGGGCCGATTTCCCGCCGCCGTAGTAGATTCTCCCTAAGTCCGACAAGCTCCCAAGACGCCCAAATTAGAAATTTTCCACATTGGACGATATACTTAGCATCATGGTAGGAAATAACGACAAGCGATTTGGTGGTGACGTCGGCGAACTGCTGGCCAGCTACGGCATCTCACCCACCCAACAGCGCCGGCAGATTGCCCGCATCATGTTTGCCCGCCCGCAGCACCTCTCGGCGGAGCAGATCCTCGAGCGCGTCAACACAAAAGACTATCAGGTCTCGAAGGCCACTGTGTACAACACCCTCGGTCTGTTCACCCGCAAGGGCCTGATCCGCGAAGTGGTGGTCGATCCCAGCAAGATCTTCTACGACTCCAATACCCGCCCGCACCACCACTATTTCAACCTCAGCACCGGCATGCTGAGCGACATCGATGACGAGCAGATCGCCCTCAGCCAGCTGCCCAAGGCCCCCGACGGCACCGAGCTGGAAGGCATCGACGTCATCGTCCGCCTGCGCAACAAACCCTGACCCCGACCGCCACCCCGGGAAACCACCATTCAGCGGCGCCGGTTGTTTCCCCACCCCCCCATCTCGTATACTCCCGCCTCCCGCGCGGTAAACCCGATCACACGCCGATGTAGCTCAGTTGGTAGAGCAACTGATTCGTAATCAGTAGGTCGGAGGTTCGACTCCTCTCATCGGCACCATACAATCAACGAGTTACATCTAGAACAGACGTTCGGGCGACATCCAAGTCACCAAGTAAGTCACCGCAAATGATGTTTAATAGCCCAGAATTTTCCCTTCAACCATGAGGTCGGAGGTTTAAATCCTCTCACGCCGACCATATCTCATGCGGACTACAGCCTTGCTGGCGACATCGACAGCTTTGAAAAAACCAGCGGAACTCCAATATAAAGGGGAATTCAGCCTTTCCTAGCCCCCCACATTAGCTATCTAATACCTGAGAAACCACCTAGCCACAGCCCAGGTCAGGCAGTCACTGCTGAGGATGATTGGGGTTATGTTGTTTCTTTACCCGTGGTGACAAAAGCCAGAAAATCCCACACAGAGCACTTAAATCGATACGCTACAGTAATTATTTTCACGGACACTTACCCCCTGTAAAGTAAAACAATGTCGACACGGTGGGTAGTTTTGTTGTATAGAAAGAATATTTGGAACGGCGCACCCTGGGGTGGGGGCACTTTTCTAGGGGCTAGAAAGTGCGCTTCACTAAGCCCTCGACCACCTTCGACCAGCAGGTCGATACCCTCATCCAGCGCGGCATGATCGTGCCCGACAGAGAGCAGGCCAAACACTACCTGCGACACCTCAACTACTACCGCTTGTGACACCGCTCTGCGGTGTCACACATCCTGTGGCGCTCCGCGCCACCCTAATCCGCGGAAGAAAACTCAAGCAAGAGGGCAATAAGGGCTTTGACCGCTTAAACTGGTGGAATCATGAAGTTCCCGCACAAGGCAATACCGTTAATATTTAGCGTGACATCCACAGATTGGATTACCCTTTCTAGGGCCATGAAATCTATGAATGCAGTTACTAAAAGAGCCGTACAAATGGAAATTGAGATAATGATCCTTAATACAAAAGGAAGAGAAAATACATTCTGAAAGAATATGTATGAATGCTACTAAATCATTAGTGATTTTTTTAATATGTATATTGTTCGGCCAAGCGAATGCTGACGATGACATGGCTTATTATGAAAGCGCATTTTTGAATTTATACTCAGAATATCAAATCGCCTATGAAACACTTAACAAGCAAGTTAATAACTGTAGTTTGCGAACAGAGCGCGATTATGACTTTGACTCGGTTGTAAAAAAAATTCCTGCAGGGCTATCCAAACAACAATTAAATTCCGCTCTGTTTCTTTTGAAGAAAAAGCACAGTGATAAGTGCATTAGCGGTGCAGTTGGAGCGTATATTTCAAAAGCGTCCGACCTTAAATATGTAATAAAAATAGCGCAGAACGAAAAAATCAACATAGAGTCAGGCGCTAAACTTAAATCCATATTAATGAAAATTGACAACACAAAAGAGTTACTGTTTTCTTTACCAGACTCATACTTCAAAATTCTGTCACAATATCAATCCATCAGCAAGACTGCCCAGCATAAATTGGAATCGATTGAAGAATTGCAGTCGAACTACAATATACTTGACTTGATAGAAGCGCTTCAGGAGCAGGAGAAATACGAGAAATAAACCAGGAAAAGGGATCGGAAAAGGCCCAGGCCACGCCTCGCCCCCCTGATCAACCTTAGGGTCAAGCGCCGCCCCAGAACCAGGCAGCACGCTGCACTAAGGATTCCCTCTCACTCCCACCCAAAACGGGAAGCTTGGGACGGTATATTTCTTGACTACGTCGAGTGTCGCAATATCGATAACGTAGACCTCGTCATCGGCCGTCACGGACACGTACAGATAGCGGCTGTCCTTGCTGGCTCGCACGCCATGGGGGCCGAAGCCGACCTTTATCCGCTTGACGATGGCCAAGGTGTCGGCATCAATGACGGTCACCACGTCGTCGGCAATGGCGCCGGTAAATACCAGCTTGCCATTGGGGATGACATCGATACCGGCATGCCCCTGGCCGACGGGGATGATCTTGCGCATCTCGCCGGAGACGAGATCCAGTACCCCGACCTGATTCGAGACACCACGGATGAAGGCCAGCCGCTCATCGGCGGACAGATCCAGATTGTGCGGGGCATCGATGCCCGGCGTGGGGATCACGCGGAGCAGTTTGCGCATGCGGGTATCGATCACACCCAGCCCGGCACCGCCCTGCAGGGTGACGTAGGCGGTCTTGCCGTCCCCGGTGAAGCGCACGTTATGCGGCATGTCTTCCGTGGCGATCGTCGCCACCACTCGTCGTGTGGCCACATTCACCACCGAGATGCTGTTTTCGCCTTCATTGCTGACGTAGACCTCTTTGCCATCCGGCGAGATCTTCAGCCCCTTGGCCCCTTTGCCGGTCTTGGTCACGGCCGAATGCTGGCCAGAGGCCGTATCAAAAAAATAGATGCCGCCGTCCTTGGGGCTGCTTACCACCAATCCGCGCCCATCCGGTGTCACCGAGCTGTAAAGCATCTTCGGGCCGCCCGGCCAGATGACCTGGCCCGGATATTTCGCCACCTGGCCGGACTCCCTCAGCGACACATAGGCCGGCTCGGGAAACAGCTCGTCGGCAATGACCGGCGCCGCCATGAATCCCGCCAACAGCACGGCTGCTGTCGTTTTCAACTCGCCCTTCACACCTGATTTACGGACTCTGCCATACATAACACCACTCCTTAGTTTTCTGTTTTTGTCATTGTCGCTCGCACGAGTCCCACCGTGCCGCCTCACGAACGCCCCAGAAACCGGCCCCTGAGCAGGTCCCGGCGGCTGAGGGAGCGCTCCTCCAACGGTTGCGGCTCTGCGGCCTCACCTTTACCCGCGGTATCTACGGCGACGGCCGGGTCGCGCCTTTTCTCGCCGGTCAGGCCCCGCAGCACCGCCTCGGCAGTGGCCACGGTGGTCTCCTGGTCGGTAAATCGGGCCATGGGCGAAAACAGCGTGCACACTTGGTAACGCCCGATGCCATCCTCCTCGGCAACGGTGAATTCATAGGCGCCGGTGGGGAACTCATGGATGCATTTCTCCCCCAGCTGCAGCCCACTCCAGTCATCGCCCTCACGCGGAATCAGCATCAGGCCCATGAACCAGGGCGTCACCATCACGCCCAGGCTGTGCCCCTGCCAGGGGTGAAAGCCCACCGCCTCTACGCGCAAATCATCATTGATCACCGGCATGTGCCGCATGCGCTCCCGCAGGATACGCTTGAAGGTCCGTTCCAGGCCCTGGCTGAGATAATCGGGGCAGGTCATTGTCGATCCTCGATGAGCAGAAAATCATTCGTAAGTATTCACCACAGAGGGCACAGAAGCACAGAGAATACCTAAATGGAATGAATATCGGGGGAAGGCACGGGTGAGTGCAGCAAGATCCCATTTCTTTCGTCATTGAGCAATTTCAGTGTCGAATTCCTCTGTGCATTCGTACCCCTGTGGTGAGCTGAACAAAGGTCACCGTGCGCGCGGCGCACGCTACGGGCAGGTGTAGTGTGCGCCGTGCGCACAAGATGGATACCCCATCGGCCAACGTGTTTTGGGCGCCTTCGGGAAACACCCCGGATCCACTACGACGGCTCTTGCCGCATATCCAGCAGCTGGTGACTCTCTGCGAGAATGTAGTCAAGAAAGGTTCTGGCAACCAGCGAAAGTCGCTTGCCCTTCAAATACACGGCATACCAGCGTCGCTTGAGCGGGAAACCTGTCACATTCAGTACCACCAGCTTGCCGGCGGCCTGTTCCAGGCGAAGGCTGTGCAAAGACAGTACCGCCAGCCCCAGGCCCGCCATCACGGCCTGCTTAATGGCCTCACTGCTGCCCAGTTCCATGTAGGGCACGATCTTGAGGCCGTTTTTTTCCAGCAGACCGTCGAACACCAGCCGCGTACCGGAGCCCTCTTCTCGTTCGATAAAGCGCTCCTTGACCAGGTCTTGCAGGCGAACCTTTTTCTTGCCCACCAGCGGGTGGCCCGGCGGCGCCACCACGCCGAGGATGTTCTCCAGGAAGGGGTGAGTTTCCAGATTTTTGTCATCGGGAATCTGGCCCATGACGACGAAATCATCCTCGTTGTTCATCAGGCGCTCCACCACGCGGGCGCGGTTGGTGAAGCGCAGCTTGGGCTCCACGTCCGGATAATCTTGCAGAAAATGCCCCAAAAGGTGCGGCATGAAATACTTGGCGGTGGTCACTACGGACAGCTCCAGCGGCCCTTTGACCTCGCCTTTCATCTCCTCCACCAAGCGCTTCAACTCGGCCACCCTGCCGAGGATGTCCACGCAGGCCTGGTACACCGCCTTACCGGCGGCGGTGGGGAATATTTTCTTGCCCACCTGCTCAAACAGGGGCAGATCCACCTGAGCCTCCAGCCTCTTTATTTGAATAGATACAGCCGGTTGCGTGAGATGCAGCTCCTTTGCGGCGTGGGTATAGCTGCCGTTTCGGTACACGGACTCAAACAGTTTCAGCTGTTGCAAGGTGAAATGCATGACAAACATCCATAAACAAATGTAAATGTATTTTATAACAACAATTAATTTTTTTAAATGGATCTACGCGCCTATATTGCTATCTCGCCTGACAACCGGCGGATCTTCCGGGGAAAACAACCGGACGATTAAACAGAGTTTGTTGGGACTGAGGGCGTTTATTTCCCTGAGTCGAAAGTCAAAGCACATGAAGAGGATGCTATTCAATGGCTGATAAAACCTATAGCGCGGGCGTAAAAGAATACCGCGAAACTTATTGGATGCCCGAGTATACGCCCAAGGAAAGCGATATTCTGGCCTGCTTCAAGGTCATTCCGCAGGCGGGTGTGCCGCGTGAAGAGATCGCTGCTGCTGTTGCAGCCGAATCTTCCACCGGTACCTGGACCACCGTCTGGACCGACCTTCTCACTGACCTCGACCATTACAAGGGTCGTGCCTACGCCATCGAAGACGTGCCGGGTGATGACGAGGCCTTCTATGCCTTCATCGCTTATCCGATCGATCTGTTCGAAGAGGGTTCGATGGTCAACGTGCTGACCTCTCTGGTCGGTAACGTATTCGGCTTCAAGGCGCTGCGCGCCCTGCGCCTGGAAGACATTCGCTTCCCGCTGGCTTATGTCATGACCTGTGGTGGACCGCCTAACGGTATCCAGGTCGAACGCGACAAGATGAACAAGTACGGTCGTCCGATGCTCGGTTGCACCATCAAGCCCAAGCTGGGTCTGTCCGCCAAGAACTATGGCCGCGCCTGTTATGAAGGTCTGCGTGGTGGTCTCGATTTCACCAAGGATGACGAGAACGTCAACTCCCAGCCGTTCATGCGCTGGCGTGATCGTTTCGAGTTCGTCCAGGAAGCGACCGAAAAGGCGCAGGCAGAGACCGGCGAGAAGAAGGGTCATTACCTGAATGTCACGGCGGCCACGCCTGAAGAGATGTACAAGCGTGCCGAATTCGCCAAAGAAATCGGCGCACCGATCATCATGCACGATTACCTGACCGGCGGCTTCTGCGCCAATACGGGCCTGGCCAACTGGTGTCGTGATAACGGCATGTTGCTGCACATTCACCGCGCCATGCATGCGGTCATGGATCGCAACCCCCACCACGGTATTCATTTCCGCGTACTGACCAAGTGCCTGCGTCTGTCCGGTGGTGATCACCTGCACTCCGGCACCGTTGTCGGCAAGCTGGAAGGTGACCGCGAGGCGACTCTGGGCTGGATCGATATCATGCGTGACTCTTTCATCAAGGAAGACCGTTCACGCGGTATCTTCTTCGATCAAGACTTTGGCGCCATGCCGGGTGTCATGCCGGTTGCCTCTGGTGGTATCCACGTCTGGCATATGCCTGCACTGGTGAACATCTTCGGTGATGACTCTGTGCTGCAGTTCGGTGGCGGCACCCTGGGCCACCCCTGGGGCAACGCAGCCGGTGCGGCGGCCAACCGTGTGGCGGTGGAAGCCTGCGTGCAGGCGCGTAACGAAGGTCGCGAGCTGGAGAAGGAAGGCAAAGACATCTTGAACGGTGCCGCCAAGTCCAGCCCTGAGCTGAAGATGGCCATGGAAACCTGGAAAGAGATCAAGTTCGAATTCGACACGGTGGACAAGCTGGACGTTGCACACAAGTAACAACACCAGCCAAAACCCCTACGCGAACAATGTGGCGGGCCTGATGGTCCTGGCCCGCCCCTTTGCTCGCCAACGAATTGGAATATCATTGAGGAAAACAACATGAGTGAAATGCAAGATTACAAATCCAGCCTGAGCGATGTCTCAAGCCGGAAGTTCGAAACATTTTCCTACCTGCCGGAAATGACTAACGAGCAAATCAAGGCACAGGTTCAGTACATTGTCTCCAAGGGCTGGAACCCGGCCATTGAGCACACCGAACCCGCCAATGCCTTCAGCTCTTACTGGTACATGTGGAAGCTGCCGATGTTCGGTGAGACGGATGTGGATCGCATCCTGGCTGAAGCGGAAGCGGCCCATAAGGCACACCCAAACAATCATGTTCGCCTGGTTGGTTTTGACAACTTTGCCCAATCACAAGGTGCATCCATGGTTATCTTCCGTGGTACGCCAACCTAATTGTCGGCATTGAGTATCGACATGGCCCGGATTTTTCCGGGTCATGTTTTAGGGCACTTCTAATGATGGCTTGCGGCCTCTGGCCTACAGACTGGTTCGCAATCAAGACGCAACTTTAAAGGCAAGCTGGTAGCTTGGCGTAAAGTTGCAACGCCGAGTGCGAACCAGCCTGTAGGCCCCGCAGGGCGCTGCCTGGCAAGGGCAGGCACTGCGTTGGCTTGCTTGGAAAGGGCAACCAGCCTTCCCTTCGCAAGCCGTCTTGCGCCAACCCTTGCCAGGTTGCGCAGAGGCCACAAGCCATCATTAGAAGTGCCCTTTACCTCGCATATTTCCTAAAGAGCCCGGTGACGAATCGGTTTTTTTATGAAGCATGCGGACAAAGATGAGGATCAAACGATGAGCCCAGTCGCGGAAAAAAAAGTGGATAATGTTGCGTCGCAATACACGATTACCGAAGAGCCGTATTACTGCCCGGTTGCAGACGAGGTAGACACCTACGAAGCGGCCTATGCCGCACGCATGCCCATGATGCTGAAAGGACCAACGGGTTGTGGTAAATCCCGTTTCGTGGAGTACATGGCCTGGAAGCTGGGCAAGCCGTTGATCACCGTGGCCTGCAACGAGGACATGACCGCCTCCGACCTGGTGGGGCGTTTCCTGCTCGATAAAGACGGCACAAAATGGCAGGACGGTCCGCTGACCCTGGCTGCACGTATCGGCGCCATCTGCTATCTGGATGAGGTGGTGGAAGCCCGCCAGGACACCATTGTCGTCATCCATCCCGTCACCGACCATCGACGCGAGCTGCCCCTGGAGAAAAAGGGCGAGCTGGTGAAGTGCCATCCGGACTTTCAGCTGGTGATCTCCTATAACCCCGGCTACCAGAGCCTGATGAAGGATCTGAAACAGTCCACCAAGCAGCGTTTTGGCGCCCTGGATTTTGATTATCCCAATGTTGAAACCGAGATAGAAATCATCAGCAAAGAGGCCGGCGTGGACAAGGCGACCGCCGAAAAGCTGGTGCAAATCGGTGAGCGCGGCCGTAACCTCAAGGGTCACGGCCTGGATGAAGGTATCTCCACCCGGCTGTTGGTGTATGCCGGCCAGCTCATTGTCAAGGGCCTGGATCCGATTGTGGCTTGCCGAGTGGCGCTGGTGCGCCCGCTGACGGATGATCCGGATATGCGTGAAACACTGGATGCGGCCGTTTCTACGTTCTTTGAATAACCATCTGAAGCCACGGATTCAGGTAACCCAAAAAGGCGGCCTCAACACAATAGCTGGAGAGAAAGATGACGAGCATTGACCTGGACGACTACCGTGAGATCCTGGAAGGGGCCGCACCTGAGCTGAAAGACACTCTGGATGCCACCTTCCACGACGCGGCACGCAACATGTCGGCCATTGCTCTGCATGACTACCTGGAGGGGGCCAAAGGTCTGGCAAACCTGGGCCGTGGCGGCAATCTGGTCACTTCTTTTTTAGAAAATATGCCGGCTGTCACCAAGGAATGTGGCGACGACATCATCCGCGATTGTATCGCCGCGGCCATGAAGCTCTCTTCCATGACCTCCGGTGAGGTCATCGCCCTGCTGTTTTCCTCTCTGCCGACGGTCGCCCGTCGCCTCGGCGACCCGGAGCTGTTGCGCGGTTACCTGAATCTGATCCACCAACTCGCCGCCAGATCCTCCCGTGGGTTACGCCCCATGCTAGCCATCATGGATGAGTTGCTCTCCAGGCTGACGCTGAGTGGCTTGAAACGCTGGGCACTTTATGGCGCCCAGGCCTATGCCCGTGATTTACCGGGGCAGGTGGCTTATTTCAGCCTACAAACCGAAGACGCCAAGGCGATGCTGCAGAAGGAACGCCGCGGCACGCTATTTATCGATAATCAACGCAAGATGAATTTCTATCTGCGTGCCCTGTGGGGGCGTGATTTCTTCCTGCGTCCCAGCGCCGCCGATCACGAAGGCTTCAAACCCTATCTGGAATTTCGCATAATGCACCTGCCCGATGCGGTGGATGGCATTAACGATGTGAAGGGGCACGAGCTTTACCGCGCCATGGTCGTCCACCAGGGCGCACACCTGATGTATACCCACGAGCCACTCTCCGCCGAACAGCTCAGCCCGGCGCAGATGTTTTTCATCGGCTTCATGGAAGATGCACGGGTCGAGTATTGCGCCGTGCAGAATTTTCCCGGCCTGAAAAAACTCTGGGGTGCGCTGCTCAGTATCGACTATGCGGATGCACCGCAGCACCCCACCGTTACCTTGCTGGAGCGGATGGCGTTGATGCTGCTCGACAGCGCCGTCAAGGGAGATGATGCCGAACTCAACACGCTGGCCGAACGCTTCCACACCAATATCGAGGCCAACAAGACCAATCCCCAGTTCTCCTGGCACATGGGGCTGGAACTGTTCAACATACTCGCGGTGCGCAGGGACGTACCCAGCCTGCGCATCCTCGAATCGCTGCGCATTCCCTATCGTGATGACAATCGCCTGCTGTGGGATTTCGACGAATTCGCCTGGCAGGATGGCGTAGAGTATGTCGCCGCGAGCCAGCGCCAGGTACGCAAATATGTGTCGGCTATTGAGATGGCCCATGAAGTGGATTGTGAGCTGGCCGGTGATGACGCCCAGGAAATCTGGGTCTGCCCCACTGAATTCATGCCCTACGAAGATGCCGGCGTCGCCACGGTCAGTTTCAATGACATGTGGGGCAAAGAGCCGGTATCTGAACCCTACCACTATCAGGAGTGGGACTATCAGGTGCAGCTGCACCGCCCGGACTGGGCCACGGTCTACGAACGACATCAGCCCAAGGGTGACCCGGAGCTTATCGACCAGATTCTGATCGAGCACAAACCCGTCACCCAGCGCATCAAACAGATCATCGACATGCTGCAGCCGGAAGGTGTGCAGCGGGTGCGCAACATGGAAGACGGCGACGAGATCGACCTCAATGCCGCCATCGATGCCATGATCTCCATTCGCATGGGCGAACAACCCAACCCGCGCATCACCATGCGCAACGTGGTCAAGAATCGTGACCTCAGCGTGGTGGTGTTGCTCGATCTGTCTGAATCCACCAACGAAAAGATAGACGGTTCGGATAAAACCGTGCTGGAACTGACCCGTGAGGCGGCCGCTCTGGTCTCCACCGCCATCAACGGCGTAGGCGATCCGTTCGCCATTCATGGCTTTTCCTCCGACAGCCGCCACGACGTGCAATACTACCGCTTCAAGGATTTCAACCAGTATTGGGACGATGACGTCAAGGCACGCTTGGCCGGTATGCAGGGCGGGCTATCCACGCGCATGGGTGCCGCCATGCGCCACGCCGCCCGGCACCTGTTGAATCAGCAGGAGCGGAAGAAACTGCTGCTGCTGGTGACCGACGGTGAACCGGCGGATATCGATGAGCGCGATCCCCAGCATCTGCGCATGGATACCAAGAAGGCCGTAGAGGAGCTGGCGAGCAAGGGCGTGATGAGCTACTGTCTGACCCTGGATCGCAACGCCGACCGCTACGTAAAGCGTATTTTCGGCGTCAACAATTACACCATCATCGATCACGTCGAGCGTTTGCCGGAAAAACTGCCGACGCTGTTTGCCAGCCTGACCCGCTAACCTTATTAAGGAACTGCGTGAGCCGAATCCGGGATGTACCCGTGTATGCCCAGCGGGACGACGAAGTCACCGCCAAGCTCTACAATCTTTGGCGCCGGGCAAAGCTGCACTACCCCTGCCCGATGCGTATTGCCCTACCGGGCTATCCGGGGATGGTCATGCTTCTGGAAGAGCGCGAATGGGTCTGTGCCAATGAACGGCAGGGCGACTTGCCGGTGCTGGCCTGGGTGGCGTTTGAGGATCAGGGGCGTGATGCCCTGCATGAGCCGGTCAGGTGCAAGCTGAACTATTACCATTTTGCCGCATCAAAATTGCGCGCCCCCTCGCTGGCATTGATGGAGGAAGAGCTGGAGAACTCCCTGCACGAGGAGTGACTCTGGAGGATTGTCGAAATAGTGGATTGTCAAAAACACGCAGGATAACGAGGGAAAAACAACATGGCGCTGGTTAACATGCGTGACATGCTGCACCACGCTTATGAAAACAACTATGCGGTAGGCGCCTTTGATCTGGTCAGCCTGGATTTTCTTGAGGCCGTTGTCGACGCCGCCGAAACTTCCCGCGCGCCGGTGATCCTCAGCGTGGCCGAACACCACTTCGCCCATTACGACCTGGAACTCATGATGCCGGCGGTGGAAGCCGCCGCCAAGCGCGCCTCCGTGCCCATCGCCATCCAGCTCGACCATGCCAGCTCCCTCGAATCCGCCCGGCGCGCCATCAACCTGGGCTGCAACGGCATCACCCTCTGTTCCTCCAACCGGGATCTGCCCGACAATATCAAACTGAGCAAAGAAATCGCCGCCATGGCCCACAGCTGCAATGTGCCGGTGGTCGGTGAGGTGGGCTATGTGGGCTCGGATGACAGCGAAGATGCCTCGGCCCTGACCCTGCCCGTCGAGGCCAAAGCCTATATCGAACGCAGTGGGATCGATTTTCTGTCCGTCTCCATCGGCACCGTGCAGGGTCGTTCCAAGGGGCGCATCAAACTCGATTTTCAGCGTCTGAAACAGATTCATACCGCCGTCGACATCCCCCTGGTATTGCACGGCGGCAGTGGACTGAACGAAGAACAGTATCGCCGCCTCAGCTCACTGGGTGTCGCCAAGATCAACTACTTCACCGGGCTGTCCGATGTCGCGGCAAAGACCATGCGCGCCCAGGTAAAGGCCGACCGGGAAGGCAGTTTTACCGATTTAAAACAAGGGGTAAAAGAGGCCATTTGCACTGAGGTAAAGCGTTGCTTGCGGCTGTGGGGTAGCGCCGGACGGGCCGCTGAAGTATTGACGCAGTGCGAACCCTGGGCCCCTATAGAGCACTTGATTATCTACAACGTCGTCGAGCACATGAGCGATGAACAAGCTCAGGCCATGATAAGCAAAGGGTGGCAGATCCTGTCTAACATTCCCGGCGTACGCGACGTCTTCACTGGCGAGGCCGTCCAGGAAGGTGCCAAATACCGCTTCTGCTGGCTGGTGCGCTTTACCCATAAAGCCGTGATCGACAGCTATCGCGAGCATCCCGACCACGTCCGCTTTGCCGACACCCTGTTCCGGCCCTATGCCGGCGACCGCATCAGCATCGACTACCAGGACTGCTCCGTCGGCAATGGCGTGACCCTGCCGGGCAGCATGTCGGGCAGGACGGAAAAGCGCGCCTAGAAAGCCGTACTGCGGGGATAAGTTCACGTCTCTCCACGATGCTGATCGACGGTAATTTCTTCGCGGACAAAATCCAAAAAGTGGTCATACCGCAGCGAGGCGCCATCCTGTGGAGCATCGGCGCATTGGCCCAATAGACGCCAGCCCTTCATGCCTGACTGTAATCACCCGGCCCATAGCAGGCGTTTGTGGCCCGACCGCTGAATGTCGGGCAACTTAACGACACCCCGCCATACCTGTTTTTTTACACCGCAAGCGCTTCTGCCAGCATCTGCCCGGATCGCTTTGCCGCCATTTATTTTGCTTTCCTGCAGATCAATCACTATTAGAATAAGACGAAGCATATACTCTGGTTTCATGCAGACCTTCTCAAGGTGGCATCATTTCACGAAACATTCCATCCAGTCCTGTTCTTCGCACACTGTAAGAATATTCAACAGATCAAGAAATACCTGCACCTGTTCACCGTCAAATTCGAGATCGTTAAGAAATGGGACCAGATTCTTTTTTTCACTTGCCTGTTGGTGATTTGCTTCATCGTCTGGGGCTTAGCCCACAAAAACCGATGCGCCGAGCTTATGAACGGGATGATGCTGAAATTAAAAAGTGGAAAGAGGAGACTTATCCTGAAATCAGGAAAAGCGCGAAAAAACAAGGCGCAGAGATATTCTGGCTAGATGAAGCATCAATACGTTCGGATGATCCATTAATGAGAACCTGGGGCCTAAAAGGTCAAACACCAACCGTAAAAACAAGTGGTCAACGGCAAGGTGTTAATGCCATTTCAGCCCTATCGAACAGCGGTGGTTTTTGGTACCGGGTCTATACGGAGCGTTTTAATGCTGATGTTTGTATCGAATGTTTGAAAGACTTGATTCGCAATCGCAAGAAGCCCATTTATGTTATTACGGATGGCCATCCCGTGCATAAGAGCAAAAAGGTAAAAGAATATGTCGCCAGTCTAAAGGGCCGTCTGAGTATATTCATACTGCCGCCCTATGCACCCGACCTTAACCCAGATGAGTTGGTATGGAACTACATGCGGCAAACTGGTACGGCAAGGTCACCACTCAAAAAAGGCGAATCCCTGCGGGAGAGAACATTCATCGACTTGGAGTTGATTGCCCAGGATATGGCTTTAGTGAAATCCTTTTTCAGAAATGAAGCTGTATCCTTTGCTGCTGGCTAGGTAGTAATTTATAACTGTACCCCATTTTTTCTGGCCCAGCCCAACCAATCCACTTCGGACAAACCTACTATCTCAAGCTGCTCGTCCAAACTATGGGAATCTGTAAACAACACTAAATTCTCACAATTCCATCTTGCTGAGGGAACAATTAATCCATCGCATCCAAGAAAACCGACTGCTTCCCCAATTTCTTGACAGAGAGGGTAAGGGATCTCTGAATACTGCCCTTCATTGACCCCTAACGTGGCTAAATCTGCCATTATCAGACGAAGGCTTTGTTTCGTAGTAACACGTAGCCGATACAGAAACGCTTGCTTAGTAGGTACTGGATTCAATTGACCCCAGTGGAAGCTAAGTTCGGCTAATGCACCATCGCTTGTAAGACTAGTATAAAGCACGGAGCAACCATTACGTTTTGCCCAGCGGCCACCGCGTGTCGACGATGTAGTCGGATCTAATCCCTTCCTGCAAGCTCTGTAAACTTCAGAACTGAATGGCTTGATTTCAAACTCAGCTAGCCTTTCTAGTAATTCAGGGTTGTGGATCAAATCAGCCCCCCAAATTAGATATACACGCCATCGCGCAGCTGCTCTATAAGTTCTATAATTACTTCTGTTTCACCAGATTGAATCAAATCAGCTGGTCTTCTACCGACTAGGAGTTTCTGTGGTGAAAATAACCACATTCGTGCTTCTTGTGGTTCGTAAAAATCAGAGAGTTGGTCAACTATAAACTCGAGTTCAAGAAGGGTCTTTTCAGCTGAACGGCGTGGAAATGCCTTACCTTGGTTCCAACGAGAAACTGTTTCAGGCCTTGTGCCCAGCAGATTGGCTACATCAACCGAACGCATAGCGCCTTTGGTCTGTATAGCTTCCAACTTTCGAGATATGACGTTCGCATTCATAGATTACGTGTACTTGTTTGTTAAAACATAGTTTATTGAAAACATCAGGATTCCCTGCTCACTCTAGTTTTAGGGTGCTGAGAGAAAGAGCTTGGCGGTTTTTTCACTGCTTGGTTGCCTAGCGCAACCCGAAGATTATCTAATCGCGCTCTATTTTTTTGAGTCTTTCGCATCATTTCATCATCTTTCCAATCTATACGTTCTGCGGATACAGCCAAGTCTGTTGCCGGTCGAAGATGTCTTTCCAGAAAGCGCTGAGGTCTAAGCTGTTCAGGGATCTGTGATAATTCAGAAACATGTTTTAATCGTTGCACCATAAAATGTCTTGCAGGATTACCGACCATGTCTTGAATGCCTCTTGGGCAACAGTGTTTATCTCTGCACCCAAATAATGATTTTGCCCTGACTGATGCTTCAAATAGCATTTCAGCTTGCTTAGGTTTAAGCATCATGTCGATTGCTGCAACATAAACACGACGTTCTTGGCCAAAGCTTCCCTTCTTTGGCTGCTTGGCCCAACTGCTTGGGTCAAACCTTTCACCAAAGGTTATACCATGAGCTATTCCACCCGCTGCGCCAAATGAAAGCAATGATAGCCCAGCCATTCCGCCGATATAGTCGCCAACAATTGGAACACCTAGGGTATGAAATTCCTCTGAAGCCTTGATGTAATTAATAATTCCTGTAGAAGTGGCATGCGATCCCATACTACCGATTTTTAACCATAGAGAATCGATTGGTGCCCGCTGAAGCTCATTGATCAATATATTTCGCTGCTCAGAGTTACGAAAAACTTTATACGGAATAGCTAACGAGTAAATAATCGGGATACGTTGCTGCGAGTGCCTGTCTAAGAGATTTCTTAATTTGATAGCATTATCAATATCTAGCTCAAGCCACGGATCATCAGCTGATTGTAAATAATGTGTTGGGGCCATTACTTGAGTAAACCCCTCATCAATCGCGAATTTCGCTAGCTCAGTTACGCGCCGCCTTCCCTGTGTACCAGAGAAATCATGAAATGTGTTGCAACGACCTCCGACCCAAGGAAGTTTTCCTAGGTTTTCCGAAAATCTGCCAGGAGCTGCAGCCTCTTGAGTTTTTGGATCCAAGATTAAATCAATCCGCCTATCTAAAATTTGGTCACGTAGTTCGCTTTGGCGTTTGAGATGGGAGGGATCTAAGACAGCGCCACAAAAAGCCGTATCCCCAGCAGTGATCAGCTCAGATAAAACCTTGTGATCATTATGGTTTGGGCGAAGGTACAAGCCAAGTGGATCAGGTGTCGAGCGTACCGCCCGTGGGAATTGGGTAACTTTGTTCATTGAATTGTAGGCTCCTTCTACTGGCTTAAATTGATTCTAGCATTGATGTTTTGATTGCGCAAGCTATTGATGCTTCCATTGACATTGCGTGATGGGCATTTGAAATCAAATACACTGACAAACAACAATTATGGGGCATTAGTAAGAACGTATGGTTATTGGCAAAACTCCAAGTATCGGCCAACTAGAATTCCTTCGTTTAAATTTCCTTCGGACCTAACTCGATTCCGGACTACTTCATGGTTTCTGTGCCCACGGAAGCTAACAATCAAAATTGAGCTCATACCGTCTAATATTTAAACCCGAAATTTCAAACATGGCACAGGGTGGGCACAATCTGGGCACAGGCTAAAATGGGCACAAAATCCACTATGTTGGCTAACGGTCAATTTTAAAAATGAATGTTAGCTAATAGTTACGATGGCTGTGCCCGCTTGTGCCAAAGGTAGAAAACCATAAGTGAAAATGGAAAGTGCTGTAACTTATTGATTAATAATAAGAAATGGCGCGCCTGACAGGAGTCGAACCTGTGACCCCCGCCTTCGGAGGGCGGTACTCTATCCAGCTGAGCTACAGGCGCATTTTGTTGAGCATCCCCGACCGGGGTGCGTAGGATATCGCTTATGGGGCGGGACGTCCACGCGACTATCTGCAATCACTTGCGATGCTTGGCGGGATCATATTCTTCGGTCACCGGCACCGAGCTGATGCGCGCCATGGTCTCGTCCATCCAGGCCTCGCCTCGCTCATTGATCTCCGAGGCGCTGAGGCCCTCGGTCTGTATCGGCTCGCCGATGACCACGCGGATGGTGCCCGGCCGCTTGACGAAGGAACCCCGGCCCCAGAATTCACCGGCATTGTGCGCCACCGGCACCACCGGCGCGCCGCTCTTGGCCGCCAGCAGCGCGCCGCCCACGCCCCAGCGCTTGCGTACGCCGGGCGGCACGCGCGTGCCCTCGGGGAAGATCACCACCCAGATGCCGTCTTTCAGGCGTTGAATGCCCTGCTCGATGATCTGCTTGACGGCCTTGCGCCCGGACGAACGATCAATGGATATGGGCCGCAGCATGGCCATTCCCCAGCCGAAGAAGGGCACCCACATGAGCTCCCGCTTGAGTACCCAGCACTGCGGGGGGAGCAAAACCTGTAGGGCATAGGTTTCCCAGGTGGACTGGTGTTTGCAAAAAATGATAGCCGAGCCATCGGGGATGTTTTCTCTCCCCTCCACTTCGTAGTCAATACCACACAGCCACTTGAGCATGTTCACATTGTAGACCGCATAGCCCCGCGCAAAACGCGAGCGCCAGACAAAGGGCAGGGGCGCCATGAGTATCAGCCCCAGGGCGGTGACGACGGTGGACAGGATCATCGACAGACTGAACAGTGACGAACGCAGCAACATCATGACGGCGCCACCAGATCGTCCACCGCGGCGGCCAGGTCGGCATAGACCGGCACATCGTCCAGCCCTTCCCCCGCGGCCAATGTTCGCTGTCCCTTGCCGGTCTTCACCAGCAGCGGGCGGGCGCCCACGGTACGGGCGGCATCGAGGTCACGCAGGGAATCACCGATCACCGGCACGCCCGTCAGCGGCACGGCGTAGTGTTCGGCGATCTGATGCATCAATCCAGGCAGTGGCTTGCGGCAGTCGCAGGCGTCGTCCGGGCTGTGCGGGCAGTAGAAAACCCGATCCACCCTGCCCCCCTCTGCCGCCAGCAGGCGGGCCAGCTTTTCGTGCATGGCCCCCAGCGTGGCGAGATCGAACAGGCCCCGGCCGACACCGGACTGATTGGTCGCCACGGCCACCGTATAGCCCGCACGGTTGAGGCGCGCAATGGCCGCCAGGCTGCCGGGCAGAGGGACGAACTCGTCCACGGACTTGATGTAATTGTCGGAGTCTTCATTGATCACGCCGTCACGATCCAAAATCACTAATTGCATGCCGCTCCCGCAGGGTGGTTGTTCGTTGCGGGCATTCTAGCAAAAGCGCGCCATCAATAATCGGCGCACATAAAAAAGCCGGAGACATATGCCTCCGGCTTTATCGACCAAGAGCTTACCAAGGTTATTTATTATTGGCTTATGACATCGCTACGATGAGAACATCGAGACGGCCGTCAGCAAAAACAGGCCCACGAACATGATGATGGTCAACTCCATTGGATCCCCTCCAAGATGGCTTGCGAAGCAGCCAGCTCCCTAGCTGTATCCCAAAGCCTAGTCCATGACAGCCTATAGTCAACAGAAACAGTCAGGTTATTTGCGGAACTCGGAGACGCGGACACGGCCATTCACCATTTTCGACTCACGCTGCATAATCTTATCCATCTTCTTCCAGAAGGCCTGCTTGAGGTCGAAGTCGGCGGAAATGGCGGTGCCAATGAGGAGAATGAACAGATCGGCGGTTTCTTCGGCCAACTGCTCTTTCGATTTTCCTTTGGTCACCACCTCGGCCATCTCACCCAGCTCTTCCGTCATCAGGGCGATGCGGTAGAGCATCTCCTCGCCCCCCTTGTTTTTGAAATCGTGCTTGTCGTGGAAGGCCTGCACGACGTCGAGCATGGCTTGGTAGGAATCGCTGTGTTCCATGTTTGTCTCCGCTGGTTGGTGGGACGGCTCAGGGGCTTGCTTGTGACACCGCTCCGCGGTGTCACACATCCTGTGGCGCTCGGCGCCACCTCAGCCAAGGCAGATTCCCCACCCTCATTACGTTACACCGCAGAGCGGTGTAACGAGAAAGCCCCGGCAAATCACCCCTGCAAACGCGAAAGATCCGCCACCCGCAGGAACAGATTCCGCAACCGTGCCAGCAGGGCCAGGCGATTGTCCCGCAGGGCCTCGTCGTCGACCATCACCATCACGTCATCGAAGAAGCGGTCCACGGCCTCGCGCAGGTCGGCGAGCCGGGCCAGGGCCGGTTCGTAGTCGCGGGCATCGAATAGGGGGGAGACTTCCTGCTCCAGCTCAGCGAGGCGTTCGGCGAGGGTCTTTTCCGCCGCCTCGGTCAGCCTTGTGGCATCCACTTCAGACGGTACGTCGATGCCTTTTTCATCCGCCTGCCGCAGGATGTTGGATATGCGCTTGTTGGCGGCGGCCAGGCTGTCGGCCTCGGCCAGGCTGCGGAAGTGGTTGACGGCCCGCACCCGGCGGTCGAAGTCGTAGGGCTGGGTGGGCCGCTGGGCATGCACGGCGTCGAACACGTCCGCGCTCACGCCGATGTCATGATAATAGGCGCGCAGGCGATCCATCATGAAGTCGAATACCTGAGGGGCGACGTCTTTGGCCGTAAGCCGCTCGCCAAGGCCCTCGACCGCCCGCCCGATCAGCGCCGGCAGATCCAGCGGCAGCTGGCGCTCGATGATGATACGCAGCAGGCCCAGCGCGGCACGGCGCAGGGCGAAGGGATCCTTGCTGCCGGTGGGCGGCTGGCCAATGCCAAACATGCCGACGATGGTGTCCAGCTTATCGGCGATGGCCAGCGTCTGGCCGGTGGGCGTGGCGGGCAGTTCGTCGCCGGCGAAGCGCGGCAGGTATTGTTCGTCCTGGGCCAGCGCGACCTCTTCGGGTTCGCCGTCATGCAACGCGTAATAGCGACCCATGATGCCCTGCAGCTCGGGGAACTCGTAGACCATCTCGGTCATCAGGTCACACTTGGCCAGCCAGGCGGCGCGCTCGGCCCACACGCGGCTGGCATCCAGGCTATCGGCGATATCACCGGCCAGCCCGGCCACGCGCTCGACCTTGTCGTACAGGGTGCCGAGCTGCTTCTGGAACAGGATGGTCTTCAGACGTTCGATGTGGCTGTCGAGGCGGTGCTTGCGGTCTTGGGTCCAGAAGAATTCGGCATCGGACAGGCGCGGACGGATCACGCGCTCGTTGCCCTCGCGCACCAGCTCGGGATTGCGGCTATTGATGTTGGCCACGGTGATAAAGTGGGGCATCAACTTGCCGTTAGCATCGATGATATGGAAATACTTCTGGTTAGTCTTCATGGTGGAGATCAGGGCCTCGGCCGGCACGTCGAGGAAACGCGCCTCAAAATCCCCGGCAATGGCCGTCGGCCATTCCACCATTGCGGTCACTTCGTCGAGCAGGCTCTCGTCGATCACTGCATTGCCGCCGAGCGCCTCTGCCGCCTCCAGCACCTGTGCGCGCACCGCCTCGCGACGCACGGCGAAGTCGGCCACCACAAAGCCCTCGGTCTCCAGTAGCGGGGCATAGCCCTCCGGCTCGGCGATGTAGAGCGTGTCCGGATGATGGAAACGATGGCCACGGGTCTCGCGTCCGCTGGTCACGGCGAGGATTTCCGCCTCGATCACCTCGTCGCCAAACAGCAGCACCACCCAGTGCACCGGACGCACAAACTCTGCCTCCAGCGCACCCCAGCGCATGCGCTTGGGGATCGGCAACTTGTCCAGCGCCGTACGCACGATGTCCGGAATCAGCTCGGCGGTGGGCCGGCCGGGCTGCTCGGCGCGGTACATCAGCCAGGCACCTTTGTCGGTCTCAATGCGGTCGAGGTCGTCCACCGAACTCAGACCGCAGGAGCGGGCAAAACCCTCGGCGGCCTTGGTGGGGCAACCATCTTCACCAAAGGCGGCGATCAGCGCCGGGCCGCGGCGTTCGATGGTCTTGTCGGCCTGGGCCTCGACCAGATCCTTCACCAACACCGCCAGACGGCGCGGGCTGGCGTACAGGCTCAGTTCACCATGGATCAGATCAGCGCCCTTCAGGCCGTCCTTGATGCCGGCGCCGAAGGCCTCGGAGAGGCGCTTGAGGGCCTTGGGTGGCAGTTCTTCGGTGCCGATTTCGATCAGCAGGTCGCGGCTGTTCGTCATATTGAGTCTCACGGTTGTTTCGGTTTCGGCGATTTAACGCAAAGGACGCAAAGACGCAAAGGACGCAGAGAAAACCTTTGAAATCATTATTGAATCTTTGCGTTCTCTGCGCCTTTGCGTCCTCTGCGTTTCAATGCCGGACATGGTTACGTCCCGGATTCAGACAACATGGGAAAGCCCAGTTTTTCGCGCGCATCGTAATAGGCCTGGGCCACGGCGCGCGACAGGGTGCGCACACGCAAAATATAGCGCTGGCGTTCGGTGACAGAGATGGCGTGGCGTGCGTCGAGCAGGTTGAAATTGTGTGAGGCCTTGAGCACCTGCTCGTAGGCCGGCAGTGGCAGGCCAGCCTCGATGAGGCGCTGCGATTCACGCTCGCAGGTATCGAAGGCCTTGAACAGGGCCTCGGTATCGGCGTGCTCGAAGTTGTAGGCCGACTGTTCCACCTCGTTCTGGTGGAACACGTCGCCATAGGTGGTGGTGCCCAGCGGGCCCTTCGCCCACACCAGGTCATAGACGCTCTCCACCCCCTGCAGATACATGGCGATGCGCTCCAGGCCATAGGTGATCTCGCCGGTGACGGGCTTGCACTCCAGCCCGCCCACCTGCTGGAAATAGGTGAACTGGGTCACCTCCATGCCGTTCAGCCATACCTCCCAGCCCAGGCCCCAGGCACCCAGGGTGGGGGATTCCCAGTTATCCTCGACGAAGCGGATATCATGCTCCAGCGGGTCTAGCCCCAGCATCTTCAGCGAACCGAGATACAACTCCTGGATTTCCAGCGGCGAGGGCTTGATGACCACCTGGAACTGGTAGTAATGCTGCAGACGGTTGGGATTCTCGCCGTAGCGACCGTCGGTGGGACGGCGCGAGGGCTGCACATAGGCGGCGCTCCACGGCTCGGGGCCGATGGCGCGCAGGAAGGTGGCGGGATGAAAGGTGCCCGCACCCACCTCCATGTCCAGCGGCTGCAAAATCACGCAGCCCTGTTCCGCCCAGTATTGTTGCAGGGCGAAAATCATCCCCTGAAAGGTCGATACATCCGGTTTCGCTGACATAAGTCGGTACTTGAGTGGTGTGGAGAATAAAGGGCGCACAGTATACCCGTTGCGCGGGAGCGGCGAAAACGGCCCCGCCCTGCGCTTCGCCAGCCGCCGGACGAGAATAGGGGGTAGACGGTCGGGGCTTTTTGACGCATAACTTTACTAATTTCGGGAAATCCAGAGGGCACATGGGCCAGGAAATCGACGACGCCTGCTTCTGCCGGCAAGACTTCGACACCTTCCACCAGCGGTTAACTGAAGAAACCGCCCTGCTCGCTGAGTGGTTCCGGCAGGGCCACTTCGACCCCGGCCCACCCGTGGCCGGCTTCGAACTGGAGGCCTGGCTGGTGGACGCACAGTTGCGCCCCGCCCCCGTCAACGCCCGCTTCATCGAACGCCTGGGCAGCCCACAGGTATTTCCCGAGCTAGCCACCTTCAACGTCGAGTTCAACATCGAACCCTTGCCACTCGGCGGCCACATCCTCTCGCAAATGGCCAACGGCCTTCAACAGACCTGGCAGCAGGCACGCCGAACGGCCCATGAGATGCAACTGGAACTGGCCATGATCGGCATCCTGCCCACCGTCCGCGACGCCGACCTCAGCCCCGCCAACCTCTCCGCCATGAACCGCTACCACGCACTGAACAGCGAGATCATGCGCCTACGCGGCGGCCGCCCGCTGCGCCTCGACATCCACGGCCACGACATCCTGCGCGCTGAACATTGCGACGTGATGCTGGAATCCGCCACCACCTCCTTTCAGATACACCTGCAAGTGGCCCCCGAACTCGCCGCACGTGCCTACAACGCCAGCATCATCGCCTCCGCGCCGTTGGTGGCGGTGAGCGCCAATTCGCCCTACCTGTTCGGCCACGACCTGTGGGCCGAAACGCGCATCCCCCTGTTCGAGCAATCGGTGGAAGTCGGTGGTTACGAAGAGGACGCCCACGGCCCCATGCGCCGCGTCAGTTTCGGCTCCGGCTATGCACGGGCCTCGCTGCAGGAAGTGTTCACGGAAAACCTCGAACACTTCCCGGTACTACTGCCGGTGCTGTTCGACGCCCCCCCCGAACACCTCGCCCACCTGCGCCTGCACAACGGCACCCTGTGGCGCTGGAACCGGCCGCTGATCGGCTTTACGCCTAGCAAAATTCGCAGTGCACAAGGTAACAAGCCCCACCTGCGCATCGAACAACGCGTGGTGCCCGCCGGGCCTACCATCGCCGATAGCGTTGCCAACGCCGCCTTTTTCTACGGCCTCTGCTGGGCTCTGTGTCGGCAGGGCGAGGCCGCCGAAACCCGGCTCCCTTTCGCCACCGCGCGCGACAATTTTTATGCCGCCGCCCGCCACGGCCTCGACACCCAGCTCATCTGGCTGGATGGCAACAAACAACCGGCCCACTCACTACTGTTGAAGACCCTGTTGCCATTGGCCACGCAGGGGCTGGAGGCCTTGGGCATCGATCATGATGAAGCCGCGCACTACCTGGGCATCATCGAATCGCGGGTGAAAAACGCCTGCAACGGCGCCGCGTGGCAGCGCGCCTACGTCGCCCGCCACGGCCCGGATATGCCGGCCCTGCTGGCCGCCTATCTCGAACGCCAACATAACGGCGCGCCGGTGCATGAGTGGGATATTTGAAGGGTAGAGCAATCCTTCCTACCAGACCACATCAACAGGGTGCCCCCCCTTAGAAAACCAGAACTAAGCGATCACATATTTATGCTTGATTAATTCCTAAATTATCACAAATTTGTAATTATTTTCTGTCAAGCTATTATATATATGCAATATTAACAGAAATTATTTATCATATAAAGGTGATTATAATGCGCTCGAAAGATCGAGCCACGGCCCGCCGCCAGCTTGATAAGCGGTTGACTGAATTGGAAAAAAAAGCAGAGTTATTTGCACGTCCGCCACGCGGATGGATCAAGGCCATCCGTGAGGCCTTAGGCATGACAACCACCCAGATGGCAAAACGGCTGGGGGTTGTTCAGTCGCGTGCCGTTGCTATTGAGCAAGCGGAGACCAAAGGCACAATTACGCTAAACACCCTCGAAAAAGCGGCCCATGCCCTGGATTGCCGTCTGGTATATGCGTTGGTGCCAAGGAAGCCGCTCGACGAATTGGTCGCCGAGCGCGCTGAACACCTCGCCAGGAAACGGCTGGAATCAACACGCCACAGCATGGCCCTTGAAGCCCAGGGCATTGATGCAATGGACGAACAAGAACAGCTTAAGCGCATGATCCAAAACCTGCGGGATAAGGCAAGCTCCGAGCTTTGGAAGGAAGATGGATGACCGATCCGTTGGATGAGCAGGATGACGCATCCACCCCATTGACGGAAGAAGAGCGGGAACAGTTGGCCCCCTCCTATATCACGCTGCGCTCAGAACTGAATGAAGCAGAACAGGCCAATATTCTGGAAGCAGAGGAATGGGCATTTTCACGCAAGCGTGATGTGCTCGATGAGAGGTTCCTTAAAAATCTTCACCAGAGAATGTTTGGTCGGGTCTGGCGGTGGGCTGGCAAGTTCCGGCAATCGGAACGCAATATTGGCGTCGATGCCTATCGCATTTCAACCGGCCTTCGACAGCTTGTCGACGATTGTCGTTACTGGATAGAGAATGGCACCTATGATCCTGATGAAATCGCTACGCGGTTCCATCACCACCTGGTATTGATCCATCCTTTTCCGAATGGCAATGGTCGCCACGCCCGATTGGCAGCCGACCTGCTGCTAACAGCCTCAGGCCGCCCTCGATTTACCTGGGGACGCATTAATCTTGTAGATGCCAGCAAGACACGAAAAGCATATGTCGCAGCTCTCCGGGCAGCTGACAACCATGATTACGGACCATTGCTTCAATTTGTCCGATCCTGATCCGTGACCTTCAAAAGAAAAGACCGTCATTCCGGGCGAAACGAAGTGAAGACCCGGAATCCAGAATGTTTGAAGCGACCGACATTCTGGATTCCCGCCTTCGCGAGAATGACGGTATTCCAAGTCTCTCGAGCCTAGGAAAGTGCCATTCAACCTGGCGACTATATATGTCGTGTTCAGGGCTTCAAGACTGGCTACCCCGCCGGCTGAAAGAGATGAACATCCCGTTGCGGGAAGGGAATGGAAATACCTTCCTTGTCGAAGCTGAGCTTGACCTGCTCCATGAGATGGAAATGCACAGGCCAGTAGTCCTCGGTATTGACCCAGACACGAACCAGCAGATTGACGGAGCTGTCGCCGTGTTCCGCCACATAAATCTCATGCGCATGATCAGCGTCAGTAAGAATACGCTCATCACTGGTGATCACTTTACGCAACACCTCTTTGGCAAAGAGAATGTCATCGTTGTAACTGATGCCAAAGGTAAGATCGACCCGGCGGGTGGGCTCACTAAAGACATTTTCTACGCAGCCATTGGAAAGATTGCCATTGGGGATAATCACTTTTTTGTTATCCAGGGTGAGGATGATCGTATTGAATACCTGAATTTCACGCACCACGCCCAGATACCCCTGGGCATCGATAACATCACCCACCTTAAAGGGTTTGAAAAACAGGATAAGGAGGCCGCCGGCAAAGTTTGCCAAACTACCTTGTAGTGCAAGACCAATGGCAAGACCAGCGGCACCGAGTATGGCAATGAACGAAGTGGTCTCCACGCCAACCATCGCGGCGACACTGATCAGCAGCAGAACCTTGAGGAGAACACCCAACAGATTATCCAGGAAGCTCCTTAGCGTGTCTTCGGTATGGCTTTTCTCCATGGCACGATTAAGTAACTTCACCACGGATTTAATCAGCCGCAAACCGACAACGAGAACGATCAACGCCAGCAACAGTTTAGGGCCGTAAGCCATACTCAGACTGATCGCCTGATCCATATATTTTTCCAGGTTATCCATAATCATCTCTCAGGGTTATTATTGTACAGAGGTGTTTTAACTAGAGAACGCCCTTCGGATTCCAGCATATTTCATCTAGCCGAAGGGTAGAGCCATGGCAGTCTAACGTTACTGCAGACGGAGCAAGGAAAACACTCTCGTAGAGGCTGCTGGGCTCTGAATCAAAGCTGCAGGCCAGACTGCTTGCTTACCAGTTTATTTCGTTACACCGCAGAGCAGTGTAACGAAATAACTTCATGGGGATACATCAGGCCCCATCCCTTATGAACCCGCCAAGCCGCAGGGCGCAATAACCGAAGGGCATTACGCCGAAAGTGGTGACCTGCAACAGGAGATAGCCAGACTTAACTTGCGACGATCAACATATGGCACAATGCGCTGAGCTATTGCGGCCGGCAGACAGCGGACGGAAAAGAGCACACTACCAAGTTAACGCGGGGGCACACAAGACCCACCCACCTTATCAGGCTCGCTAATCCGCACTCCCCATTCGTATATCTCAACACCTAGAATCTCCTTAAGAAAAGCTATTGTTGCGTGATATTTAATCGCTACGTTACCAGAGAAATCACCCTTCTTGCTATAAGAGGCCGCCTGCTCACGCAGAAACTTAAAAGCAAGAATATCATTCGGGAACTCCGGATCATCCCACTCTAAATAAGGCCCTTCTATCTCACCAATTCGGTCTTCGCCGCACCAACCACGCAACTTAAGGAACGGATTGAGCATCAATACCCTATCGTGCCTCTTTTTCCAAACTCTCTCTCTTTCAAAAGCAGCTATAGTACCTCTATTTTCATCTTCGTATGGCGCCCAAGCAGACTCTAGTATCGTTATTCCAATCCAATTTTCCCTTTGTTCGGCTTTATATGCTTCAATTAGAGCTTCCCCGAAATATACCTGATGTCTACTTAAACTATCTGATCGAACCTCAAAACCCCCAAAGGAAATCGCCCCTCTAACAGGAACTCCTTTAGCTAGTAATGCAGAAAAGATCATTGCACCAATGGCATATACATCTAAGAAAGCCCACTTACCATAGCCTTTTGGCTCCTGATAAAAAATGAATGTGTCAGAAAAATAGATCGTTTTAAATAATTTATTCAAGTGTTCCCATCGATCAAATTCTTGTAGTGACTCATCTATAATTGCATAAATTTCTTCTACGCCCTTAGACTTAACCAGTTCACTAAAACCAAGGATATCTAAAAATAGCAGATATCTTCCATTTTTTACATCCACATCACTGCTCATCATCCACCCCTAGCAAGGCAGCCTGGATGGAGTGCGACGTGATCCGGGATATGCGGCACCTTCCTGCTCCGGATCACGCTTCGCTTCATCCAAGCTACTTGCTTACCAGTTCTCACCCAGTAATTCGAAATAGGCCTTCGGGTGCAAGCAGGCCGGGCAGACCTCCGGTGCTTCTTCCGCTTCATGCAGATAACCGCAATTACGGCAACGCCAGACCACCTTACCGTCGCGGCGAAACACCCGGCCCGCATCGAGATTGTTGGCCAGATCGGTGTAACGCTTGCCGTGCTGTTTTTCAGCGATGGAAATGGCATCAAAGGCCGCAGCAATTTCGGCAAAACCTTCCTCACGTGCCACCTTGGCAAAACCCGGATATAACTCGCTCCATTCATGCTCCTCACCGGCGGCAGCGGCGCGCAGGTTTTCCAGGGTATCGCCGATAATGCCGGCGGGAAAACTCTCGGTGATCTCTACTTCGCCACCTTCGAGGAATTTGAAGAAACGCTCGGCGTGTTCCTTTTCCTGATCGGCAGTTTCGGCAAAGATCGCGGCAATCTGCATCAGGCCTTCCTTGCGTGCAGTGCTGGCAAAATAGGTGTAACGATTGCGTGCCTGGGATTCGCCGGCGAAGGCGATGAGCAGGTTCTTTTCCGTTTGCGTACCTTTGATGGACTTGGCCATGGGTCGATCTCCTTGGGTTCAGGTTCTTGGACAGTCTGCGACAATCAGTGCCGGCCGACAAGCTGCCGGACTGTGTCTGCAACAGCGTAGGAACGGGCCATGCCCGCGAAAAGCAACAAAAAACAACCTGTGGGAGCGGCTTCAGCCGCGAATGAAACCTGCCTTCTTCGCGGCTGAAGCCGCTCCCACAATGTGCAAATCCTCTATCTCTGTGGTGAAATGCGGGACTATCGCGGGCATGGCCCACTCCTTTGTATGTTAACCACACACCCTACAATAAATGTCCGAAACGTCAGCGGCGGCCGCGGGGCTTGCGTGATGATTTGCCGAAGGTTTTTTTTGCCGGCCGGCTGCGGGACTTGCCGGCGGGTGTCTGTGGCAAGCCGCTATGCTGGGTGCGAAAAGCGCGCTTGCCCTCACCGGTATCGCCGGTACCGCCGGGCTGCCAGGTGGGTACGAGGTGGCGCTTGCCGTTGCCGATGAGGTCGGCGCGGCCCATTTGTTTGAGGGCCTTGCGCAGCAATGGCCAGTTGTTGGCGTCATGGTAACGCAGGAAGGCCTTGTGCAGACGCCGCTGGCGGGTGCCCTTGGGTACCGGCATGTCCTCGCTGCGGCGGCTGACCTTGTGCAGCGGGTCCTTGCCCGAGTAGTACATGGCTGAGGCTGTGGCCATGGGCGAGGGCAGGAAGTTCTGCACCTGATCGGCGCGGAAGCCGTTGGCCTTCAGCCACAGGGCGAGGTTCATCATGTCCTCGTCGGTAGTGCCGGGGTGGGCGGAGATGAAATAGGGGATCAGGTACTGCTCCTTGCCCGCCGCCTGCGAATACTTGTCGAACATCTTCTTGAAGCGGTCATAGGTGCCGATGCCGGGCTTCATCATCTTCGACAGCGGCCCCCCTTCCGTGTGTTCGGGGGCGATCTTCAGGTAGCCACCGACATGGTGGGTGACCAGCTCCTTGACGTATTCCGGGGTCTCCACGGCGAGGTCGTAACGCAGGCCGGAGGCGATGAAGATCTTTTTGATGCCCGGCAGCTTGCGCGCGCGGCGATAGAGGCGCACCAGCGGCATCTGGTTGGTATCCATATTCTTACAGATGCCGGGATAGACGCAGGAGGGCCGGCGGCAGGTGGCCTCGATCTTCTCGTCCTTGCACTTCAGCCGCCACATATTTGCGGTTGGACCGCCGAGGTCAGAGATGTGGCCGGTGAAGCCGGGCACCTGGTCGCGGATGGCCTCCACCTCGCGGATGATGGAGTCCTCGGAGCGGCTCTGGATGATGCGTCCCTCGTGCTCGGTGATGGAGCAGAAGGTACAGCCGCCGAAGCAGCCGCGCATGATGTTGATGGAGAAGCGGATCATCTCGTAGGCGGGGATGCGTGCATCGCCATAAACGCTGTGCGGGCGGCGCGTGTAGGGCAGCTCGAACACCGCGTCCAGTTCCTCCGTGCTCAGCGGGATGGGCGGCGGGTTGAGCCACACGCCGCGCTCGCCGTGAGGCTGGTAGAGGGCCATGGCGTTGCCGGGATTGGTCTCGCGGTGCAGCACACGCGAGGCGTGGGCGTAGAGCACGCGGTCTTCGCGCACGGCGTGATAGCCGGGGATCAGCACCAGGGTGCACGCCGGATCGGGCAGCCGGCGGCGCGGCGCGGCGACCACCACCGTGCCTTCTTCGTCCGGCGTTTCGCTGCCGCCCGCCGCCTTGTCACAGGCTTCGCCCATGGCGTAGGGGTCGGGGTGGGCCTCGATACGCCCGGGCCGGTCCACCTCGCTCGAGTTCAGCAGGCTCCAGCCGGCGGGCACGCGATCCGGACGGCCACCGGCATCGCGACGCATAAAGGCGGTGCCACGCACGTCGTGGATCCCACTCATGGGCTCTCGCCGCGCCAGGCGATGGGCGATCTCGACGATCTGCCGCTCGGCATTGCCGTACACCAGCAGGTCGGCCTTGGCGTCCATCAGCACCGAGCGGCGTACCTTGTCCGACCAGTAGTCGTAGTGGGCGATGCGGCGCAGGCTAGCCTCGATACCGCCGATGATCAGCGGCACGTCCTTGTAGGCCTCGCGCGCACGCTGACTGTAGACGATCACCGAGCGGTCGGGACGTTTGCCACCGGCGCCGTGGGGGGTGTAGGCATCATCGGAGCGTGGCTTGCGCTCGGCGGTGTAGCGGTTGACCATGGAGTCCATGTTGCCGCCTGTGACGCCGAAAAACAGGTTGGGCCGGCCCAGACGGCGGAAGTCCTCGACATCGTTCCAGTCCGGCTGGCTGATGATGCCGACGCGGAATCCCTGCGCCTCCAGCACCCGGCCGATCACCGCCATGCCGAAGCTGGGGTGATCCACATAGGCATCGCCGGTAACCAGGATCACATCACAGGAATCCCAGCCCAGGTTATCCATCTCCTCGCGCGACATGGGCAGCTCGGGGGCGGTACCTAAACGGCTGGCCCAGTATTTGCGGTAACTGAAAAGGGAGGTGACAGACGACATGGGGGAAACTCGATTGAGCCCGGGGGAATCAGTGATGGTGCGACGGGCTGCGCGCCTATTATCCTAGATTAATCAGTTGAACGGCCTGTCCAGTGGTTCTGAGTGTCCGTCTGGCGTAACAAAAAAATGAGTTAATGGCTTTGTTCCTTAAGGAGTTTTTTTGCATAGCCAGGCGGGCACTCAGAGCTACTGGGCAGATCGTAGCGTCCTCACCCAGCCGGTGAAGTCTCGCTTTTATGAATTCGTTTATTACCCTGTGCTTAGACTTACCTCGAAGCGATCAACTGATCAACCTAGGATTATAGCCCAGACGGCCCGGCAACGCGTGAGCAAAAAGCTGTCAGGTATTTTCCTCTGGATCGGCAGGGTCGCCTTTTGTCCAGGCATCGTTGAGTGCGCGCAATGTTTGCCACACTTCTTCCTCGGCTATGTCTTCAGCTTTCCCCGCCATGTCAGCCATCGCTACGCTCTCTCGCTGAGTACCCTGCGAGAGGTGGATCAGTCTTTCCCCGGCGCCCGTTGCCCGGCATTGTCCCCGCTTGTTCCGGGTTCATCCGGCTCATCCTGTATCACGGCCTCTTCCAGCTCCATCGCCGCCTGTGCGTCGGGCCATGGCGCAAACGGAAAGGGCTGGGTCTCCGTGTTATAGGTCAGGAAACGCCAGATCTGATAAATGTAGAGGCTCAGGCTGGCACCAAAATGCAACAGGTTGTCATTGGTCTGGTTGGTAAAAATCGTAAACAGAAACTGCAATACGACCACCACCCCGGCCACGATTTTGGCCAGCTGGAGGAGAATGAAAAACATCAGCATAAACAGGCCACGGGTCCAGGCCTCTTGCGGGGTCATATTTTCTTTCTGTTCAGTATCCATCATCAGGGGTTCCTCAATAGCCATTCGGCAGTGAATACATCAAGGTTTATAGGTGGTAAAACGCTGTACCATCAGCGGTTTGTTCATAAAGAGGTATTCGAACACCCAATCACCCTCGACCATTTCATATTTTTCATTCATGCGATAACCGGTCTGGTCTTCCACCACGCCCTGGTCCAGGGTCAGACCCAGGGTATAGCGGTAGCCCGTAGAGCTTGAGCCATCCGGCTTGTCCATTTTCGGGTGTGTCACTACCAACTCCACTGGGAGCTGGCCGATAGTGGGGTTCATGCCGGTGATGATAAAACGAAAACCAAACAGGCGCCCCTGTTCGATGGGGATGCGTTGTGTCTGTTTCACCAGCCGGGCCTCACCGGTCTGTACAAAGCCGGAGGTGGCCGCCGGGTGCGTCGAACGCTTCGCCTCAGTGATAAACTCGTAATATCCGTATTCCTTAATCTCCGCCTTCGGTGCGGCCGCGGCAACCGTCGCGACAAGCAACAACACCGCACCAACAAATATCGGTCTATTCATTATCACTTCTCCTTAGCCTCTCTCTCACTTATTCAATACTAACCATTAATAGTTACCTCTAACGCTACCGCCAACTTTTTACGCCTCGACACCCGGTTGACGATAGCCACTGCAGTCACAGGAGACGAGTTCATGATCGCCATCCAGACGCGCCGCCGTCAGCAGACCACCCCACAGGCAGCCTGTATCCAGCGCCAGGACATTGTCTCCCTGATACAGACCCAGTGTTGACCAGTGACCAAATATAATCTGCGTCTGCGTGCTGCGCCGCCCCGGCGCCTGAAACCACGGCACACACCCTGCGGGCTGCGTG
Source organism: uncultured Gammaproteobacteria bacterium (assembly GCA_913009875.1). GTDB lineage: Bacteria > Pseudomonadota > Gammaproteobacteria > SZUA-152 > SZUA-152 > DRQN01. Next base: position 31,530 of record CAJVYS010000002.1, on the reverse strand, counting down.
CCGGGCTCACCCTTGGCCTTCAGGCACAACTCACCATCGGCACGACAAAAGCGCAGGCGCGTAAAACAATTGACGATGAAACGCAGCCGATCCCAGCCCGTCAGTCCCATCGCCCAACGGCGGGGCTTGTCGCCATACATATGGGTAAAAAATTCGCGGTAATCATCGCCGCGAAGCACCGTTTCCACCTCCACGCTATACGCACGCGCCTCGCGCAGATCCCACTGCGGCGGCAGGCCGGCATGAACCAGCGCGGCATTCAGGTCTGCATCGTGATACAACAGGGGTTGCTGGCGCAGCCAGTGCAATAATTCGTCGCGGTCCGGGGCATCGAGGATAGCCTGCAGGGTATCAGGCTTGTGCAGCTTGCCCAGCCCCTCGGCCACCGCCAGCAGGTGCAGGTCATGGTTGCCCAGCACGGTGATGGCGCCTTCGCCCAGTCCGCGCACGAAACGCAGTACCTTAAGCGAGTCCGGACCACGATTGACCAGATCACCGGTGAACCAGAGCCGATCCACCGCCGGGTCGAAACGGCACATCGCCAGCAGGGCCTGAAGCTCGTCAAAGCACCCCTGGATATCGCCAATTGCATAAATCGCCATTAGGCCCCCGTAAAAAGCGGGCTCCAGCATAGCATGGGGAACAACGGGATCGGTTAGAATCGGACCATGAACAGCCACGCAGAGGTAAATTCCACCCCCCACTCAACCACCCGTCTATGGCTGGGCTTGAGCGGACTGTTGCTGCTGGCTTTTTTCGTCTTCAGCCTATTGCCCATCATGCTGCTCAACGGCGGCTGGGTGAACCACATGCTGACCCCGGTGGGCAGCTATTTGCCCATGTTTCAGCTGATCTGGCAGGAGCAGCCGCTGGGGGCGCTGCAGTTCATCCTCACCAAATCCTTCATCGCCTTCGCCCACCGGGACATGCAGACCGGGCTCGACATCTGGACCCTGGAATACGATGCCCTGACCCTGGGCGTGTATCTCGTTGCCGCCCTGCTGGGTGGCCGGCTGCTGCTGCCGCTGGCGCGATACGGACAAGGGGAAAAGGGCATGATCGTCGGACTGACGGGGGTGGCGGGGTTGGTGTTGGCCTTCACCTACATGACCTCCATCGACCACTGCGCCGGTCCCACCTGGATCGGCTTCGTCATCGCCTACGGGCTGGGCGCGGATGGCTTTGAACTGAGTTGGTGGTGGCAGGGTGTGATCGGTTCCGTCAGCCTCGGCCTGCTGGCTTATGGGCTGTGGCAGCAGCAACGCCGATATTCTGATCCAAAAACAAGCCACAGAGGCTCAGAGCACACGGAGAAAAACTATTTTGTTGCCTCTGCGTTCTCTGTGCCTCTGTGGCTTGTTGTTCCTCTCTCAATCCTCACAGGAACAGCGCCAGTAACACCACGCCCAGCACCAAGCGATAGATCACGAAGGGCAGCATACCGATGCGCTCCAGCAGCTTGAGGAAGAAGTGGATGCAGACATAGGCGGTGATGGCCGAGGTCACCATGCCAATGATCATCACCCCCCAGTCCACCGGTACCGCTTCTTTAACCAGATCCAGCCCCTTGAGGCCGCCGGCCAGCACGATCACCGGGATTGACAGCAGAAAGGAAAAGCGCGCCGCACCCTCGCGTGACAGGCCCAGCATCAGCCCGGCGGTCATGGTGACGCCGGAACGCGAGGTGCCGGGAATCAGCGCCACGGCCTGGGCAATGCCGATAATCAGGATGTCCTTCCAGCCGAGGTGATACTCGTCACGTTCACCGCGGCCCCGCGCATCCGCCCACCACAGCAGCAGACCAAAGCCGATAGTGGCGGCGGCAATCACCAGTTCCGAGCGCAGCTCAACCTCGATATAGCCCTTGAAGGCCAGGCCGGCGATACCCACAGGAATGGTGCCCCACAGCACCGCCCAGGCCAGGCGGCTGTCTTTCGTTTGCTGGCGGGTGACCAGCGAGCGGCCCCAGTCGCGCGCCATGGGCACCAGTTCGCGGCGGAAATACAGCACCACCGCACTCAGGGTGCCGAGATGCACGGCGACATCGAAGGCCAGACCCTGATCCTCCCAGCCGAGCAGGCGCGGCAACAGGATCAGGTGCGCCGAGCTGGAAATGGGCAGAAATTCAGTAAAGCCCTGCAGCAGGGCCAGGGCAATCGCGTGCAGGTGGTCCATCGGAGAATTCGTTCCTGTTCTGTGGGAGCCGCTTCAGCCGCGAATATCAGCGGGGAGGGTCAAACCTTCTCGGCAATGATTCGAGCCTGACGGCCATCCTTCAGCAAGGTGGCCTCCAGCACACGGAAGCCGGTGTTTTCCAGCAGAAATACCAGATCGTCACTGGAGAATCGGTTGTGCTCGATGAAGTGGATGAACAGGTCTTCCAGCGCCTCCACCGGGGTGTCGGCGGCAAACACATCCAGCTCCGCATCTTCGAGATACTGCGCCAGCGGTGCGCGCACCCAGTCCAGCACGTACAGCCGGCCGCCCGGTTTCAGGCAGCGGGCGACCTCCTGCAGGGCGCGCACCGGCTGGTGCATCTCGTGCAATACCACCGAGGCTACCGCCGCATCCACGCTGCCATCTTCCAATGGCAAATGGGGATCATGCAGATCGGCGGCGATGATCTCGCAGCCCTCGGGAAGGTCATCAGCGGCATCCAGCATGTAGTCGGCGCATTCCACGCCGATGGCGCGCACTTGTGGATAGCGCGCCGCCAAGGCCTTGAGCAGCAGGCCGGGACCGGTACCCAGATCGAGAACCACCGGCGTATCGGACAGTGCCGGCTCTATATTCTGTGCCCACATCGCCCAGAAGTCCTCGTTGAAACGGCCATCGAAGGTGTCCTTCATCATCTGCGCAAAGGCCACGCCGTCACGATGATGCTTGGCCAACATGTCCTGGGTCTGCTTCAATTTGGTACTCATGATCTACCCCAGTTCCTTTCTTGTTCCGCGTCGTTGTTATTACCCGTAGGAGCGGACCCTTGGGCCGCGATAGATTGACCAACATTGTCATCGCGGCCCGGGGGTCCACTCCTACTGTTTTTTTTACCCTGACGAAAGTTATAGCTTGCCGCGCAGATCCTGCAGCACAAAACCACGCAGCGGCGCATCAAAATCACGCCCCAACGCCATCACCTTGAACAGCTCCCCCATCTCGCCCGGCAGGGTCAGGGTGCGTACCTGCTGTGCCAGGCGTAGCTGTTCACGTTCATCGTCTGACTGCGCCAGTTCGGTGATCCCGTTGGCGAGCAGAAACAGGCCCTGGGTGTTGTAACCCAGCACATCCAGCCCGGCATCCACGGCGCTCTCGGCGACGGCGGTGAAGTCTACGTGGGCGGTGATGTCCTGCAGGCCGGGATAAACAAAGGGGTCGTCATGGGCTCGATGGCGATAGTGGCACATCAGGGTGCCACGGTCGCGTTGTGAGTGGTAATACTCGTGGCGCGGAAAACCGTAGTCGATCAACAGCACCACGCCGGCCTGCAGCATGCTGGCGATGGAGCCGATCCAGCCCTCGGCGGCGAGATTGAACTCCGACTCGTAGCCCTCAGGCAGGCCCTCACTCAGCGTCGCCAGGCGTTGCGCAAGCACCGCGTCGCCAATCTCGGCGCTACACCACTGGAAGCGCCCATCCTGCCAGCCCACACAGCGCTCCGTGGGGCCGCCGGCCTCGACACGGAAGAGGTGCACCGGCAGGGCATCGAGCAACTCATTGGCCAGCACCACCCCGCAAAAGCCGCCCTCGGGCAGGCTGTCCAGCCACTGCACCCGGTCGAGCAGCTGTGGCACCCTCCGCGCCAGGGTTTCATGCTGACGCTGACGCAAATCGGCGCTCAACTCCAACAGAAAGTAGTGATCGGGCAACGTACCCAGCGCCGCCAGCTCGGCCAGCAGATCCGCCGCCATGACGCCGGAGCCGGCACCCACCTCCAGCACATCGCCACCACCGAGGCTTTTCAGCACCTCGGCCGTCTGCCACGCCAGGCAACGGGAAAACAGCGGTGAGATTTCCGGCGCGGTTACGAAGTCGCCACTGGCGCCGAACTTCTGGCTGCCGGCGCTGTAATAGCCCAAACCGGGGGCGAACAGGGCCAGCTCCATATAGCGCGCAAAGCTGATCCGCCCACCGGCATCAGCAATGTCATCGACGATCAACTGGATCAGCGCCATGCTGTGTGCCCGGGCTTCCTCATCCGGCTCGGGGAGGCGCGCAAGGGCCTCGCCAGCCTGCCGGATGGCATGCCGTGAAGTGGCTCGGGAAACGGGGGGGGGCATGCTGGGCAAGATCGGCGCAGGTGGGTTACAGTGTCGGGATAGTCTCGGAGGACAAGCCGTGGATGATACCACAGAAGCCAACAACGGCCCGCTGAGCGGGCGCGCCGTGCTGATCACCGGCGGCGCCCATCGCATCGGTGCTCGCACCGCGCGCACTCTGCATGCCAAGGGGGCAAATCTGGTGCTGCACTACCGCAGCTCACGTGACGCCGCCCATACCCTGCAAACTGAACTCAACCAAAATCGCGCCAATTCCGTGGTGTTGGTATGCGCCGACCTGCTCGATGAGGCGGCCCTGCCCGCCCTCATCAATGACGCCTTCTCGGCCTGGAAACGGCTGGACGTATTGATCAACAACGCCTCCACCTTCTATCCCACCCCCATCGGCACGGCCACCCCGCAGCAGTGGGACGACCTGTTCGGCTCCAATCTCAAGGCGCCCTTTTTCCTCGCCCAGGCCGCCGCGCCACACCTCAGGGCCAGCCGCGGCTGCATCGTCAATATCGCCGACATCCACGCTGATCGACCACTCAAGCGCTACCCCATTTATAGTATGGCCAAGGCAGGGCTGGTCATGCTGACCAAGGCGCTGGCCTGTGAACTGGGACCGGAGATCCGCGTCAATGCGGTCGCACCGGGGGCCATCCTGTGGCCGGAAACGGACATGGATGAAGTCACCAAGCAGCGCATCATCAACCGCACCTTTCTCAAGCGGCAGGGCAGTCCGGAGCATATTGCGCGCGCGGTGCTGTATCTGATTCGTGATGCCGAGTACACCAGTGGCCAGGTGCTAACGGTGGATGGCGGGCGGTCGTTGAATAGTTAGTGGATATTCCGGCGCAGACGAGAAGTGACGTGGAGCAGTATCTTGAGTCAAAGCCGTAGCCTGCGAAACCCGGGAGTTTTTATTGTGCCGCCCTTCCCCCCGGGTTTCGTGGGCTCAACCCAGGCTACTTGCTGCATTGATAGGCGACGCCTACCCTTCTACAAGACTGTTCCTTCAGCAGTGACAGCAGATAGGCTGGGGTGATATCCACAGCAATCTGCGGGAAATTTAACCCAAAGTGATAAAACCCTTCGCCGAATCCTGCGAACAAAACAAGCACCCCATCCTCACCGTACTGCGTGAGGAATTTGCACAGGCCTCGGAAATTCTTGAAATCGGCAGCGGCACCGGACAGCACGCCGTATTCTTCGCCCACGCCCTGCCACACCTGCACTGGCAAACCAGCGACTGTAGCGAGAATCACCCCGGTATCCTCGCCTGGCTAAGCGAAGACGGCGGCAGCAATGTACACTTGCCGCTGGCACTGGACGTCAACTACGACCCTTGGCCCCGGCACCTATACGACGGCATCTTCAGCGCCAACACCGTGCACATCATGGCCTGGACGGAGGTGGAAAAACTGTTCGCGGGGGTCGGGCAGGTACTCGCCCCGGGCGGCCGCTTCTGTCTCTACGGGCCATTCAACCGGGATGGAAAATTCACCAGTGAGAGCAATGCACGCTTTGATGTCTGGCTGAAACAGCGCGACCCGAAAAGCGGCATCCGCGACCGTGCCGAGCTTGATGGGCTGGCACGGAAACAGGGCTTGCAACGCGTCGCCGACCATGAAATGCCGGCCAACAATCGCATCCTGGTGTGGCGACGAAAGGAGGGTTAATTCTGCAGATTTTCCGCAATTTCGCAGATCTGCCCGACATCGACCTGCGCCTCCACCGACTGCTGGTTGACCAGCTCCAGGAAGGGAACCAGCTCCTTCAGCAGTGTTGGCAGGTGCGGCTTGAGGCGATGCAGATTGCCGTGGCGAATCATCGCCAGCGCCTCGTCCATGCGCGGGCAGATCTTGTCCAGGGCAAGCCCTTCATCACCGTGTGACGTCTTGTCCGCGACACAGAAGCGATTGCGGCCTTCTTCCTTGGCTCTGTACAGCCGTTCATCCGCCACCCCCAGCAGCATCTGCAGGTCATCGCCATCGAGCGGCCGCAGGGCGATGCCCAGACTGATGGTGACGGGGATTCGCTGGCCATCAAACTCGATCACCAGGGACTCCACGACCTTGCGTAAACGCTCGGCGAGGACGATGGAGGCCAGCCGGTTGGTGGCCGGTGAGCAGACCACGAATTCCTCACCACCAATGCGCGCCACCGTGTCTTCTTCGCGCAGATTACCCGACAGGGTCGCGGCCACCCGCTTGAGAATTTCATCACCGGCCGGGTGGCCGTAGGTATCATTCACCGCCTTGAAGTGGTCGATATCAATCATCAGCACACTAAAATAATCCTGCTGCCGGCGCATCAGCGACAGCTCCTTTCCGGCGATCTCATCAAAGAAACGCCGGTTGGCAAGTCCGGTCAGCGGATCCGTGTTGGCCTGTGCACGCAGCTCGCGCTGGCTGGCCTCCAACTGACGAATGGTCTGCGCCAGTTTGAGATGGGCGCGCAAACGCGCCAGCAGTTCGATGCGGTCGCTGTCCTTGGTGAGAAAATCATTGGCGCCGGCATGAAAAGCGCGCTCGCGGGCGGCGGTGTCATCCGCCCCGGTGACGACGATCACCGGCAGATTCTGCATGCGTGCCGCATGGTTTTCACGCAGGCGCTGGATCAGGCCGAAACCGTCGAGATGCGGCATGGTGAGATCGGTGATCAACAGTTCGATATCGGCCTCCGCCAGCAGCAGTTTCCAGGCAGCCTCGCCATCTTCCGCTTCGAGCGACTGAAATTCATCCTGTACCGCACGCTTCAGCGACATACGAATCGTCGGCGAGTCATCGACAATCAGGATCAGCGGTTTGTCCTTTTCCGCCAACGTCGTACCTTCTGCAAACCCCTCGGCCATGCTTACCTACCCCTTGATACTATTTTATATCGGCGCCTGCCACGAAAATGGGATAGGCCCCAATGCCGGGCCATCCTTGTCAAACTTTTCCCACAACTGCACAAAGGATTCCCCCACCTGCGGATGAATCAGATCCGGCACCATCTCGGCCAGTGGCCAGAGCACAAAGGCATAGCGAAGAATTTCGTCACGCGGCACGTGAAAATGCTCGGTGCTAATGATCTCGTCACCGTACAGCAGCAGGTCCAGATCCAGGGTGCGCGGGGTGAATTTCCCGCTGCCGCGCTGGCGGCCATTACGATCCTCGATGGCGGCCAGTACGTCCGCCACGGTGCCGATAGACTCTTGCGTATCGAAGGCCACCACCAGGTTGTAAAAGGCATCACCGGCGAAGCCCACCGCCTCGCTCTCGTATACCGAGGACAGCCGCAGCTCGCCGTAATGGGTGCGCAGATCGGCGACGCCGGTGCGGATGCTGGCATCACGTTCGACATTGCTGCCAACCCCGATGAAGACCTGCGGCATCAGCCCTTCTCTCCGCCGACAGATCCACGCTCAACGCCTCTTGCGATGCCTCTTTCGCTACCTCTTTCAATAACAATGCCGACATCACCGGCATAACGCACCGCACCCTTTTTATTCACCCGCAGGCGCACCCACTCCACGTCAAATTCAGTGAGCACGATCTCGGCCACCCGCTCGGCCAGGGTTTCGACCAACTGAAAATCGCTGTCGCCGACGAATTCGATCAGGCGCTTGGCCACGGCCTTGTAGTTGAGGGTATCTTCGATGGCATCGCTGGCGGCGGCGCGGCGGATGTCGGCGCCCATATCCAGGTCGAGGATGATCGACTGTTTTTCCTTGCGCTCCCAGTCGTAGATGCCAATGATGGTTTCAATGGTCAGATCGTGTAAAAAAATGATGTCCATGCCGTATTCGTTTTTCGTTTTAATAAGGGATGATTTGGGAGCCGATAAAGGGCTTCGAAATTTCCTGAGGACTATAGCGGTTTGCCCTGAGCCGTACCAGCACGGGATAATGTGCTCATGATCGATATCGCACTGATTCTCGGCGCCTATCTCGCCGGCTCACTCTCCGCTGCCATTATCACCTGCCGCCTGATGGGTCTGCCGGATCCTCGCAGCCAGGGCTCGGGCAATCCTGGCGCCACCAACGTGATGCGCGTGGGCGGCAAGAAACCAGCCGTCATCACCCTCGCCGGTGACGCCATCAAGGGCCTGTTGCCGGTACTGCTGGCGCAGGCGCTGGAGGTCTCCAACCAGACCCTGGCATTGACGGCACTGGCTGCCTTCCTCGGCCATCTGTATCCGCTGTTTTTCGGTTTCAAGGGCGGCAAGGGTGTCGCCACCGCCTTCGGCGCGCTGACCGCCCTGGCCTGGCCGGTGGCGCTGTGCCTGCTGGGTGTATGGCTGTTGATGGCCAAGGTATTCCACATTTCATCGCTGGCGGCGCTCACCGCGGCGGCCCTGTCACCACTGTTCATGTGGTGGCTGCGGCCGGAACCCGAGCTGATCGGCGTCTCGGCGGTGATCAGCGTGATGTTGATCTGGCGTCATCGCAGCAATATCCGCCAGCTGCTGGACGGCACGGAAAAATAACCGCCTGCCGGGTTCAAGCCGCCCGCTGCAACGCCCGATACCCTGGTTGAGAGCACAGGTTTTGGAGGTGTGTATGCGCGATATCGAACTGCAACCCACGGCCGCCGCCCATTGGCACGCACTGGTCTGCGAGGCGGAGCAAAAGGCCCGGCGCGAACTGGGCGAAGACGTGCAGAGTTATCTGGTATTTCTGCTACAGCGTTTTCTCAGCAAGCCGGAGATCGCCTCGCGTATCCTCGCCCTCGACTATCTGACCGGCCTGCTCTCAACGGGTCATCAACAGCATGACAAACTGCGCGATGTGGGCGACATCTGTCTGCTGTTTGCCGGGCTCTACCCGCAGCGGGCCAGACGCCGGCGCGTCTCCGTCAATTATTACGTCGACCTCGGTATCGGCGCTTACCAGCAGCTGCACAGTACCGCCAGCCATTCCCTCGGCCGCCTGTACGCACAACTCAGTGAACACTTCGTGCCGGCCATGGACGTGCTGCAGACCATGCGCGACCTGGGCGCGGACGAGCCGGCCCTTGACCCACTGACCGCCTTCGAGCTGTGGGAGGCCACCGACAGCCAGCGTGCCCGCGACACCCTCACCGAGATCAGCAGCGGCACCCTGGTACGGCCAGACGGGCAGCGTCGCCATTAACAAGTGTAGGAGCGGCCCCTCAGGCCGCGAAGAATTCCCCGCCATCGCTATCGCGGCCTGAGGGGCCGCTCCTACAGAGTCTTCAATCGCATCACTCTCACCCCGGGCCCCATGCCCGGCACCCCGTTTTGGGCTACAATTGCCGGCCCGTAGCTATTCATCGACCGGCACACCATGTCCACACAACGCAAGGCCCTCTCCCTCATTTCCGGTGGACTCGATTCCATGCTCGCCACCCGCGTCATCCTGGACCAGGGCATCCATGTCGAGGGGGTCAATTTCTTCACCGGCTTCTGTGTCGAGGGCCACACCCACGCCATCCGCAAGAAAGACCGCGCCAAGCCCAAGCGCAACAACGCCCTGTGGGTGGCCGAGACCCTCGGCATCAAACTGCACATCGTCGATGTCATCGACGAATACAAGGACGTGGTGATCAATCCCAAGCATGGCTACGGCTCCAACATGAACCCCTGTCTGGACTGCAAGTGCTTCATGGTGCGCAAGGCCCACGAGTGGATTCAGGCGCACAATTTCGACTTCATCATCACCGGCGAGGTGATCGGCCAGCGGCCCATGTCCCAGCGCCGCGATACCATGCCGGTGATCCAGCGCGAATCCGGTGCCGAAGACCGCCTGCTGCGCCCCCTGTGCGGCAAGAACCTGCCCGAGACCCTGCCCGAGCGCGAGGGCTGGATCGACCGCGAACGCCTGTACGGTTTCTCCGGTCGTGGCCGCAAACCGCAGATCGCCCTGGCCCGGGAAATGGGCATCGAAGACTACGCCCAGCCCTCCGGTGGCTGCTGCTTCCTCACCGACGAGGCCTATTCGCACAAGCTCACCGACCTGTGGCAGGCGCGCGGTGAACGCCGCTACGAACTGGACGACATCATGCTGCTCAAGGTCGGCCGCCACCTGCGCCCACGGCCCAACTTCAAGCTCATCATCGGCCGCGAAGAAGGGGAGAATAATTTCCTCGAAGGCTACCGCAAGCAGTTCACCCATATTCGCACCCTCAGCCACCCCGGCCCGCTGGTGCTGCTCGACGGCGAACCCGGCGCGGACGACATCGCCCTCGCCGCACGCATCGCCGCGCGCTTCAGCAAGGGCCGTGATGCCGAACAGGTGGAGGTGGAAATCACCCCGCTGGGTGCCGAGGCACGACGCGAGCACGTCGCCCCAATGCCCAGTGGCGAGATGCCGCAGGAGTGGTACCTATAGACACGAGCCCCACCCGCGGAAATGGAGAAAACAACACCCTTGTGGGAGCGGCTTCAGCCGCGAATGACACGCCACGAAGAACGATGCCAGTCCTTTTCGCGGCTAAAGCCGCTCCCACACATAGCACAATACCCCGCCACTCCGGCGGGGATGGATTCATCCACCACAAGCAATCTCTATCGACAAACCAATCCGGAAACACTATGAGCCATTACGAACTCGACGCCCGCCGCATGCTGTGCCCGATGCCGGTGATCAAGACCCAGAACCTCGTCGCCACGCTGAAGCCCGGTGACACCGTGGAGGTGTTCTGCACCGACCACGGCGCCCTCAACGACGTGCCCGCGTGGAGTCGTATCAACGGCCACGAGGTCATCGCCACCCGCGAGTCGGACGGTGAAATCAGCATCACCGTGCGCGTCGGCGACAGCGACGGCTGATGGGCCACCACCACGGGCATGCCCCGCTGACCCACGACGAACGCTACAGCGAGGCGCGCCACGTCACCCTGGTTGGCGCGGTGGTGGATCTGCTGCTGGGCGTAGCGAAGATCATCGTCGGTTTCATCGGCAATTCGCAGGCGCTGGTCGCCGACGGCATACACTCCCTGTCGGATCTGGCCACCGACGTCATCGTGCTGCTTGCCATGAAGCACGGCTCCCGGGCCGCCGATGAGGAACACCCCTACGGCCACGGCCGCATCGAGACCCTGGCCACGGTGGTTCTGGGCGTGGCACTGCTGGCGGTGGCCATCGGCATCGCCTACGATGCCAGCCTGCGCCTGCTCAATCCTGAGCTGCTGCCCCATCCCGGCTGGCTGGCGCTGAGCGTCGCAGCCATCTCCATCGTCGCCAAGGAGGCCATCTACCATTACACGATGCGGGTGGCCAACCGCCTGAACAGCCAGCTGCTACGCGCCAATGCCTGGCACAGCCGTTCCGACGCCATCTCATCGGTGGTGGTGGTGATCGGCATCACCGGCGCCATGAATGGCCTGCCCTGGCTCGATGCCGTGGCCGCCATCGCCGTCGGCGCCATGGTCGGCAAGATCGGCGCCGAACTGGCCTGGCACAGCGCACAGGAGCTCATCGACCGCGCCATGGAGCCCGAGCGGGTGACAAAGATCCGCGCCGCCATCCTCTCTGTGAACGGCGTCGAGGCCCTGCACATGCTGCGCACCCGGCGCATGGCCAATGACGGCCTGGTGGACGTGCACATCCTCGTCGACCCGAAGAGCAGCGTCTCCGAGGGCCACCTGATCAGCGAGCGTGTGCGCCAGGCGGTTATGGAGAAAGTGGACGGCATCACCGAGGTCATGGTACACATCGACCCCGAAGACGATGAAGTCAGCGCACCCAGCAGTGACCTGCCCATGCGTGATGAGGTGTTGGCGCTGTTACAGCGGCGCTGGCAAGGCATCGAAGAAACACCTGACACCGACCATGTCCGCCTGCATTATCTGGACGGTAAAATCCATGTAGAGGTATCATTGCCGCTGCAAAAAGTGCGGGACATTGATCAGGCCAGGGCCCTTGCACGGCAGCTGGCCCGCCTCGCCGAGGAGGAAGACAGCATCGCGGATGTCCAGGTCAGCTTTTATTAATCTGGGTTTAAGGGCCAGAGCAGGGGCCGCAAAACGCACAAAAACAGTGCAAGATTCCGCCTTACTTGCACCAAGCCGACGCGACTTGCTCACCAATACAACCGCGTATTACTGGAACTCATTGATTAATCAACCAATTCAGCGAATGGCATATTTTCTGCTAATTAGCCGGAAAATGAAAGAATCAGAATCACGACTGATGACACAGCAATTCACCTTTGGAACACACTGATAGAACACACTGAAAACTTACTGAAAACACTGGAGGGCACGTAATGTCTGCTCAAGACGTTCTGAATACCATTAAAGAAAATGATGTGAAGTTTGTCGATTTCCGCTTTACCGACACAATCGGCAAGGAACAGCACGTCTCGGTTCCCGCCCACACCGTTGACGAAGACGTCTTCACCGAAGGCAAGATGTTCGACGGCTCCTCCATCGCCGGCTGGAAGGGGATTAACGAATCCGACATGATTTTGATGCCGGACACCTCGACGGCCGTACTGGATCTGTTCGCCGATGAAACCCAGCTGATCCTGCGTTGCGACATCGTCGAACCTTCCACGGGTCAGGGTTACGAACGCGACCCCCGCTCTGTCGCCAGCCGCGCCGAAGCCTATCTGAAGAGCACCGGCATTGCCGACACCGCCTACTTCGGTCCCGAGCCTGAATTCTTCATCCTCGACGACGTACGTTGGGGCTCCAACATGGCCGGCTCCTTCTACAAGGTCGATTCCGAGGAGTCCGAGTGGAACTCCGAGAAGGTCTACGAAGACGGCAACATGGGCCATCGTCCCGGCGTCAAAGGCGGCTACTTCCCCGTACCGCCGGTCGACTCCCTGCACGACATCCGTGCCGCCATGTGTCTGGCCATGGAAGACATGGGTGTTGAAGTCGAAGTCCATCACCACGAGGTCGCCACCGCCGGCCAGTGTGAAATCGGCACCGTGTTCGACACCCTGGTGAAGCGCGCCGACATGAACCAGATCCTCAAGTATTGCGTGCACAACGTGGCCCACGCCTATGGCAAGACCGCCACCTTCATGCCCAAGCCGCTGGTGGGCGACAACGGTTCCGGCATGCACGTGCACATGTCTCTGGCCAAGGACGGTGAAAACATCTTCGCCGGTAACGAGTACGGCGGCCTCAGCGAGACCGCACTGTATTACATCGGCGGCATCATCAAGCATGCGCGTTCACTGAATGCCTTCACCAACGCCTCCACCAACAGCTACAAGCGCCTGGTGCCCGGCTTTGAAGCCCCGGTGATGCTGGCCTACTCCGCGCGTAACCGCTCGGCCTCCATCCGCATCCCGTTCGTCAGCAGCCCCAAGGGTCGCCGCATCGAACTGCGTTTCCCGGATCCCACCGCCAACCCCTACCTGGCCTTTGCCGCCATGATGATGGCCGGCCTGGACGGTATTCAGAACAAGATCCATCCGGGCGAAGCCATGGACAAGGATCTGTATGACCTGCCCGCCGAAGAAGCGGCACAGATTCCCACCGTGTGCCACTCCTTTGATCAGGCCCTGGAATGCTTGAGCGCCGATCGCGACTACCTGACCGCTGGCGACGTCTTCACCAACGACATGATCGACGCCTACATCGAACTGAAGATGGAAGAAATCACGCGCCTGCGCATGACCACGTCTCCGGTCGAGTTCGATATGTACTACAGCTGCTAAGTCCATAAACCAAGCCGCTCGCGGCGCACAAACGAAAAGCCCCGCTCTCGGTGTACGCACCAAGAGCGGGGCTTTTTTTGATTCATCGCACCTTTTCTGGGGAAGGCGGCCTTGATCTTGTTATTAACACCTTCGAGTACGCTGGTATGCAGTTGATACCAAGCGCTGGCAAGGATGCCGCGCGGGTAATTGCGGAGACGTTTGACAAGATTCAATCCGAGGCTTTCTCTTCCAAACAGGCCCTTATGCCCCATTTTTGTTACGCGCTGCAACCGGCACGCATGCGATCACTCTCCATCAGCACTCTTCTATTGCACAAAAGGGGGTAGTTCTATTGCACAAAAGGGGGTAGTCAGCTAGCGCCTCCACCCACTATATGCTGTGTATTTGCGACTTAACACCAGACGACACAAGAGAATATTATTAGCAATAAAAACAGCGTATTACAAGATAATATACTGAGAAATCCAGTTACATGTAGTTCCTATATCTTGTGCTAGGAGGCGTTAATTGACTACCCCCTTTGCACAACTGGGTGCTACCACGGGTGACTTCCAAGGGCTGTTCCCAAATATTTTCCTGAATACATACCCAAACTTCACGCCTTATCCCTCGCAGCAATAAGAAAACAGCGAGTTATATTCTTTTATATCCATTCAGAAAAGAATGCAGACTTGAATAATGTCCATGCCTGCCGCTATATCTTGCGTGTCATCAGGTTTTTACTGAGAGCACCGAGAAATATTTTCTTCATCCACACATTAATCAGAGAGAATATAAAAGGAGCAACTGCATGAATTTTCGTTGGCTGACTGGACAAAATAATAACCAAAGGACAAATGTACTGATTCCCTCGGCACTGCTGCTGGCCCTCACGGGTTGTGGCGGTGGCGGTGACAATCCTGTGACTTTAACACCTGGATCTACATCGGGCATCGTAGCTGACGGCTATTTGTCTGGCGCGAAAGTCTGTCTTGATATCAATCAAAATAAAATCTGTAATACTGGTGAGCCTTCTGCAACCACAGGGACTGGTGGCGCGTATACGCTCGACGTCACGGACGCGACCCTGCTAAATCAATACCCAATATTTGTTGAAGTGCCTGCTGAAGCGATAGACTCAGATACGGGAATGGCGGTAGGCAAGAAGTTTGTTCTTAGTGCACCTATAGGTAAGTCTGCATTCATTAGTCCGTTAACAACAATGGTACAAAACCAAATCGAAGCCAATCCTAATATGACCGTTGATGCGGCCGAAGCTGCGTTAATCTCGAGTATGGGTAAGGATCCTGCTGCGGTTTCACTTTTCACCGACTATGTCGTAGCAAAAGCTGATTCCACTAATGCGGCCGCTAGTGATTACGCTACCTTGCATAATATTGCCCAGGTAACAGCCCGTACCCTGGCAAATAATATTGAAACCATTGAAGCCGCCATCACTAATGGCAGTGTAAATCTTACTATTGATGAAGCCTTTGACGCATTGATTCAGATTGTGGTGGAAGAAGTAGTGACCCAGCTTGCGGCCATCACTGCCGAAGTTGAGACAGCAGAAGCGGCTTCCACTGATGGTTCTATTGATGCAGATGCTGTAACGACAACAAGCAATGTTGCTGTAGATACCACTACAGTTGAAACCAAAGTGGCCGTGGTTGAGGCGACCAATAGTGCAGCCAACACCACACTCGAACAACAGCTTGCTGATGGCTTTAACTGGGTATGGGGTGAAATTAACCCCGACTGGCAAGAGATTGAATATGGCACTATCACCGCTGCCAGCGGTGTGGTGACAGAAAATCAGTACACATACAATTTCACCTCAAGCACTTTTGAGCCGCTTACCTCATCGCCAGATGTATATCTGGGGAATAATGGTTGGATTCCTTCAACTGCCGGTGATGATTTAAGTAACTGCACAGTCGCCTTTAACAGCAATGGCAGCGGCACATTTACTTGTGATGTTGAAACATTTACCGTCAGCTCTCAAGTGGTCGATGCAGCCGGTTTAAACATTTCGGCCTATCTTGATGGTTCGGATAATGGCGGCTTTAGCTCAGCGGTTGACTCTACCGCTGTTTTCTCTGCGGGTGCCAAGGCATACATAATGAGCATTACATATGATACGGCTTCTTATACCTTGGATGATACTCCTTTGATTACCCAGCCAGCTAGCTTGACTGACTTGCTATCTTCATCTGCTTGGGTTGATGACGGAAGTAGTGAACCTAAGGCTGTATGGGCAGGTTTTAAACGCTCACCTGAGGGCTGTATTGAGCCCGCATATTCATCCAGCAGTAGTGACACCCTGTGTACTCTTTCTCAAGGCATGATCGTTGAACTGGTTGGCTCGGGAGTATCAGGTACGGCAAACTTCTATTTGACGGATTACGTCAATCGCAATAATGCTACCGGTTTTCATTCAGTTAATAAGGTCGCAACCAGCACATGGTCTATTCAGACTGTAAGTGGGGCTGCGATACTGTCATATGAAACTCCCGCCTCAGTGGCAACGACCTACGCCTATCTGAATGAGGATTCTGATAACGATGTGCAGAGAATCTTTTCCGTCTATAACAATGCGGTTTATGAAGGGTCTTACACTCCCGCCGGAGCTAGCAATTCAGGCGGATCGGCCTTCAACAGCACGGCTATTAGTGATGTTATCAACAGCATAATCGCTACAGGTTCTGGTTCTGGCAGCGGCTCATCGCTGGCATGCACAACAGAGTCAGGATGGGATGATACTGCTAACGGTGGACTAGGTGCGCCTATCACACCCTATAGCTTCGCTGATTTTGAAGCCGCAATAGCGGACTGCGGTTCTGCCCAGTCACTTACGCGTGCGGATATTGCAGGAAATGCGTTTGATAACGACGGTGAAATCACGACATTCAATGATACAGGCACCGCCGCAACTGCCGCTGACCCGGAAACAGGAAGCTTCGCTAATGGCGTTGATCCTGCTATTAGTTTTGAGTGGTATGTAGAAAATGCAACGTGCGCTGATTGTACGCACAGTTATCTTGTTCTTTACACAGACTCAAGCATTGATAGCGCTCACCCAGTCGACTTCCAATTCAGAGAAACCAGCGCCTTAACAGCGCAGAGTGTAGATACCTTCAGCTTCATTCACTATGCCGAAGGAAGCAATTACAGCGACATGATTCGCTCAAATGGTTCTGATGGCGAATTGTGGAGCGGAACCAGTATCTTGGTGCCATAGGGACTGAAATTGTAATCAATGCACGAAAGCCACCCTTCGGGGTGGCTTTTTTATGAGTGCATCCCCGGCCCGGTGGGGCGTTTGTATAGCCCCTCTAATTCGGCTACATTTGATCCATGAACAGACAAAATCGCACCATCCTTCTTGGTTTCGCTGCCCTGCTGCTCAGTCTCTCCGCTGCTGCTGCGGTGTATATGGAAAAGGACGCCGAGGGCAACACCGTCTTCACCGACCGGCCCAGTTCCGAAAATGCCAAACCTATTAAATTGAGCCCCCCCAGCATCTACAAGGCGCCGGCCATAGCCAACGTCCCCGCCGATGACCACCAGGCCACAGATCAGAACAACGACGCCCAAGGCTACGAATTCGTCACCATCACCCATCCCGCAGACGACAGCCCGATACGGGAAAACAGCGGCGCACTCGAGGTCAACATCGACCTCATCCCCGCACTCAAGCCCGGCCACCGCTTCGTGCTGCGTATGGATGGCATGCCGGTCACTGAAGGGCAGAGCACAACGTTACGCCTGCAAAATGTCGATCGTGGCACCCATACGATTCAGGTGCAGATCGTGGACGATAGCGACAACGTCATTATCAGCTCGGAAAGCGTGACCTTTCACATGCTGCGCGTGGCAATCCCCCGGCGCTGACCCCCCGCCTCCACCGTCCACCCACCCTCCGCCGCACCAATCTGGTGCGCGCACGTCCATTTTGCGCTAATCTGAAGCCAGACACCGGCCGGCAACCCCTCCCACCGTCAGCAATTTCTCACATGGCCGGCTAACCCACTGATTAGGCAAACTTATTGCTTGCCTGCAGGTCAATAGACAGGAATTCAAAACTTGGTTTGGTTCTTGCTTTGCACATCTTATGAATGCTGAGAACAATCTGTCGACCGGGCTTCACCAGCGCATACTGGACAACCTCAGCCATGCCGTGCTGATGTTCGATACCGCGCTCAGGCTGGTCTTCATCAACCCGGCCGGGGAAATGCTGTTCGCCATCAGCGCCAGCCGCTTGCTGGGGTTGTCCGCGGAAGAAATTCTGCCCGGCGACAGCCCCCTGCTGGCGGCCCTCAAACGCGGTCTGCAGAGCAGCCACCCCACTACCGAATACGAAGTGCAGCTCAGTCTGCCGGGCCAACACACCATCACCGCGGACTGCACCGTCACGCCACTGAGCACGTGCCCCGACGACTCCGGCCTGCTGGTGGAACTGCGGCCGCTGGATCACCAACGCCGCGTGGCACGCGAGGAGCAGCAGATCGCCCGCCAACAGACCTTTCGTACTCTAGTGCGAGGCCTCGCGCACGAAATCAAAAACCCCCTCGGCGGGCTGCGCGGCGCGGCGCAGCTGCTGGAACGCGAACTGCCGGCAGCCGAACTGAAGGAATACACCGCCATCATCATCGGCGAGGCCGACCGACTGAGAAATCTGGTGGACCACCTGCTCGGCCCCAATACCATCGCCCGCAAGGAATCTCTAAACATTCACCGGATACTCGAACATATCCGCCAGTTGGTGCAGGCCGAACTGCCAACAGGTATCCACATCCTCACCGATTACGACCCCAGCATCCCCCACATCACCGGCGACCGTGACCAGCTGATCCAGGCGGTACTGAACGTGGTACGCAACGCCGTGCAGGCCCTGGGCGACGAAGGCGAGATCACCCTGCGCACCCGTGCGCGGCGCCAGTTCACCATCGGCAGCCGCCAGCACCGCCTGGTGTGCCAGGTCTGCATCATCGACAACGGCCCCGGCATCCCCGAGGAACTGGCGGAAAACATCTTCTTCCCCATGGTCAGCGGGCGCGCCGATGGTACCGGGCTGGGCCTGTCCATCGCCCAGTCGTTGATCAACCAGCACGACGGCCTCATCACCTGCAAGAGCCGGCCCGGCCTCACCCGGTTTTGTCTGCTGCTGCCGCTGGAACACAGCGGCCCCGACAGCGGCAAAACCACCACCACAGAGAGAAACCCGTCATGACGGAAAGCAACCCCATCTGGGTCATCGACGACGACCACGCCATCCGCTGGGTACTGGAAAAGGCCCTCAAGCAGGCGGGCATGAACGTGCAGAGCTTCGACAACGCCAACGGCATCCTCGAGCACCTCGAACACGAGACGCCCAGCGCCATCCTCACCGACATCCGCATGCCCGGCGTGGATGGCCTGCAGTTGCTGGCGCAGATCAACGAAAAATACCCCGAGCTGCCGGTGATCATCATGACCGCCCACTCGGACCTGGACAGCGCCGTGTCCGCCTACCAGGGCGGCGCCTTCGAATACCTGCCCAAGCCCTTCGACATCGACGAGGCCACCGAACTGGTCAGCCGCGCCGTGCAGCACAGCGCCTCACGCCGCGCCGGCGCCCAGGCCACCCCGCAGGAGGCGGCGCCGGAGATCATCGGCGCCGCACCCTCCATGCAGGAGGTGTTCCGCGCCATCGGCCGCCTCGCCCGCTCCAAGATCACAGTACTCATTAACGGCGAATCCGGCACCGGCAAAGAACTGGTGGCGCGCGCCCTGCATCGCCACAGCCCGCGTGCCGACAAGCCCTTCATCGCCCTCAACACCGCCGCCATCCCCCGTGACCTGCTGGAGTCCGAGTTGTTCGGCCACGAACGCGGCGCCTTCACCGGCGCACAGGCCACCCGCGCCGGCCGCTTCGAACAGGCCGACGGCGGCACCCTGTTCCTCGACGAAATCGGCGACATGCCCGCCGAACTGCAGACCCGCCTGCTGCGCGTGCTGGCCGACGGCGAGTTTTACCGCGTCGGCGGCCACACCCCCACAAGGGTCGACGTGCGCATCATCGCCGCCACCCACCAAAACCTCGAACAGCGGGTCAAGGAAGGCCAGTTCCGCGAAGACCTGTTCCACCGCCTCAACGTGATCCGCATCCACATGCCGGCCCTGCGCGAACGCCGCGAGGACATCCCCCTGCTGGTGCGCCATTTCCTCGCCCAGGCGGCAGAAGAGCTGAACGTCGACCCCAAACAGCTCGACAGTGACGTCGAACGCTACCTGTCACAGCTCGAATGGCCGGGCAACGTGCGCCAACTGGAAAACACCTGCCGCTGGCTCACCGTCATGTCCCCGGGGCAGGTGGTGCACATGGACGAACTGCCGCCCGAACTGCAGCAGGAAAGCGCCCGCAGCCCTACCGGCGGCAGCTGGGAAGAGGGCTTGCGCCAGTGGGCCGACCTGCGCCTTGCCAGCGGTGAGAACGACCTGCTCGCCGACGCCGTGCCACGCTTCGAGCGCATCATGATCGACATCGCCCTGCAGCACTCGGGGGGACGCCGCCAGGACGCCGCCAAACTGCTCGGCTGGGGACGCAACACCCTCACGCGCAAGATCAAGGAATTGGGAATACAGCCCTAAATGTTGCCAAATAACAACAATAACCCCTTAAGCCTCTACGATATAAGCAAAATTATTCTGGTTTTGTTGCAAAAAAGCACTACAAGGATTTGAATGTCCACATCAACCAGATGTATATTCTCCCGGCGCGCTTTATACCCTGCGTATTAAGAGAAGAAGCTCTTAAGTAATTCCAGACATAATTTATCCAACCGGGAGAGAAAACTCATGAAGAAGAATTTGATTGCACTGGCCCGTCGCCGCCACCCTCGCCAGCCCATTGGTAGCCCAGGCAGATAGCGCCTCCGTCAGCGGTTTCGCCAATATCGACTACACCAGCTATGGCGACGCCGACGCCGACGCCGAGGTTGACGTCCAGGCCACCAAGGGTTCCGTGACCGTGCGCGCCGACCTGGACTTCAACCTGCTGGATAGCGGGGTTGCGAATGTTGATACTGGTACGGGTGAAGGCACTGCAACTGGCACTGGCGCCACCCTCGAGCAGGCCTTCTTCGCCTGGAAACCCATGGATGCCCTGACCGTGATCGGCGGTGTGTTCAACAACCCTATCGGCCAGGAAGCCGTGGACTTCCCTGACATCGAGTTCAACAGCCACAGCATCGTCTACAACGTCCTCGACCAGCAGACCGCACTGAACGGCAACAACATCGCCGGTGTCGCCGTGGCGGGCGGCAACGAGATGTTTACCGGCACTCTGGCCGTGCTGAATGACATCGGTCACGTCACCGATACCGGCGGCGACATGAAGAACTCCATCGCCGCCGTGCTGAACGTCAACCCCATGGAAGGCCTGGCCCTTGAGCTGGGTTACGTCACCCAGGACGATACCGTCGCTAACAACCGCGCAGGCAACGTCCTCGACGTCAACGCCCAGTACGGCATCGCCGGCTTTACCGTTGGCCTGGATTACCTGATGGCCGACGAGATCGTCGACAATGCCTACAACGTGTGGGGCAGCTACGCCATCACCGACCAGATTGCCGTCAAGGCCCGCTACGAGGCCGTCTCCTTCGATATCACTGGCAGCGACACCATCACCAAGTACAGCCTCTACGGCAGCTATGCCATCGCCGACAATCTGTCTACGGCGCTGGAGTACAGCCAGGGTGACCGTGGCAACACCGTAAGCAATGGCGTGGTCAGCGCCGTCACCCAGGTCATCGATGACTCCACCATCAACCTGAAGTTCATCGGCACTTTCTAAGTCATACCGACCCGGAAAGAAAAAACGGGCCTTCGGGCCCGTTTTTTTATGTCTGCCTTTTTCCGCCACACATTTTGGCGAAAATTCTGTGCGGCGGCGCACAGACCCTGACGAAAAAAGGCCCGGCGGGAGCAATCCCGCCGGGCCTTCTGCTTCGCATTGCGCGAGACTTGGCTTAGAAGGTAAAGCCGGCCTGCACGGCGAAGGAGGTCTTGGTGTCTTCCGCCACACCCTTGTCATCGGCGAAGATCTTGTTGTCACTGCTGACCATGGACAGCTCGGCGCGCACGAAGGTGTTGTCCGAGAAGTTGTAGGTCGGGGTGATGGTCAGCGTGGTGGCGCTATCCACGCCAACGCCGTTCACGCTATAGACACCACTGTTGCCATCGCTGAGGAATTCCACACGTACCGGCACAGTCACCTGACCGAAGCTGGGGGTGGCGTAGAGTGCAATACCGTAGGCGCTGTCATCACCACCAGCGACCGGGGCGTTCTCCAGCAGGTGATAGTCGAAATTGGCTGCCACAGGAATGCCGGCCAGGTCGGCGGAGACGATGACGTCAATCAGGTCCTTGTAGCCGTTGTAGTTGTAATAGCTGACGGCGTACTCCAGGGAACCGGCGGCGCCGTTGATACCCGCGGCCCAAGCGGCTGTTGAATAGTAGACTGCAGAAGTAGTAGAAGTTGCAGGCGTCATTTCCATGCTGTCATCATTGACCTCGGCGTAGAAGCCCATATCCCCGGCCTCATAATTGACACGCACACCGGGATAGTAAACCGGCTGGCCGCCCCACAGAGCCGCGATAGTGGCATGCGGATTGGCGTAGGAGGGAGCGACTTCGTAGCCAATATTGGTGGCCAGCATACCAGCGTCGATGCTCAGGCCCTCCATGGGGGCCACGGTCAGCCAGCCGTACTGGAAGCCGTAGTCATAGACGCTGTTATTCACGCCGCCGTCCAGCACGGTGATGCCGGCCATGGTGCCAAAGGCGCCGACGAAGCCTACGCCTTCGGTGGCTTCGCCAGACAGCTCGACCATGAAGTCGGAGACCTGGTAGTTCTCATTATTGTTGCTGCCCGTATTGGTGGTGTAGAAATAACCCGCCGTCATGCCACCATTCAGGTTGATATCGGCGTCGGAAACCACACTGCCGGCAAAGGCGGCGGGGGCGGTGAGTGCGGCAATGCTTGCGGCAAGGATGCTCTTACGCATGGATAAAATTCCTCGATAATTTAGTTTTCGTGATCCGGCACCACCCGTTGGTGGCACTCTACCCTTGGAAATTTAACCCCATCTGCGGGCGCAGCGCCGAATGGCACGCCAGCGGCGCAAAGGGATGCCAACCTAATAGCAAGACCCAGGCCAGAATAGAAACGGTCAGATATATCAAAGAGTTAAGGCGAAGAGAAAGAACAGCCCGGCGGCTGGCGCACCAAAATAGCGCGCACAAAAAGGGCGGGCGCACAATATTGTGCATCACCGGCGGGAACGTTGGGGTTCACAAAAAACGTTCACCCCAACCTACTGTGCTATTTGTGGAGGAGCGGGCCATGCCCGCGAAAAACAGCGAAAGACAATAACTTGTGGGAGCGGCTTCAGCCGCGAAGAAGGCAGATTTCATTCGCGGCTGAAGCCGCTCCCACAATGTCCAAATCCATTACCTCTTGGTGAAAGGCAAAGCAATCGCGGGCATGGCCCGCTGTTACAAAACAGCCTGCTCCTGCCGCAAGGCCGCACCAATGGCCGGCAGACAGCGCGCCTGGGTGGCGGTGTCCATGGCGTGATCACAGGCAATGATCTCTTGCAGGTTCAGACTACGCACGGCCAATCCCAGCGAATCGTGCAGATACCCTTCCAACCCCGACAGAGGCACCTCGCAGGGTGCCAGCACCAACCCCGCCACCGGCGGCTGCACAAAATAACGGTCGTAATAATCCAGCGAGCGCTGCACCTCCAGCACCAGTTGGTCGTACTGCGCATGATCGCCATCACTCAACGCGGCATAACCCATACCCAGGGTGCGGGCGAAATACAGCGTCGACTGACGGGTAATAATCAACAACCCACGCTCACGGGTGAGATAGATGAAAGCCACCCCGGTCTCATCTTCCGGCAGGCGCGCGGTAATATTGCGCAGTACCAGTTCGGGAATATCGATGGTGGTGAGATTGGCCTCGGCGTCCTGCAGCGGGTCGACACGCTCACGCACCCGGGAAAGCCGCGACACCACCACATACAGCGTATTCTGCCGGCCATGCGCGCCACTGGGCGGTGCATCGAAGATATCCACCACCGCGTCGTCGATATGAAAATCGATCAGATCCTTGATCTGCCAGCGAATCGCCGCCCGCAGTTCATCCGGCGGCACGTCCGGCGCCTCTACGCTCAACACCGTGTAGTCGTCCAGTTCCATCACCGTGGTACAGGCGCGCTTTTCCAGCCGGTGGCGGCGCACCGCGTCGGCCAGCAATTTTTTCTTATCCCCGCCTTCCGGCCAGGGCATGAAGTCGCAGGCCTCCAGCCGTGGCGGCTTGCCGTTGGCGGCGATGCTGGCCACGCAGAGGCCCGCTTCTCCGGGTACCAGGGCGGCATAGCCGGCGTTGGACTGTTTTGAAAAAAGACCGAACATAATTTTATCCCTTCAATCGCTTTGGCTGCGGCAAAAAACTACTGTGGGAGCGGCTTCAGCCGCGAAGGCAGTGCCAAGAATGCTTCGCGGCTGAAGCCGCTCCCACAGCCCTGTACCCTATCGTTCGCAATGGGATGTTATCCCACCTGCCCTGCCATCACGGCATAAACTGCACCACGATACGCCGCTGCGTGCGCGGGGCTGATACCAGCCCTCCGGCGCTGCCGGTGCTGGTGATGGTGTACAGGGTACGCCCGCCGATACTCACCGGACTCACCGTGGTTGTCATCCAGGCTTGGTTCGTCAGCACCACACCGTTACTGATACTGCCCGCACCACCGGCGCTGATATCCCGCGCCGCCCACTCCACACCACTCTCGGCGGCATACAGGGCCTGGGCGGAATACCATTCGTTGATGGTCTCTTCAGATCCCAGCACCAAGAGTTGCGTGAGTAACCCACCCAGCGCCGCCAGGGCGGTGATGAGAAATATAGCCATCACCAGCGAGGCACCGCGTTGACGGGCGGCCAGGCCAGTACCCATCGCGGCCGGCCCCATATCACCCCGTAGGAGCGAACCCCCGGGCCGCGATGGTGGTATCTCTGTCAGCGACGAATCGCGGCCCAGGGGTCCACTCCTACGTAATCTGATTAGCGGCAAAGGCATAGCAAACTTGATGTAGGCAGGTCTGCTCACGGCGTGTTCCTTACATGCACTTCGTGATAGAGACGAATACTGTTGTTGGTGTCCGTGGCCAATTGCAGGTCGATACGCAATACGCCGGTCGCCGCTGGCGTGCCTGGCGCATAGGTAAAGCTCACGGCACTGACGCCGTCCACCAGCACCGGGTCCGATGCCCCCCAATCGGCATTGGCATCGTAATTGGTCAGGCCCGCAGCCGTGTGCCAGCGCAGGGTATTTCCCGTTAGTCCGACCTCCACGGTCTGATCCGCAATGGTGAAATGGCGTCCAGGCGAATCGACCGGAAAGCGGTGATTGGCAAAGCCCAGAATCTGTCCTTGATTAGTGCCGTCGGCCGCCGAGGTAGTGGCGCTAATTCCACTCAGTAGCACCGCGGGACCATTGCCGGGAAAGGCCTTCAAGGCCACCGGGGAGGTATTGCCGATCACCAGAATGTCTCCGGCCGACACGCTCAGCCCGGTGCCCATTTTGTACAGCCCATTGGCCAGCGCAACGTTCTTGCGAAAGCGCCGATTCATGCGCGTGAATGCCGTACCGAAATTGTCGAAACGCTCGATATAGCGCCCCCCGGCCCGCGAGCGCACGAACTGAATGCCCTGCCCGGCATCCAGGGTTTCGAGACTGTTGGGCACCGCTTGGCGTACCTCACGCGCCAGACGTTCCAGGGCCAGACGGCCACGCGCTACCAGCTCGGCGCGCGCCTTGCCGTCATGCCAGGCCTGTATCGCATTGGCGATGAACGGCGCCAGCACCACGGCGATAATACTCAGCAGCACGATCACGGTGACCATCTCCACCAGGGTGAAGCCGTGCTCTCTCCCGCCCAGCTTCATCAGAAGTTCACCCGGTAGGCCGAGAGCGAAATCGTCTCGCCGTTGTTGGACGTCACCTGCACCTCGATGCGCTTCACGTCCACCGCCGGCACGCCGTTCCAGGCGCCGGGCTGGCTCACCGTCACGGAAACCGTGAAACCCCCGTAGCCGGGCATGGCGCTGCCGGAAGAGTCCTGCGGTGGTGACTGATTGCCAATGGCATTGAAATCGTCGATATCATCCCAGTCCGAACGCGACACCTCTTCGCTGCCGATGCCGGCCGGTGCCGGGCCGCTGGAACACAACGCCGTACCGGTATTCACACAGCCGCCGCCCAGCGGTGAGTTGTTATCCCAGCGCTTGCGCAGGATTTCATCCATGAAGGCGGTAGCCACCGCCAGTGCACGCTGGCGCAGGTAGGGCTCGTGACTCTTGCTGACATTATTGAGGAACATTGCCGCCATGCCGGCCACCGCCACGCCCAGCAGCACAATCACCAGAATGGTCTCGATGAGGCTGAAGCCGGACTGTCTGCGGACTCGGGAAACGGGTATTCTCATCGCACAAATCCCGTTACGCGCTCGACCAACAACGTGTCGCTGACGTTGCCGACGCTGACTGTCACCGCCAGCTGGTTACCGCTCCACGCCAGCCCGCCGGCCAGGCTGGGCTCGCCGTAGCCATCGAAGCTGACCGTGCCGCTGCTGCCCAGAGTGACGTTGCTCCAGCTGCTGTTGTAGGTGCCGGCACCGGTGACGGGATGGGGAATCGCCGCCCCACCCTGGGTCACGCTATAACCCGTGCCACTCAGCGTGACCTCGTAATCCGTTGCCCCCGTGTGACTCAGCGACATCGACTGCGCATAGCGCAGCGCGCCCACCAGCTCATCACGCACGGCGCTCAACTCGTAATCATTGGGATTAAAGCTGCCCAGCGCCACCACCGCCAGGGTGGCCATGATCACCATCACGGCGATCATCTCGATAAGCGTGAAGCCATGCTGGCGCATTACGGTGCTTCCCGCCAGTAGAGGAAGCGGTCATCGCCACGGAAGATGCCGAAGGTAGCGCTGGCACTGGCGGTCCCTGTCAGCCAGCCCGGCCAGGTAAAGGTGAAAGTTGCAGCACCACCGGGATCACCACTGTCGCCCGTTAACTGGATGGCCAGATCACCCTTGCCCGCCGTCACGCTCACCGGGCTGGCCGGCGTTGCCGCCGTGGTGATGCCGCTGTCAGACTTGGCGTAACTGTAAGTCGTGCAACCATCGGCACTGTTATCCAGCCAGGTGCCGGCGGTGGAATAATACTGCGTCCCCACCGGCATGCTCAGCACATCGCCAATATTGGCGTGGGTGCCGTAGACATCCTGTGCGAAGCCGCGCCCGGAGCGCTGCTCACTGCCGGCATCAAAACCGATGGCGCTGATAGTGAACGGGTTGCCGGCATAACCGATGCCATCGCTGTCGATAACGGGAAAGCTGATGTCCACCACGCCATTGAAGGGCACTGTCTCCAGCTGCGTGGTGGCGTAACTCAGGCTGCCATTGAATGTCGTCGTCACCGTGCCCACGCAATTACTACAACTGATGGCGGCATGCCCGGCGCCGCTGGCATCCAACGATACCGTGGCCGGCAGGCTGCCATTGTGGGCATAGCTCTCGCTGAAGTCCGCCAGCTTCCACCAGTTGTTGTCGTAATTCTGTGTAATGCTGCCGGCACTGTTGCGCGCGGCAATCGTCACCTGCGGCGCGGTAGCGTAATTGAAGGCCTGTCCTATGTAGGTAAAGCTGCCGCAGGTGGTGGCGAAGGCCGGCGAGTTGTCCAGCAGCACATTGAAATCGAAGGGCGTAAAGCGGCCGATGTTGCCGCTGACCGTGCCCGTCACATCACCACCGCCCAGATAATTACCATCACCGACGCTGGGGGTAAGAGTGATGATACCCACGTCACCCCAGCTGAAGTCGCTGCCGGTGGCGACACCGTTGGCGAAGCTGCCGAAGCCGGCGGTAAAGTTCAGCGACGGATTATTTATCCCACCGGCCGCCACCAAGGTAGAGGTCAGCAGCACGGACTCGGGCATTATTTCCTGTCCGTAGTTGGGCGTGGAATTTCCCAGGCTGTTGATAGCGGTGACGGTTACTGAGAAGGGGTTGCCAGCAGCAATGAATACTGGATCGTTCTCATCCGTGGCCGCCGGGTTGGAAAATCCATCACCCGTACGCACGATATTGCTCAGCACGAAACCGGCGGGTCTAACCACGATTGGCTGACTGGCGCCACGAATGCCTGTCGGCAGTGACGGGTTGCCGGTGGCATCATCCTTCATGGCCATATCGATATCACCCACATCGGCATAATTCACCGTGATCGCAGCCTGACCCTGGGTGAATGTAACGGCCTGTGCAGCGGAACCCGCCTCGCTGCCGACAATGGCATTGCCGTCGACCGCAACCGCCAGGGTGCCCGTAAGCGGGTTATTGTACGACGACCAGAACTTGATATTTTTCGCCCCGTCGTAGGCCTCGATGATGCCGCACACAGGGTCTGTCGGCGTCTGCCCATAGGCGGCAATGTATAATGGAAAATCACTGGCTGCAGTCTGCGCCGGAATGGCTTGATCAATGCTCGCCGGTGGTGGGTTGCCCAGGGGCGCGGCGGTAACCATAAAGCCGCTGGGAGAAAATACCAGACTGCCTTCCGTGTCATCATCACGAATCGCGCCGTCGTAGACATCGACATTGATGCTCGCGGCGCCGGTTTGGTAGTCGAGGTCAAAGCTCGCCACGCCCGCATCACCAGCGGCAAACTGATAGCTGGCCAGACCATCACCGGCCAGCACATCAACAAAGTTGCCAGTGCCGCTGTTCAGGCTCCAGTCGCCAGTGCCTGTCTGGGTGTCCAGGGTTATGGCGCCGGCATAGCTGGTGATGGTTGATCCATCCGCGGCCACCGCCGTCACGCTGAGGGTCTCGGCGACACAGTTGATACCGTAGCCATCGTGGTTAATCACAAAGTGATCAAGAATACCGCCACAGGGATGGGTGGCGTTCATATCCGCCTGTATTTCCGTGGCTGACAAAACCGAGCTATAAACCCGTGCCTCATCAATGGAGCCATTGGCCGAATTACCGGTCATGCCTCCGACGATGTATGAGCTGCGGTTATCGCCCAGATAAAGTGTATCCAGCTCCCCCAGCACACCGTTGGTACCGAAGGCCTGCGAGGCGGCCAGGTTGCCGTTGATATAGATTTGCAGGCGGTCGCCGGGCAGATCCCAGGTGACGGCAATATGCACCCAGACCCCGGCCATGAAATTGTTGCTTCCGGTATCTAACGTAAAATCGCCATCATTGCTGTCTTCCAGGCCGAAACGAAGACGGCTGTTATTACGCAGAGTGAGAAAGAAATACTTGTCTATCCAGGTTCCCGTAGCCGCCAGACTCGCATCCAGCAGCTGTCGATCACCATTACTGCCATCCCATCGCACGTTGCTCTTGTACCAAAAGTCGATAGTGCCGACATTACCAACCTGATCGTCCACATCAACACCCGTATCGATGGCATCGTAGATTGCAGAGGAATTGTTGAATGGAATGTCGGCATAACCACAAGTACCGGGATCACCGGCCACCACGGGACTGGCACTCTGCGGCACCGCTCCGCCGACTGCAGAACCATCGTTGCCGTTGCCCGAGCTGTCCGTCACCACGCCCCAGGACAACTCGTCCAGAGACCACTCAGCCAGCGCGACCGGCGGCGGAGTGAGAGAAAACAGGATGGCATCGCCGTTGGTTACGGAATTGCTGTTATAGGAATACTGGGTGAAATCCGTATTATCCACCTCCACGCCGATGGTGGCGCTGGTGCCGCGGGCATTGCCGGCGCCGTACTGAAACTTGAACTCACCGTTCTCGTAGAGGATGACCTGAAAGGTGTAACTGCCGTTGTTGGGATAGTGGGGAACATTCTCCCAACTGGCCACAAAGCGTCGATTGGGACTGGTGCCGAGCAGGCTGTAGCGCACCGTGCCGCCCCGGCGCGGCTCCAGGTCATCCCAATAGGGGGCGATCACCCGATCGGCGGGTGACTCCGGTCCGGGACCATTGACCACGCCGGTAATGGGCAGTGCCTCATTGCTGTAATCCTTGTGAAAGCCCTGGTCGGCGCCAAAATGCAGTGCGCCGTTGGCGAGAATGCGCACCTGGGTGTAATTCACTCCAGCAAAGTTGAAGGTGAAGCCGATGTTGACCAACTGCTTGTCGTCATCAATGGGATACGCCGTGTTGACCTGATCCCAGACCACGTTGGTACTGGCGGTTTCCCAGCTGAAGGGAACGGTATCGTCGAAGATATAAGTGGCAGCCTGAGCGCTGGCGGCCATGCCCGCAAAGACAAACGGAAACAGCCAGCGCCTCAGCCATGGATGACACATCGGGATCGGATCCTCTACCCGGAAATTCCCGGAACACGGCCCAACCGGACATTAACCGGGAAGAATCGTGTTTATCGCTACGAGAAGCGGGAAAGGATCACTTGGTGGCCGTCAGTACGAAAGTGCCTGTCTTGGTGCCGTCATCGTTACTGGTGACAAGACAAGTCACGGTGTCGCCAATAACCGTGATCGAACCAGAACTTGTCGTCACGTCATACGTTCCGCCACCGGCAGTGTTAAAGCTCACACCATCTACCAGGTTGCCTGCCACCGCGTTACTGCAACCACCGGTAGTATCGGTAATTCCCGTCGTAGCCGTTGCTGAACCGATGGTGACACCGACCACCTGTCCCTTGGCTAGCGAACCGGCAAAGTTCACCGCATTACTGGAACCCAGGCCACCGACTATACCGGCCACGGCGGCAGTGCGCGCCTCACCCGTGGTATCAATAAATTTTGGCAGGGCGGTGGCGGCAAGAATGCCGAGGATCACAATCACCATTACCAGCTCAATCAGGGTAAAACCACTTTCTCTGTTCATTTTCTTCTCCACTCACTCAATTTGATCGCTCGACGACGGCAATCTGTGGGCCGTCACCAGCTTCGCTCTAACTATCGGTCACTTCTGATGAAACCTTAAAGGCTTTGATTTGATTCACCACAGAGACATGGAACCAAGTAGGTTGGGCAAAGGAGCGAAGCGACGTGCCCAACCTACGCGCCGTTCTTACACTTATTAAAAACTCTGTGTACTCCGTGTCTCTGTGGTAAAAAAATATTTGCCGTCAGCACTGGGCACGCTAACTCTTGATCGCCACATCCGCCAGACTCCACATGGGCAGAAATACGCCCAGGGCAAGCACCAGCACGATGGCGGCGATCACCACCGTCAGGATGGGCTCAATGCGCGCACTGAGACGCTCGATGTCGTACTCCACCTCGGCCTCGTAGAATTCACCCACTTCGGCCAGCAGGGTGTCGATGGAGCCGGTTTCCTCGCCCACCGCCATCATCTGCATCACCAGGGCGTCAAACATGCCGGTGGTGAGATCGGAAGAGCGTCGTGTAGGGAAAGAGTGTAGATCTCGGTGGTCGCCGTATCATTAAAAAAAAAACAAAACACAAAACACAGCGCAAAGTCTTATTTACTTTGTTCAATCATGATTCTCAATTCTGGTCTTTACTCTATCTACATGTAGCATCGTGTCTTTGCGTTCAGCTACACGCGCTACGACATGGCTCTGCGGC
>CAJVYS010000001.1 GCA_913009875.1 uncultured Gammaproteobacteria bacterium | reverse complement strand
TCGTCTGTCAGCACGTGGTCTCTTTAGTGTGCCATTATCTTCCTGCTATGTCCGGTAATCCAATATCATTCCAGGCTGATAGCTTTTGTATGTTTTTTTTTTTAATGATACGGCGACCACCGAGATCTACACTCTTTCCCTACACGACGCTCTTCCGATCTGAAAGCAATTGTGTACATCGCGCCGTGGCGACATTTCATCTCTTGAGAATAGTCGAAAAATCCGTTTCCCACCCGCGGGCGGGGTCATCACTTGACCTGCCGCCGGGCGCTGCCCCATCCTCAAGGTATCCGGCAGCGGCCCATGGGATCCGAGCATGAGCGAACAAGGCAAAGAGACGACCCGGCCCGGCAGGGGAGACGCCCTGCTGCTGGTGGATGTGCAGAACGACTTCCTGCCCGGTGGCAGCCTGGCGGTGCCCGGCGGTGACGCCGTCATCACCCCGCTCAACCACTGCATCGAGCAATTCACCCGCGCGGGCCTGCCCGTCATCGCCACCCGCGACTGGCACCCGCCGCAGCACTGTTCCTTCCGCGAGCAGGGCGGGCCCTGGCCGCCCCACTGCATCGCCGGCACGCCGGGGGCGGCCTGCGCCGCCGATCTGCATCTGCCGCCGGACGCCGTGGTCGTCGACAAGGCCACCGCCGCCGACCGGGATGCCTATTCCGGCTTCGAGGGCACGGAGCTGGCGGCGCGGCTGCGCGAGGCCGGCGTGCGGTGCCTGTTCGTCGGCGGCCTGGCGACGGACTACTGCGTGCTCAACACGGTGCATGATGCCCTCAAAAACGGCTTCGCGGTGATGCTGCTGCGTGACGCCATCCGCGCCGTGGACGTGCAGCCGGGCGACGGCGATCGGGCCATCGCCGAGATGCAGGCCCTGGGCGCCCGTCTCGTTGACAGCAACCGGCTGTAGGCATGACCAGCCGCCTCGACAGCCCCCTGCTCACCGACCTGTATCAGCTCACCATGCTGCAGTCCTATCTGGACCACGGCCTGGAGGACACGGCGGTATTCGAATTCTTCGTGCGCAAACTGCCCGCCGGGCGCAACTTCCTCCTCGCCGCCGGCCTGGCGCAGGTGCTCGACTACCTGGAGGCGCTGCACTTCACCGCCGACGAGATCGCCTGGCTGGCAGGCACCGGCCGCTTCAACCCGCGCCTGCTGGACTACCTCGCCGGGCTGCGCTTCGAGGGCGACGTGCATGCCATGGCCGAGGGCACGCCCTGTTTTCCCGACGAACCCCTGCTGCGCATCACCGCGCCGCTGCCGGTGGCGCAACTGGTGGAGAGCCGGGTGATCAACCTGCTGCACTTCCAGACCCTCATCGCCAGCAAGGCGGCGCGCCTGCGCCTGGCGGCGCCCGAGGCGCTGTTGGTGGACTTCGGCCTGCGCCGCGCCCATGCCGGCGAGGCGGGATTGCTGGCGGCGCGCGCCGGCTACCTGGCCGGCCTCGACGGCACCGCCACGGTGCTGGCGGGCCGGGAGTTTGGCATCCCCATCTTCGGCACCATGGCCCACTCCTTCATCGAGGCCCACGACGACGAGGCCCAGGCCTTCGAGCACTTCGCCCGCTCCCAGCCGGACAACGTGGTGCTGCTCATCGACACCTACGACACCGAGGCCGGCGCGCGCACGGTGGTGGACATCGCCCCGCGCCTGCGGGCGAAAGGCATCCGCATCAAGGCGGTGCGCATCGACAGCGGCGACCTGGCCGGGCACGCCCGCCGCGTGCGGCGCATCCTCGACGCCGGCGGCCTGACGGACACCGGCATCTTCGCCTCGGGCAACCTGGACGAATATCGCCTGCGCGAGTTCATCGACGCCGGCGCCCCCATCGACGGCTTCGGCGTCGGCACCCGCCTGGGCGTCTCCAGTGACGCCCCCTATCTGGACTGCGCCTACAAGCTGCAGGAATACGCCGGCATCCCGCGCCGCAAGCGCTCCGAGGGCAAGGCCACCTGGGCCGGGCGCAAGCAGGTCTACCGTTATTACGACACCGACGGCCGTTTGGCTCGCGACTGCCTCACCTGCGCCGACGATGCCCGTGACGGCGAGGCGCTGATCCAGCCGGTGATGCAGGCCGGCCGGCGCCTGGCCCGCCCCAGCCTGGACGAGAGCCGGGCCCATGCCCTCGCCAGCATGCAGCGCCTGCCGCCCCCTCTGCAGACGCTGGAGACCGCCGCCACTCCCTGCCGCGTCGAAGTCAGCCCGGCCCTGAAGTCCGTCACCCGCAAAGCCGACACCCGCATCGCCGCCGAC
This sequence comes from uncultured Gammaproteobacteria bacterium, assembly GCA_913009875.1. Taxonomy (GTDB): domain Bacteria; phylum Pseudomonadota; class Gammaproteobacteria; order SZUA-152; family SZUA-152; genus DRQN01. Next base: position 95,592 of record CAJVYS010000001.1, on the reverse strand, counting down.
GCCAGTCCTCCCTGAGTCGTAGGTTGGGGTGAGGAACGAACCCCAACAGAGAGGGTGATAAAGCTCCGGATTGTTGGGGTTCGCAGGCTCACCCCAACCTACACCCACTCAGTCCTCAGTCCTCAAAGAAACCGCGACCAGTCAATCCCCGTATCCCCAAACACAAAGAAATCCGGATTCAGCAGGTCATCCTTGGTGTTGTAGCGCAGACGCCGCAGGCGGGTGTCCGTGAGCCATCCGCCGGCTTCCTCCACCACGCATTGGGCGGCGGCGGTGTCCCACTCCGAGGTGGGGCCGAGGCGGGCATAGATGTCGGCCACGCCCTCGGCCACCAGGCAGGACTTGAGGGCGCTGCCCATGCTGATCAGCTCGTAGGCGGGCAGGTGGGACAAGAAGCGCTTGAAGGCCGGCGTCTGGTGCGAGCGGCTGCCGGCCACCACGATGCGCTCGGGACAGCGGCTGCGCACGTGGATCCGCCGCGGCTCGTGCGGGCCGCTTTGTTTCCAGGCCCCGCCGCCCCGGGCCGCGTAATAGAGGCTGTCCGGCACCGGCGCGTAGACCACGCCGAGGACCGCCTCGTGGCCGTCGATGAGGGCGATGTTGACGGTAAACTCACCATTGTGCTTGATGAATTCACGCGTGCCGTCGAGGGGATCCACCAGCCAGTAGTGCCGCCAGCTTGCGCGCTCGGCATAGGGGACGGGAGGGGACTCTTCGGAGAGGAAGGGCAGGGTCGGCGTCAGCGTGCTCAGGCCTTCCCTGATGACGTGATGGGCGGCCAGGTCCGCTTCGGTCAGTGGGCTCTTGTCGGATTTTTCCTCGACCTCGTAGGCGCGCGCATAGATTTCCAGGATGCGCCGTCCCGCCTGGCGGGCGATGTGGATGACCGGCTGCAAGAGGGTGGCGGGGTCCGGTGGCGGGCTGGTGTGGGTCATGTCGATGGGGCCTGGGCTCTTCGTTGACCGGTTTTGGTGGCGGGGCCCTGACCACTTCACTTTTGAGCGGGACAGCAACGGGCTGATAGCCGCTAAGCGCTGGCGCAAGGCTGTATTCCCATTATAGGAAAAAGGGAGTTTGAACGCGGCTACCGGTGGAGGGAAAGGATGGTGAGATAGGCTTTTGTTTGGCCCCGAGATTGTTATTTCGAATATTGTGGGAGCGGCTTCAGCCGCGAATGAGTCTAGCCTTTTTTCGCGGCTGAAGCCGCTCCCACGGATTTGTTGTTTTCCCGCCCAGCTATCGCGGGCATGGCCCGCTCCCTTGCCCCGGCTAGACTATTGTGGCTATTTCACGGGCAGGGCCGGCTCGAACTGGTTGAAGTTATGTAGTGTGCGCCATGCGCACAAGCTGGTTGCGTGGCTTCGATCGTGCGCATGACGCATGCTACGTTGAGCGAGCCAAAGGGGCTTGGCTCGAATATCGTGTGGCTACACTGGCGAGACCCATTCTGACGTTACTCGACATCTTCGGCGGCACGGTACAGAGAGATCACATTGATGGCCTTCGGTGAGGTGATACAGGCCTCGCGGCAGAGGGCGCAGCCTGTGCAACGCGCTGTGTCGATGCTTGGCTTTTCCATCTGCCATTGCAGGGCGCCTCTGACCGGACAGGCCATACGGCAGGCGCCACATTCCGGGCCGCTGTAGGGCAGGCAGGTGTCTGAGTCGATGCTGGCGTGTGAGAGTCTGGGCAGCGCTAGCGACTCGCCATCTTCCACCGTGGGGTGTTGCAGGGCCCGGGGTTCGCAGGCCGCCACGCAGGGCCAGTCTTCGCACAGGTGGCAGGCGTGGTTGAGCAAATCCAGTGCCGGTGTGTTGACCACCTCTGCACCCAGCCTCAGGGGCAGGGGGAATATCGTTCCGTGTGGGCAGGCCTCGATGCACTTTTCACAGCGGGTGCAGGCGAGGAGAAAGTCCAGCTCGTTGATGGCGTAGGGCGGGCGGAACCAGTGTGCGGCCTTTTTACGGGCGCGATTTTCCGCCTCCCTGACGGCCGCCTCAGAGACCTTGTTGATACCGCGGCGAAAGAATTCCCGACGATCCATGGTTACATCCTCATGGTCATGGGTTGCATGAGCAGCCACACATGAAACAGGTTGATCAGTACGGCAAACAGAACCATCGGCAGCAGTGACCACGTCGCCCCCGGCAGCACCCCGCTACGGCGATGACGGATGATCCGCATGGCGATCCAGAAGCCGAAGACCATCAACAGTGCTTGCAGGAGAAACAGGCTGTCCTGCGAGATCAGCATCTGAAGATGGCGTAGGTGTTTTTCCATCATGCCGAGCGGTTGGGTCGCGGTGCCGAGGGGGTTGCTGATGAGCGTCGTGAGATCGCTGCTTTCACGGACCAGGTGGTTGAGGTTGTGGGCCAGATGATAGGCAAAGGCGAGGGGCAGGGCGGCGAAGGAGAAGGTGGAAAATATCTGCCTGAAGCCCTGTCGATTCCCGGACAACCACTGTGTGAGCCTGACCGCCAGGGCAAAGAGGGCGACGAGCACGGCCAGATCCAGGCCCAGGCCCAGGCTAAAGCTGATGAGCAGATTCCCGGAATCGCCGATCTGCTGGGCCAGCCCCGTCATTAATGACTCCCACGCGGGGAGCATGGTGATACCGTGGAAAGAGGTCAGTGCCAGCAGGCCGAGTATGAACCAGGCTTCGTCCCAGCGTGGCCGGGCATCCTGGATGGCCTCCCGGCTGGGTGAACGAATTTGCCAGCCGACGTTTTGTTCGGGACAGCTTTGCAGGCAGTTGCCGCAGGAGATGCAATAGGTATTTTGCGTCAGGCGCCCCATCACCAGGTGCGTGGGGCAGGGCGCGATATTGTCGTCTCCCCGGTAGCACTCCAGTGTATCGCAGCGGGCGCAGATGTCCGGCTCGATGGGGCGCAGCTCGATCATGGATAACTGCGAGTAGGCGCCCACGGTGCGGCCCACGGGGCAGAAGAAACGGCAAAAGGCTTTATCTTCATAGAGGGCGGCGCTGACTATGGCCAGAACCACGATCAACAGGGCCAGTGAGGCAGTGGCCTTTGGGTTGGTGGTGATGCCAACGCCAAGTTCCAGCCAGGTCAGGATGATAAGCAGCAACAGTGCCGGCCACAGATTCCGCAACACCTTGGGGACTTTCAGGTTCAGGGATAGGCCGGAGGCCGAACGGCCCCAGAGCCGGTGACGCACCAGCCAACTGGCGAGGGTGTCCCAGGGGCAGGCGCCGCACCAGCTGGTGCCGAGGAAGAATATGCTGATGATCAATGCCGCCCACCAGATGTTCCAGGTGATCACGGTGGCGAAATTGCGCTCGGCGATGGGGGTTCCATAGAGTCCTGCGGCGATGATCAGCAGGAAGACGGCGACAAAGAGTATCTTCAGGCCAAGCAGCAGCCATGGTCGCTGAAGAAACCGCTGCAGGGGGGCGCCGATCAGGGGCAGGCGCGCCAGGCGGATGACGCGGTCCCGTGGCGTTTCGCTGCGAATCAGCATTACCCCCAACCCCGTTAGCAACATTGCGATGACGATTCCCAGCGCCCAGGTGATGGGAAGGCCGGGGTGCGTCATCGTCATGCGTGCTTATCCTCCTGGCCGGCGCGGATCTTGGCGCGCAGCAGTTGTTTGCGTTTGATGATATTGATGCCGGCGAGAAACAGCACGATGATGATGGCAGTGACGGTGATGGGTGTTGAGGACGAGGTGTCACCGATGGTGAGGGGGAAGTCGATGGCATAGGGTTCGCCGTCGGCCTCGAATCTCGCGGTGATGATGTAGTCGCCATCTTTATTGAACTGGAAACCCTGGCGGAAGACGCCGTCGTCGATGGGCTGGGTGCCGAGGGTTTCCTCATCGCTGGAGAACCAGCTGTCATCTTTTACACTAAAGCTGATTTGGCCTGCATAGGGTTCACCGCTGTCGATACGGGTGGCATAGAGATTGACCCGGCCCGGCTCATTGGCGCGCGGAAAGGCGGGAAACACCATGTAAGTGACAAAAAATTTTCCGATCTGTGTTTCCACCTGCATGCTGGGCGGGGTGTTGGAATCCTCACTGAGACTGTAGGAGGGGCGTCCCAGGACGTGATGGGCGACGGCCGGGGGAACAATGCAAACCTGGACAAGGGCAAGCAGTAGCAACAAACGGATTTTCTGCACGGATCTTCCTCCTCAGATCTGATGGACGACGACGGTACTGGATCCACGTTCGGCAATGCGGATGGGCAGGCTCGGGTGGGGGCAGACCTCCACACACACGCCACAGCCCACACAGCCTTTCTTTACCACGGGGCGGTACATGTTGGCAAAATCGAAGCCGATGGCGTGCTCGCCCAGTGGGCAGACCACCACGCAAGCACCGCAGACGCCCCTGTCCACCCAGGGGTAGCAGGCAGTGCGGTCGATCTGGGCGATGCCCATCTCGACATCCTTTCGGTCCACCTCCGTAAGGGCATCGGTGGGGCACACTTCCATACACTTTCCGCACAGGATACAGCCCTTTTTCGCCGGATCGATGAAGGGGGTGTTGAGGCGGCTGCCGCCCTCGCGGTCACTGAAGCGGATGCTCTTCGGTGGGCAGACTTCACCGCACAGGCCGCAGCCGATGCAGGCCTCGTTGAAGGCGGTGGTATCGCTCAGCGCCCCCGGTGGACGGAGGTAATGGATCTTGCTGGTGGTCAGACGATCCGGCGCCAGCAGCCGCGACAGGCCATAGGGAATGCCGGCCGCCGACAGGGAGGCCACGCCAAGGGCAATACGCTGTATCACCTTTCTACGATCCATCTTCTATCCCCGGACTGTCCCCGGCATTTTCGCTGTGCACGCGGCGGTACTGTCGGCCCAGGTGTCCGGGGCCGCGGTCAGGCTGGTCTTTGGGCGTCATCTTGAAGACCAGGGCATCCGTCGGGCAGACCGCGATGCAGGCGGTGCAGTTGTTGCACTCCTGTCCGAAGCCATCACGCAGCGGGTCGAGGCCGAATTCGCACACGGCGTTGCATTTTGCACAATCGTTGCAGTCTTCGACGACACGCTGAATCCGCAGCAGACGGAATCGACCCAACAGGGAATAGAGGGCGCCGCCGGGGCACAGGTAACGACAGAATCCCCGCCGCGCCACCAGCAGGTCGAAGAGCAGGGTGCCGGCAAAGAAGACGGCGCCGACACCAAAGCCACCCAGGGCGATGGCGTAATAGATTTCACGGCCGACGATGGCGGGCGGATAGATGGCGGCCACGGCGACGCTGCCCAGCAGGGGTGAAAGCAGCAAAGTAACAAACAACACCAGGTATTTGAACTTGCGACTCATGCGGCGCTGGCCGGTGTGCAGGCCGATATTGCGCAGCCAGGAGCCGAGGGTGGTATTGAGTTCATAAAGGAAGCTGGCGGGGCAGATCCAGCCGCAGAAGAACCGCCCCAGTAGCAGGGTCAGGCCGATGGGAATCAGCGCGGTCAGCACGAAAGGCCAAAGCACTTTTCCGCTGGCGGCGATCTGCCCGGCCAGGGCCAACGGGTCGCTCAGGTCGAGGCCGAACAGCCGCCCTGACCAGGTAGTGCCCTTGAGCAGATCCAGGTCATTCTCGGGATCACTGACAAAGGGTGCGCTCAGCGTTTCCATGCTGTCGTAGATTATTTTCTCCGAAGGGTAGAGCAGGTCGTAGGCGTGGGCGGCGATGTAGGTCTGGTACAGATGCAGAAATGGGATCAGCACCAGCATGAGAAACACGATACTCAGGCTCAGCCAGCGCAGCTTGTTCAGGTGGCGCCAGAGAAAGAAGGGCTTGGAGTCGGGTGATGTCATGACGATACCGTTCTCAGCTATGGTGGGGGATGATCCTGATTGCCTGGGGAATCTGGATGCATGAGCGTTCGCACAGGCCGCAACCCACGCAGGCCTCGGAGACGTGGGGTTGTTCCAGCATGCCGACACGCAGGGCGATATCCGGCAACGGGCAGGCGCGATAGCACACGCCGCAGGTCTTTCCCTGGTAAGACAGACACAGTGTTTTGTCCACGCGCGCCTGACCCATGTCGACCTTGGCCATCACGTCTTCCGCTGTGCGTGTGATTTTTGGAATCGCCCCGGTTGGGCAGATATCACCGCATTTCATGCACAGGATACAGGCCTGTTCCCGCGGTGTGATATAGGGGGTGTCCAGGGAGGCGGTACCGTTTTCCATGCCAAAAAACTTGATGGCGCGGTTGGGGCAAGCCTGGCCGCAGAGGCCGCAGCGGATGCAGCGGTCGAGAAATTCATTCTCCTTGGGTGCTCCGGGGGGGCGCAGATAGCGTTGTCCACCCTGTTGCATGGCGGCGTCGGCCGTTGCCATTGGCAGCAGGGAAGCGGCCGTCCCGGCGACGGCATAACCAAGAAAGGCACGTCTTTTCATTAGCACCATCCCAAGACAGGTAATTGTTACTTCACCGCACTTTTCAACGGTTCACAGCTACCGTGTCGACTGAGGAAAAATGGCGCCCTTCTCGCAAAAGGCGCCATTTCAGACTACTGCATTTTTTCCATCATTGGATTGATTTTAATCATACTTTCTCGATACGGCAGGCCAGTTTTTTGAAATCCACCTGACCCGAGACAACGTCCCAGACGCGGCTGGAGGTGGCGTTCACCAGCCACTTGTTTTTGCGCGGATCGGCACTGTCGGCCACCGACAGATTCCACGGGCTGAACACATAACCGCGCGGCACCGAGTTACGTGCCGGCCGCACCAGGCTGTTGGTACCGACCTGGGCGCGTGCCTCGAAGTGGCCGCGACGGGTCACCAGCCGCACCTTGTCGCCATCCTTGATGCCGAGTTCTGCCGCATCCTTGGGATGCATCTCGACGTACATCTCCGGCACCAGGCGACGGGTGGTGGGGCTGCGGTTGGACTTGGCGGTGTGGAAGTGCTCGTACACAATGCCCAGTCCCAGCCAGTAGGGGTACTTGTCGAGAGGGATCTCCGACACGGGCCTGCCACGATATCCTGCGTCGGGCAGATCCGGTGTCAGGGCCATGTCGCGGGCCTTCTTCAGCAGGTCGATATTATCGATGGTGTACAGGCCTTCCTTCTGGCCGAACTCCATCAACTGCTTGGTGATCTCCTCGCGCTGGGTGTAGTCCTGCTGCACGAACTTGAAGTGCATCTTGCCGTCCTTGGTGCGGAAGTTGCCATAGGGCTTGTCCTTCCAATTGCCTTCCTGCCCCATGTAGCGACGCTTGGTGCCGCCGGCCTTGGCGATCTCGTAGGTGGGCGCCGGCCACTGGATGCCCCGCAGTTGACGGATCTGTTCATAGGGGCTCAGCTTGTCCTTCTTCTCCACCGCGAGGATACCGGTAAGGTCGGTATCGGTGTCCTCGGAAGCCGAGATGATATCGCGGAATATCTCCTCGGTATCGTAACTGCCGTCGGGCATCTTCTTCCAGGGGAAGATCTTCTTCACGTTCAGGCCGAGGATTTCACCGATTTCCTTGCCCTTGTCGATCACCATGTCCAGATCGGAACGGCAGCCGGGAGGGGCCTCGGCGGCCTTGTCGACGACATAGATACGGCGCTCGGAGTTGATGTAGAGCCCCTGCACCTCGCCCCAGGTTGCGGCCGGGAAGATGACGTCGGCGTACAGGTTGTTGGGGGCGTGGCGGTAGATTTCCTGGACGACATTGAAGGTCTTCATCAACGCTGCGCGTACCAGATTGTTGGAGTCGGGCAGGTCGATATGCGTCGCATAGACAAAGAACATGGCCTTGACATCACCCTTTAAAGCCCGCTCCATCATGCCCACGGCATAGCCGGGGTTCTTGGAGTTCATCGCCGTGCGCAGGTTTTCCTCCGGCACGCCCCAGGCCTTGGCCATTTTGAAACGGTGCTTCTTGTTCTTCAGTGGCTGGTTGAAGGGCAGACGGCCGGTGAGACCGCCGGTGAAGCGCTCGCCCATGGCATTGGGCTGCCCCGTCATAGAGAAGGGGCCGCAGCCGGGCTTGGCAATGTTGCCGGTCAAGGCGCACAGATTGATGATAGCGATGACGTTGTGCTGGCCATGGATGTGCTGGTTGTAGCCGATGCCCCACATGATGACTGCACCACCGTGACCCACGCCCTTGGGATCCTTCTTGGCCCGGGCCAGACGCTTGCGCGTGGCGTCGGCATAGTAACCGGCTACCTTGCGGATCAGGTCAGGCGTTACCTCCTCGGAACCCATGCGATCCTGCACCTGCTCCGGGCTGTAATCCTTCTGCACGCCCTTGGTGTACTCCTCCCAGCCGGTGGTGTTGGCCTTCATGAAGTCCCAGTCGATGACATCGGGATGATCCTTGAGCAGTACATGCGCCATGGCGTTGAGGAAGCTGATGTCGCCGTTGAGGGTGGGGACATGGAGGGAGTTGTCGGGATTGATATCCCGGTAACCCTGCACCGTGCCGGTGTTGCGGGGCTCGACGATAACCGTGGGGATGTCGTGTCTCTTTTTGTGATCCGCGATACGCCAGAAGACGATGGGATGCGATTCGCGGGCATTGTGGCCGAAGTGCATCACCATGTCACTGAGCTCGAGATCATCATAGGACAGTGGCGGCGTGTCCGAGCCCAGGGTCTTGAAATAGGCCGTTACCGCCGAGGTCATGCACATGCGCGCATTGGCCTCGATGGTGTTCGAACCCAGGATACCCTTCATGAACAGGTTTTCGAGATACTGTCCTTCCAGGGTCAGTTGCCCGGAGCCGTACAGGCCGATGGAATTGCCGGTGTACTTTTTGGCGAAGTGGGCGATCTTGTGCGCCGTCATCATCGAGGCATCATGATAGGGCACGCGCACGAAGTGTTCTTCATCAAACGAACCCTTGGTCTTGCTGATATAGTCCATATTACCGTGGCCGGGCTTATTCCATTCTTCCCAAACATCCTTGCGCACGTAAGAATCGCCTTGCAGGCGATCCACGTATATGGGCTCGGCGGCGGTCAGGCCCTTGATGCACTGCAGGCCCTTGTTCGTGGGATGGTCCTTGTCCGGGCGCATGGAGACGATCTTGCCATTCTCCACCTGGATCACCGTACCGCAACCCACGCCACAGTAAGGGCAGGCCGCCAGGGCGGTGGTGCGATTGAGACTGGCCTCCGGTTTCGCCGGTGCGGCCTCCAGCTCGGGGTTGTTAGAGACGAAGAGCCCGGCGCCGGCGGCGGAGCCGGTGATGAAAGCGCTTCCCTTGAGGAAGCTGCGGCGAGAAATTTTATTCCGTTTCATGATCTACTCCACAGTCGGTTAATGGGTTTGCAGGCTGCGGAGATAGACGATGGTGTCGTCTATCTCACGATCGCTCAGGTCAGCCAGACCAGCCGTCGGGCCCTGGAAACCGTGCATGGGTGTATTAGAACGCCCTTTCCTGATAGTTTCGCGGATGAAGCCGTCGGAGGCCTTGCTGAGGAAACCGCCTTTACCAATTGCGGTGCCGGAACCACCGGCCTCATACCCCTCTCCCGCCATGCCGTGACAGGTCGAGCAGATTTGCTCATACCACTGCTTGCCAAGCCGAGGATCACCAAAGGCGTCTGGCTGATTGTTGACCTCAGCGGCACGGTTAGGGAGTTTTTCATAAGAGCGGAGGTAGGCGACGATGGCCTGGACGCCGGATGTCCCCAGCACACTGAATGCCGCCATGCTGGTGCCATCCCGTCCGTCGCGGATGGTATCGATGAAGAATTTATCGGTTGCCGTACTGAGTAATTCCTTATTCGTCAAGGAAGGTGCGATGCCAACCTGTCCGACACCATTCTCCTGATGGCAGAAAATGCAGTTCTCCTCATAGAGCTGTTTTCCCATTTTGATTGATGTGCTCTCGGCTGCAGAAACAACGGTGGCCGAGAATGAAATCCCCAATAAGGCGACTAATAGAGTCAACAGATTAGTCCTTTGGAATAGTCGTAGTACTTGCATACATTACTCCTCCTTAATTTGTCTTGGTAACGATGCGAATGCATGTGAAACAATACCCAATTGATTAGCTATATTTTTTACACATAGTTGTCTGGGTAATGAGTGATCATATTGAGAGGAATATATAATTCATTGATCCTCGTCAATCATATGGGAATATCTAACCATTAATTAGACAAGCAGATTTGCTAATCAATAAGTCATATGATGGAGTCATGCATTTGTTGTTTGTGAATGCGTGCTGAACTCAACCTGAAGGGTGGATGAATGATTCGGGAGATGGCCGCTCAATGTTCACGAGGACTGTGTTAGTAATCAGTGTAAACGAAAGGAGGAATCAGATTGCAACTGCAGAGATACTTTGTAGTGTTGTTTGTTCATGTTGGTGTCGTACCTGGGTGCCACGGTGTCGATAATTATAAAGCTAAATATTGCAGCACTCCGTGCACTTTTTGAGGTTAAGATGAATATTGGGCTAGCGGGAATGCGGGGTGAATTTTTCAAGGCGCAAACAGTCGGCGTTTTTATTAAGAAATCTGCTATTGTCAGGCGAGGTGCGGAGGGCATACGGCAAGATGTAACCCATTGATAAAATTGGCAATTCCAGGATATAACGCTTCAGGGGAAAGTCCGTATTTTACCAATATATAACATCATATAATTGCATATTAACATACAGAATCCCGCCCTGATTCTGCCATAATTTTTAAATCCGAGATGGGTTAAGTTTAGATTCTGGAGTATCGCGTTATCTTTCCAGGTTTTGTTGATTTCTTTGTGTTTTCTCGAACAATGAAGATGATTCATTGCCGTATCCTACGAGCTAAAACACTAACTGCCAACCAACTGTTAGCCGGTGATCCAATTCGAGCTGGGGGCCGTCAAGATTCTGGTATACTGGAATACCGACTTCAATGGACAATCTGTTGCCCTGTAATTCTCCTTCTGGTGCAATCAGGTCAAAACCAAGCCGCAGGTTGACCCGGTCACCGCTGCGTAAATCTGTACGGCTGGTTGGTACCATTATAGGGTTTAATTCAGGATCTCGACCGTGTATATCCCCCCATTTCTTGCCATAGACACTGAGTGACGTGCTTACATAACGATTAATTTTACGCGCACCCCACAGGGTTAGGTTGTATTCATTTCCTAGCCGATAGCCATTGTTGTTATTGCCCAGGCGAATGGTAGCCTTTAGCTGACTTCCCCATGCCCAGCTGCCTCGCTGATCAGCATAGGCAATACCCGGCAACAAATCATATGTGCCCGATCCCAGCTGCATCGGATAAGGAAGTTTTTGTTTTTCTCCATTGGGCGTATCACCTCTTTCGTCAATTGATCCGGAAGGAAGAGCGATGCCGATATTTAGTAAAGTCTTCTGACTGCCCTGTTCATGCAGTGTATAGATTCCAGATAATTTCACATCACCAATGCCTTCTGACTCAGTGGTAAACCGTGACCCCATGCGGTTGATGTGATCCATAGATATCATCTTATATGGCATCATTCCCATGATCATGACTCTATCAGTCACTCCGTACATTACGCCAAACATGTGCATCTGCATGCTCATTTCTGTCGGCGATACCATAAAGTCATTCAGTACCTGTGTAACGCCGACATCATTGACACCGTCACGATTACCTTCCATATACATGGTTCTGTAAGCATAGGAGAGCATCCATCCACCTTGTTTGTGAGAATGATCATCCATCACACCAATTGGACTGTATAACTGGTTCGTATGATTATGATGCTTGTGGTGTGAGTCACCCAGCGCCAATGCATGCGATGAAACAAACATCATGTAAAGTGCCGGTAACGCTCGTATTATTTTTCTCATTTTCTCTTTCCGTTAGTAATATAAGGCTGCACATAGTGTGTAATAAGCGGAGAAAAGCATATGTTGATTTATCATTGCTTATGAAATATATCGACAAAAAACAAGCAGCCCGAGTGACGGGCTGCTTGCTGTCAAGCTGCATCTCATTCGTGAGATGATTTTGCTTTCTTTTTCTTTCTTCTCTGTACCTTGATTTCATCTCCTTTGAAGAGTTCATTGTCAAACAGGCCATAACCTTTTCCCATCGTGTCGCTCATGTAGAAATCGCTCTGGAATTCCTTATTTTTCCATACGTACCAGTCATCTTTTTCCACACCTTCATATTCAATGATCAGTGCCGCGCCACCCGGAGCCTTACCCTTGTTGCTGATATGCTGTTCGATATGGTCATGGTTGATCCAGATCCCCGGGTTGTCCATACGAACGATCACGTCCAGACGCCCACCGCTGGGGATATCGACCACATCGGCCCAATAGGGCGAAGCCAGTGGTAGGCCATCCTGATGGGTGACAAACATATCGTGACCATGGGTATGAAATGCCACCGGGAGGGTTGCTCCATAGAGTCTTAAACGAACCACATCACCCTCTTTAACACGTAGCGGTTGCGTGAGAGGAAAGGACTTCCCGTTGATAGAGAAGTAATCCAGAACTTCCCCTGGCTCACCGCCCTTGCCATAAGTCATGGCGACCTCGGAATTCCACCCGGAGAACATTAATATGGCCTCTTTGGTCACCTCTTCTTCAATAGGTAGCGGATCTTTAGGATCGACAATAATGGGGCCCCACATGCCACGCAGCCCTACATGCTCAGGTACATTAACATGACAGTGGTACCACAGGCTGCCCACGCGGTCGGCCTTGAAGCGGTAGACGTAATTTTCACCCGGCTCAACAGATAGCTGCGTTACGCCTGGCACACCATCACTTCGCCAGGTGCCTTTTTGATGGATACCATGCCAGTGCACGGTATGGTTGAGCGTGGTATTGTTTATCAGGGTGATTTCCACGTCATCATCTTCTTTCACACGCAGTAACGGGCCAGGAACCTGGCCATTATAGGCCCATACCTTTGATTTAAAGCCCGGTGCAATTTCCAATTCCACCTCTTCAATGGTGAGATCAAATTTACGCAGTTCCGCCTGGGCTGAACCCATGCTCACCGCCCCAAAACAAAACAACAGACCCAGATAGCTGAGAGCCTTTGTGTATCGTATATTCATCATTTAGCTCCTGTATTGGAAAGAACACGCAGGTAGGCCACCAGGTCACGAATCTCATCGTCACTCATGTTGGCGTCCCAGTTGGGCATCAGCACAGATTTATCCACGGCCTTGCCGCCCTGTTTTATGGCCTTAAAGAGATCGGCATCGCTACGTGCCTGCATCTCCGCAGTCTCCGTATGATCCTTGGGTGCGACTTCCATATCCGGGGCATTCACACCAAAACCATCGCCTTCCAGGCCATGACATTGCGCACAATAACCTCGGTACAGGGTTCGACCATTTTCTGCATCAGCGGCCAGCAGTGCGGGGCTGCCAGTGGTTGCTGCCAGCAAGGTAAGCGCAAGTATTGAAGTTTTCATGGTTACTTCTCCTCCAGCAGTTTTAAATAATCCACCAGTTTGGAAACCTCCTTGTCCGGTAAATGCCGGTTGGGCATCAGACTTTTGCTTTCCCACACTTGTGGGTTGCGGATATAAGAGGTCATAAAGTTTTCCTGCAAGCGTTCGGCAGCCGTGTAAAGCTCAGGGCCGGACACACCACCATAATCCGGCCGATCACGATGGCATGAGGAGCAGCCCTTGAACTTGCTAAAGTTCATAGCGCCCATTCGTTTGGATATTTTTTTCGGTGTGTAATTTTCCTCTGCCAGCAAGTCACTCTTTGCTGTCAACGTCATCAGGTAAGCAGCGCTGTCCTGTGCATCTTCTTTAGAGAGCTTCACGTGGACAGGATCAGGAAGGCTGCCTTCTTTGATGACATCACCTTCATCCGTTACCTCGGTGTGGTTACCAAAAAACATTCCGCCGGGGCGAATTCTCTGAGGATTCTGTAACCACTTAACCATCCAGGCTTCACGATATTTATTACCAGCGTAATATAAGTCGGGGCCTTTTCTGGACATATAACTTTGAAGAGTATCCTTTTCAGTTTGTGTTAATACATGACAGGATGCGCAATTGTTTAAAACAAATTGCGCCTCTGCCGCGGCCACATAAGCCGGAGCCAGCCCAAACATCAAAGTGCCAGCTAACAGGCTAAGTGAGATTGACTTGTTGAAAATAATCATTGACCTGTCCTCAATAAGGTTAGCCATCCGTGGCATTGGCTAATTAACGGGGAATTAAATTACCGTTACGACCCAGTTCCGGGTCTGCTTCGTCATGGTTCATTAATACGGTGATCGCACCAGTCAGAGCATTCTTCATCTGATGGTCAACCAGGGCATTATTGGTTGGACGATCGGCAGGGCTGATCAAATCAAATGTCACACCATGGGCAGGCGGAACGTCGTATGTTTGAATGCCATAAGAGACATTCTTGGGATTGCCGTTATCCCAGACCCGATCCCAAATGCCTGCGATAGGATGGAAAGCCACACTGTCATTGATCTGTGCATTGACAAAGAAAATTCTCACTCGCTCCCCAGGCTTGGACTCCAGTGCCAGACTGGCATTGGAATCGTGCACGGGGTCATAGTGAAAAACCTTGCCGTTGATAAGATTGGCAACCTTGCCAATATTTTTCGTGATGTCATTGGGCTTGGTGCCATCTTTAAACAGGTCACCCTGCACAATCACATATTCACGATCGGGCTTTGGATAGTCATCGCTGTAGCCCTCTTTGGGATCAACGATGATGACCCCGTACATGCCACGGGCGATATGCTCTGACATCGCCTCGGCCCCGCAGTGATAAATAAACACACCGGGGTAGTCCGCACTGAACTGAAAGTTTTTTGACTTGCCGGGCTTGACGGCGGCGAATTCATCCAGCACATCCACCCGGGCGGCATGGAAATCCATGGAATGACTCTGCTTATTACCCTTTTGATTGACCAGGGTGAAATTAACCACATCCCCCTGAGTGACCCGCACCAGTGGGCCGGGGATTTTTCCCCCAAAGGTCCACATCTTCTGCTGCTTGCCTGCATTATCAACCTCCAGATTTTTCTCGATAACAGGAATTTCAACCTGGACGGTCCTGGCGATTACCACCGCCGATGGCAGCAGGGTGGTCGCGGCCATGATTAAGGCAATCGTATTCGTTCTCATTTAACTGCTCCTATGATTGATAGTGTTTATAAGTGATTTGCGCCTGTCGCACTTCACCCTATTTGCCTGTATCATTTTTCGTGCCAGAAATTAATTAGTTGTTTATAAAGGGGTTATGCACTACTGTTGTTGATATCACAACAATGTGAATGTTGTGCAAATGACAGCTATGAGGTTAGAATGACAGCCAATCCCCAATTTTGTAGTGCATTGATTTCCGTGGTTGCAGACCTTTCCAGCAAGCTAACCACAGAGCAGAGATATCAGCGTTTATTGAGCGCGTTTAGGAAAATCTTCCCTGTGGATGCGATCTCGCTGCTCAAGCTTGAGGGAAACAGCCTAATCCCCCTGGCGGTAGATGGACTCTCAAATGACACTCTGGGGCGCCGCTTTAGAGTGGATGAACAACCGCGCCTGGAGAAAATTCTGCATTCGCATACGCCGGTGCGTTTTGCTGCGGACTCAGATTTGCCCGACCCCTATGATGGCCTGGTGGAACCGGACGATACCCCGCTAGACGTGCATGACTGCATGGGGGCATCACTTTACATCGACGATTTGCCTTGGGGTGTATTGACAATGGATGCCTTGCGTCCGGGCACCTTTGATGACATCAGTGCCATCGAACTGCGCACCTTTATCAGCCTGAGCGAAGCCGCGGTAAAAGCAGCTGATCTGATATCCGCCCTGGAAACACGGGTAAAGCAGGTGAATCAGGTAACCCGTACCCTGCTTGAGGAGGGTGGCCAGATAGATATGGTGGGTATAAGCTCACAGATGCTTGAACTTAAACGGGAGATTGATGTAATTGCCCAGTCTGATCTTGCGGTACTGATACTCGGTGAAACGGGTGTCGGTAAAGAATTGGTGGCGCATCAAGTACACGTATTGTCGGCCCGTGCGGAACAGGCCATGGTCTATATTAACTGTGCTGCACTGCCGGAAAATATCGCTGAGAGCGAATTGTTTGGTCATGTCAAGGGAGCATTCTCCGGTGCGCTTGCCGACCGCATGGGTAAATTTGAACTGGCCAACGGTGGCACTTTATTTCTTGATGAAATCGGTGAGCTGCCCTTATCGATTCAGGCCAAAATGTTACGTGTACTGCAAAATGGGGAAATCCAGCGGGTGGGTAGTGATCGCCATATCAAAGTCGATGTGCGCATTGTCGCTGCCACTAACCGTGACCTGAGGCGGGAAGTCTCTGAGGGGCGTTTTCGAGCCGACCTTTATCATCGTCTCACGGTTTACCCGGTACATGTGCCGCCGCTGCGTGAACGGGGCAATGACATACTGTTACTCGCGGGTTTTTTTCTGGAGAAAAATCAATACCGTTTGGGCGTCGCTGGGTTGCGGCTTGGCAGTGATGCCAAGCGAGCATTATTGAAATATGACTGGCCCGGCAATATACGTGAACTGGAACATCTGATAAGCCGTGCCGCACTCAAAGCGGTGACTGCCCAGGGCCGTCAGTCACGGTTCGTTACTATTTCCTTGGCGAACCTGGATATTTCCAAGGTAGATCTGCCGCAAGACAATGAATTACCGGAAGACAGCCCCGCACCTCTGCAAGCCAAAGTGGATTTGAAAGAAGCCGTCGAACACTTTCAGCGTGATCTCATTACGCAGCAGTTGGCTACGCATAACAACAACCTTGCGGCTACAGCGAAGAACCTTGGCTTGGACAGGAGTAATTTTTATCGGCTGTTAAAACGCTTAGGCATTCATCCGGCCCAAGAGGGTTGATGACGATTATCCACCGATCTTGGCCATGAAGCGAACGACCTGGGTAGGGCTTTCCTCAAAGTAATGGCGTTCCGGCTTCAGCGTCAGTGCGTCAATGAGACATTGCTTTAACATCTCGTCACTTATGCCATCCCTGAGCTGTTGACGTAATTCGATCTTGTGCTCGTGACCCAGGCAAAGATAGAGGGCACCCGTCGCCGTCAGGCGTACTCGGTTGCAGGTTTCGCAGAAGTGCTGGGAGATCGGGGTGATGAAACCGATGCGCAGCCTTGTGCCCTTGACCTGGAAGTAACGGGCCGGGCCTCCACCGGGCATGACGCCGGGAATCAGATTAAACTTGCGCTTGAGTCTGTCCTCTATCTCCTGTAGCGGGAGGTAGTGTTTACTGGCATTGCGGCCTGCGCTGCTTACCGGCATGGTTTCGATGAAGCGCAGGGTGAAGTCATGTTCAAGACAAAATGCAACCATGTCTTCAAACTCATCATCATTGATGTCCTTCATGGCCACCATGTTGATCTTGATGGGGGCAAAGCCTGCGGCCTTTGCAGCCATGAGGCCATCCAGGGTATCGGACAGATTTCCACCGTTGATGTCATGAAAGCGATCCGCCTGCAGGGTGTCAAGGCTGACATTGAGGCGCGCCACACCAGACTTTTTTAAGGCCGTCGCGTGTTGTGCCAGGAGGCTGGCATTGGTGCTGAGCGATAAATCTTCTACCCCCGGTAGACCGGAAAGGCGTGCGCTCAATTTGCACAAGTCTTTTCTCACCAGCGGCTCGCCTCCCGTGAGGCGAATGCGTCGAACGCCCAATTCGGAAAAGGCGCCCACGACACGGACTATCTCGTCTTGGGTGAGATGCTGGCTTGCGCAGTCAAAGTCATTGAATCCCTTTGGCAGACAATAAAAGCAACGGATATTGCATTTGTCGGTTACGGATAAACGCAGGTATTCAACTTTTCTACCGAATGGGTCGACGAGTTGTGTTTTCATAGTCTACCTTCTTTGCTGCAAGCAATAAGTGCAATGAGCGTGCTCACTGGGTGGCGGTGAAGCGAATTTTCCTAGTCGTGGGATACCGCATTTTCATCTCCGTGATCATCATCCTCTTCCGTGCCGTCAGGTGGTGTCAGCCCGAAGTGTTTGATCATGCGTCGCAGGCGTGGCCGGGAGACGCCGAGGATGTCGCAGGCGCGCCCCTTGTGCCAGCGGGTTGCCTCCAGCACCCGTTTTACATGAGCACCTTCAATTTCTTCCAGGCTTAATTCCGTCAGCGGGCGATGGTCGCTATCGGCCATGGGTGTACCACAACTACAAATATCTGATATCAGATTGCGGGTGATGACCGAGCCCGGGCAGAGGGCTATCGCCTTTTCCAGCGTATTGGACAATTCGCGAACGTTGCCTGGCCAGTCGTATTTTTTCAGGCACTCCATAACATCGGCGGAGATCTGTTTAACGCCGGCATGCATTTGTTGGTTGATGCGCGAAATCAGGGTCTGCACCAGATCTTCGATATCTTCGCGGCGCTCGCGCAGTGGCGGCAGATGAATGGTCACTACCCGCAAGCGGTAGTACAGGTCTTCGCGAAACCTTCCTTCGCGTACACGCTCAGCCAGATTCACATTGGTAGCGGCAATAACACGGGCATTGGTTCGCTGGGGGGTCTTGGCGCCAATCGGGGTAAATTCCTTTTCTTGCAGCACGCGTAATAATTTGGCCTGCATGGTGAGGGAAAGCTCGCCAATTTCGTCGAGGAAGATGCTGCCGTGGTTGGCCTGCTCAAATTTACCGGATTGACGGCTCACTGCACCGGTGAAGGATCCCTTTTCATGGCCGAACATGTCTGATTCCAGAAGGTTTTCGACCAGCGCTGCGCAATTAATGGCGACAAAGGCACCACCGGCTCTCTGTCCTGCACGGTGGGTGGCCCGGGCCACCAGTTCCTTGCCGGTGCCGGATTCGCCGGTGATCAATACCGTTACCGGGCTGGACGCAACCAGGCCAATGGTTTTGAACACCTCTTTCATGGCACGTGAACGACCCACCATGGTGTTGCCGTCAGTGATGGGTTCATTGTGATCTGCTTTCACCGTCGATTGAGCTTCGGGGGCCAGAATCTGAGAGATGGTGCTGTCCAGCTCATCGATATCGATGGGCTTGTGGATATAGTCTTCGGCACCGTTTTGCATGGCCTGGATCGTACTGTCCATGTCATGGAATGCGGTAATCATGATGATGTGGAGGGCGGAGAAGGTTTGCTTGAATTCGGGCAGTCCTTCCAGGCCGGACTTGCCCGGCATGCGGATGTCGAGAATAAGCAGGTCGGGACGCCGAACATGAGCCGCGGCTAATCCTTCGTCGACACTATGGGCCATGTCGACATCATAGCCTTCACTGCGCAGATGCAGCTGTAGCGTTCTGCAGCTGGCGACATCGTCGTCAACGATTAATATATGTCCTTTACTCATGGACATCCTGTCTTCTGTACCCGTTATGGAACTCAAATCTTTCATCGCCGTGTTCATGACTCAATGGGTCCTATCGGTAAGGTGACACTGGCACAGGTGCCGCCACTCTTGTTTGCGTGCAAGCTGATCTGGCTATGATGCTGGTCGAGGATGCGCTTGACAATGGGCAGGCCCAGACCCGTGCCCTTGGCGCGAGTGGTGAAGAATGGCTCAAACAACTTGCCATTCAGCCCCGGCTCGATACCGCCACCGTTGTCGCAGATATCAATGCGAATTGCCGGTGTCGCGTCATTAACCTCCATTAAGGCGCGGATGCGGATTTGCGGAACGTGGTTTACGTCGTCGGTAGCGTCCAGGGCGTTTGTGATCAGGTTACTGAATGCCTGCCGTAATTTGGTGGCATCGCCATGTACCGTCGGTAGCTGTGGCTGGTAGTCCACGGTGATCCTGGCGCCGCGTTCTTGTAGCTCCTTTTGTGTGGTATTGATGGCACTGGTGAGCAGCTTTTTTACATCCAGCCACTCCGGACTCAGGGCGTCGGGGCGAGCAAAGGTCAACAGGTCGGCGAGAATGGTTTCCATGTAGCGTACCTGATCCAGTGAGATTTGTTTCATCTCTGCAGCCTCTTCACCCCAGTCCCCCTCGGCACGCTTTCCCCATATCTGCAAGGTCATCTTGATGGAGGAAAGCGGGTTGCGCAGATCATGAGCAATCATGGTGGCCATTCGTCCCATGGCTGTCAGTGTCTGGTTTTTTGCCAGTTCCCGGTTGCGTTCTTCTACCTCCTCTTTTAGCCGCACATGCTCAGTGATGTCTTCCTTGATGGCGAGAAAATGGGTGATTTCACCCTGTTCATTGCGTATGGGGGAGATCAGGGTATCTTCCCAATAGAACTCACCGTTTTTCTTGCGATTGTGGAACACACCACGCCATTCATTGCCCTGGATGATGGTTTTCCAGAGTTGGTCATAATCCGTGTCGCTGGTCTCTCCGGATTTGAAGAGTCTCGGTGTCTTGCCAGTCACTTCTTCGGCGCTGTAGCCCGTCACCTCGCTAAAGCGCGGATTGACATATTCAATATGACCGTCGATGTCGGTAATCATCACCGAGTTTCGACTTTGCTCGACGGCTCGGGACAATTTTCGCAGGCGTTCTTCATGCTCGTTCTGCAGGGTAATGTCCTGGCCAATGCTGGTCAGTGTGGATATTTTTCCAAGACGGCTGAAAGAGAGAGTGGAGGCCCAGGAAAAGAGTAATGTCTCGCCGGACTTCGTCGCAATATGGCTTTCAATCGTGTGTGGCGAGGCATTGCCGTTGATAATTTCCGCAAAGGAAGTATGTGCCTGTTGCCGATCCTGTGGTGTCACAAAAAGATCAAACCAGTTTTTCCCGATAACTTCTTCTCGCCGCCAACCTGTCAATTTAAGAAGGCAATCATTGCAGAAGGTAATAAGACCCTCCGCATCCAGGGTGACTGCCGACAATTGCATGTTTTTCAGTGTGTCACGGTAGCGGCGTTCAAAGCTTCTTTGCGCCTCTTCGAGTTGTTTGCGAATGCCTGCCTGGGCAACGATAAAGGATCCTGCCAGTAAAAAAAGACCCGCCAGTGAATAGAGCAAGAGATTTTGGCGAAAAAAGTTTTGCGAAGCGGTATTCAGAATTGAGGTTGGAACATGTGAAACGGTTTTCCAAAAACGGGGGTTGGTGTCCTGATAGCCATCGAAGATTGAGGAGATCGACCCCATACCGGCATTGGCATAAAATTCCATGACCGAGACCATGGGGTAGATGGTGGAAAAGGTGAACAAGCCTTCTTCCGTGACGAAGCCGCCACTGTTTTCGTTCAATATCCGTTGCCAGGCAGCGGGAAAGGTTTCAGCAAATGAACGTTTTCGTCCCATAAAGAACCCCCATTCGTCTTCCGGGCGGGGGCCGCTGAGCCAGTAGCCTTTGGTATCAATGAGGTTGAGGTGATCATCGATATTGGGGGCGGCCAGATGAAAACTCTGCAGCAGTCGTTCACCACGGAAGTTGAACATCAACACGCCTTTTTTTTCTCCCTGACTATTGAACAGAGGAGTGGCGAAGCGAATCACCGGCCGAAAGGGGTTTTCAACTTGCCCATCTTCGACATTCAAGTCGAAAGGTGACATATAGACGCCACCGATGTCTTGTGCCATGGCCTCTTTAAAGTAATATCGATCACCCTTGTTTTGTAATTGATCTTGCCCAACGATGTGCGGCTGACCCTGGTTGTAATTAATGCGGATGATTTCCATGCCGTCCGCCGACAAAAAACGGATCTGGTCATAGATACCTTTTTTCTCGCTGAAGTAGAGAAATTCCTGCGACAGGTTCTGGCGCGCGGAGTTATTGTTGGGGTCATCCAAAAGGCCCCAGAGTTCATTGAGTTTGGCGAGGAAGGTGAGGTCGGAGATGACGGCGCGCATCTCACTGGTAATTCCTTTTTGTGCCAGTGCCACGTTTTGTATTTCATTGCTTTCCAGACTGACCCGTGCCAGCCGCATCTCGGCGTAGTAATGACTGACGCCGATGGCGACCAGCAGGGTGCTCAGGGGTAGAAAGATCAGCAGAAAGCGTCCGCTCAGGGCGGGGGGGCGATCACGACTCTGAATGCTCGTGTTCACCGGCAGGTATCCTGGATGTGGGTGCGGATGCGAGTGAGATAGGCCGTCTGTCCTTCTTCCGGATGACGCGGTAAAAGAAAGAGTATCTTGGCGGCAATAATGTAGGGGCGGCGCGCCTCATCGCCGGCAGGACGTTTTTCCACCAATACCTTTTCGAGGTGTTGCACTGTGCCCTGCGGATCCTCGCAGTAACGCGGCAGGGAGACCTGCTGACCGTACCACCTAGCCCATACCGAAATCAGCAGCATGATCAATAATACCGCCCCGGTAACACGCAGAAAAAGATAGGGTGCGGCGGGTTGCGGGAGGTTGGCCTGTTTCGGTATGGCCATGCTTCGGTTCTCCATCAATGGGTTTCTGATCGATGCCGGTACCAGCCGGCATTGCCGCCAATAGTGGAGGCTATTGGCAAGATCCGCAACGCCCGCAATACCCTGCTGGCGGTTTTGACGATTAACGATTCGCGGGCAGTGAAATCAGGGTATCCGCTGACAGGCCCCGCGTATTTGTCTGCAATTGTGTGCAGATGTGGCGCGCCAATGAGCGGCCACGGGCAATGCGATCACGTACGGATACACCACCCCGATAATTGGCTTCGACATGCAGACCGGGCAAGGCGCGCAGTTGCTGGCTGATACTCCGGTCCCGCGCCATATGGGCACCATGGTAGAGGGGCAGGGCCTGGGCGTGGCGATCGATGCGCACCATCACAGGACTGCCCTTCAGTCCCAGCAGCGGTGTCAGCGCACGCAGGCTCTCGTCGACCAGGCGGGCGTCACTCCAGGCGGCGGCCTCGGGTTGGCGGGCACCGCCAAGGTAGGTGGTGAGCAGGGCCTTGTCTTGCGGGGCGCGATCCGCAAACAGGCTGCTCATCCACAGATTGCCGGAAAAGGGTTGCTGCTCGCATCGTGGCGTGAGGAAGCCGGTGCCGTCCAGTGGGTGTTCGATATCTGCGCGTTCCAGCCCCATGTGTAACACCGCCAGTGGCGCATAGCGGATTTCATCCAGTAGCGATGCCAGGGTTTTGTCCACCGATGCCAGCAGGTTTGCCGCCGCCGGTGCCGGTGTGGCCATGATGACGTGTGTGGCGGTGAGGCTGCGTTCTCCGTCCGGGGTTGCCGCAGTGACACGCCAGCCATTCCGGCAGGGCGCCACTTCCTGCACGCGACGGTTGGAGAGGATCTGCAGGCCGGGTGTGCATGCCAGGGTATTGGCCAGTGTGCTCATGCCACCGCGGAAGGAAAAGGTATCGGTGCTGCAAGCGGTGCGGCGGCGCAGCAGTTTATGCGCCACCACACCGGCGGTGATGGAGCCGAAGTGGCGTTCCAGTGTGGTCAGACGGGGCAGAGTGGCGCCGGCGCTGGCCAGATCCGGGTCTGCCGACAGGGTGCCGGCGACAAAGGGTTCCATGGCCTTTTCCAGCATTTCATTGCCCAGCCGCCGGCGGATGAACTGGCTGACGGATTCGTCATCGTGGCTACCGGCGGGGATGAAGGGCTCCAGCATCAGGCGTAATTTGCCGCGCAGACTCCACAGGGGCGAGGTCAACATGCCGCCGATTCGCATCGGCAAGGCCTGTAGTTGGCCACGGTGGAGGAGATAGCGTCGTGCCTGGGCCTGGGAGATGCGCCGGGTCTTGACCTCGTCCAGCCCCGCTGCGTGCACCAGTTGCGCGACTTCCGGGCGAAAATTCATCAATAGCGAGGCGGCCTGCTCGGTGAGGTAGCCATCCTGCTGGCGGCTCTTTATCTTGCCGCCGATGCGCTTGTCGGCCTCCCACACCTGCACAGAGACACCCGCCTGGGCCAGCCACCAAGCCGTGGCGAGGCCGGAGATTCCACCGCCGATGATGAGTACGTCTGTGTCGGTCATGTTTTACTTCTAGTTGTAGGTTGGGGTGAGGTACGAACCCCAACAATCGAGGTTTTGGCAAACTGCCGCTGTTGGGGTTCGTACCTCACCCCAACCTACCGGCATATTCATTTAACATTACCTTTCAACTTTTCTTTCATCTCCGCCAGCAGCTCCTGCCCCAGCAGTTCTCCGGGGTGTTCGCGTGCATCGACAAACTCGCGGATGCTGCTGAAGCGCTTTACCGCCTCCGGGTTTTCCTTCAGGCGCGGCACCTTGACCTTGGCGATATCGAAGGCGTCAAAGCTCAGTTCGGTCATGCCGAAGCCCTTCATGCGCTGCACCGCGCGCATCATGGCGCGATTGCGGAATCGTGTGAGGTCGGTGGATCCGATGACATCCAAACCTTCCCGGCGGGCGTTGAACTCAGCCGCCTTTTTGATACCGGCACGGACAAAATCAGGGGCACTGGCGACCCGTTTGGCGGCCTCATCGGACCATTCCACGCCACCGGTGAAGACGGCCATGGCCTGCTGCACGTCCTCTGCTGCCACCGTGGTCGCACGACGTTTCTTGGTGATCTGCTCGGCCTCGGCCTCCAGCGCCGGGGCGACAAACATGCGCACCTGGGGGGGCTTGTCGGCCAAGCATTCCTCCACTGCAGCCTCGGCCTCGCTGGACCAGTCGAACCGGCGCACCTGCCGGTCCTCGGCCTCCAGCCGGTCCAGCAGCTTGATGTTGACCTCCAGACGACCCTCGGCGCGGGCCACGTCCTCGGCCACGGCGCGCACGCCCTCGGCCAAAAAGGCCGGCATGCCGGCCAGACGCTCACGCGCCTCCTGACTCCAGGGCAGTTCCTTGCTAGCCTCGTCGAAGGGGGATTTGGCGGCGGCCTGATCGGGCATGCCCAGCGGTCCGGCATCGCCGAAACGCTTGGCGGCCAGGGTGGACATGTGCGCCACGGTGACCTGCTGTTCACCCAACTCCTGCACATGGGCCTCGGTGCGCTTCTTCACCATCTTGCGCAGGAAGGAGGGGATGCGCTGCAGGCGTTGTTCGGCCTCCGGCGACCAGGTGATGGTCGAGGGGGTCTCTACTAATGGTTGGATTACCTTGCCGCCCTGCGGCAGGTAGCTGCACCAGGGGTCGGTGTCCATGAGGTTGCCACCCATTGCCAGCGGCCGGGCGCGGCAGCCGCCGCACAGTTTCTGGTATTCGCACTGGCCGCACTTGTCCTTCAACGAGGGATCACGCAACGAGGCGAAGGTCGGTGACTCTTCCCAGGTCTGCCAGAAGGGGGTTTCGCGGATATTGCCCTCGCTGTCGGGAATATAGGGGCAGGCGGTGATATCGCCCTCGGGAGTAATCCGGCAGTAATGAATGCCCGCCAGACAGCCGCCGCCCTCGTAGCCCTCGGCCCGGGTGAGGGGGGACTGGGGATCCTGTTCATAGGCGATGCGCTTGAAGTGTGGCGCACAACGGGCGCGGATCATCAGCTCGTGGTTTTCGCTCTGCGCCGCCACCAGTTGATTCAATACTCGCTCATAGGTGATGGGGCTGATGTCGGACATGGATTCGCCGCGCCCGGTGCAGACCAGAAAGAAGATGTTCAACACCCGTGCGCCGCTGGCACGGGCGAAGTCGATCATCGCCGGCACCTCGTTGGCGTTGGCCTCGGTGACGGAGAAGTGCACCTGGAAGGGCAGGTCGTGACGGCGGCAGGCCTCGATACCGGCCAGGGTTTTTTCCCAGGCGCCGCTGCGGCCGCGGAATTGATCGTGTTGGTGGGGATCGAGTGAATCGACACTGATACCCATGCCCAGGGCGCCGGCGAGCTTGAGCGATTGCACACGTTTGTCGGTGAGCATGACGCCATTGGTACCCACCACCATGGACAGGCCGAGGCGACTACCATGGTTGATGAGAAGCTCCAGATCGGGGCGTATCAGCGGTTCGCCGCCGGTGAGTACGACCATCACATCGGTGCCGCGCGCGGCGATGTCATCGAGCAGGTGGCAGACCTCTTCGCGGCTCAGTTCGTCGGGGCTGCCATTTTGCAGGGTGTTGGCGTCGAGATAACAGTGGTCACAGGCCAGATTGCAACGCCGGGTCAGGTTGATGGCCAGCAGGAAGAGGTCGTTGTCGGACATCGTGTCAGCCTTTATAGAGATCGGGGTTGGACTCGGAATGGAACTGGCCCATGTCCTCCCAGCGGCCCATGGCCTTGCTGAGGGATGCCGGAGTGACCGTGTCGATGCCCTGCTCGCGGGCGCAACGTTCCACTTCCTTCACCACCATGCCGCGCACGAAGTCAGGGATACGCTCGATGCGCTGCAGGGCCTCGTCGCTCCAGTCGAGCTGGCGCTGCAGTTTTTCCGAGCCATCGCCCCATTCGCGGTATTTCTCGGCGATCAGCTGCGGGGTGATTTCCGTCATCCCGTTGCGCTGCGCATAGGCCTCGATGCGCTGGCGGGTGAGGTCGCGCATGAAGCCTTCGGGCACCTTTTGCAGACGCTGTTTCGCCTCTTCGCTCCAGGGGGTGGCGCTGTCCTCGGCGGTTTCTTCCGTGGCGCTGTGGCCGAACGGGCAGGTGCCGGGCTTGGCGTTGGCGACGGCCTCGGGGACACTGCCGGGTTCGGCCTTCATCTGCGCCATCATCGTCTCGCGCGCCCGTTGCAGGCCGGCTTCGGCTACCGACAGGGTAATGTCGGTTTCGCCTGTTTCGTGCGCGTATTCTTCGACCCGTTGCTTACAGGCATCACGCATGAAGCCTTCGGGCACCCGCATCAGGCGGGCAAGGGCGGCGGCGTTCCAGTTCAGTGCCTCGTCGGCCCGGGGCTCGGCTGCCACTGTTTCCTCGACGGGAGGCGGGTTGGTGTCTTTCACCAGCTCAGGCATATCGAGGAAGGCCGCGATATGTACCAGCTCCACTCGCTCAGCACCCTCGACCCGGGCCTTTTTCTCCGCCCGCATGCTGAGGTTGCCGCGCAGCGGCAAATCGTCGATGGTCAACAGGCGCGCCGTGGCATCGTCCGACCAGCGCATGACCAGCTCTTCGATGGGTTTTCTCGCCAGCTCGCCAGCGTCGTGGGCGGCGACGATATCCGCCATGGCCTCTTTGGCGTGGCCGGGGCATAGCTGTGCGGTGGCTTCTTCGACAATGCTTTCGGTAATGACGGTATGACCGCGTTCCTGGGCATAACGCAGAATAGCCATCTTCGCCATGCCCTGCACAAACTCGGGTACCCTGGCCATGCGTTCTTCCGCCTGGGTGGTCCAGGAGGTGGTGGATTCGGCAATGACTTCCACTCGCGGCTGGAATTCCCGCTGACTGATTAGCAGCGCGCAGCCGGTGTTGTGGAGCAGGTTTTCGGTATTGCCGCCGATGTCGAGATCGGCGTCGGCATGGATGCCCAGCTTGCCGATTACCAGCAGAGAAGGGTTCACCTCTTTGAGGTATTTCTCGATGGCGTCGTGAGGTTTGCCATCCAGAAGTTTGGTTTCAAAGCCGTGCTCGAAGCCGTGGTCGCGGGCGATGCTCTCGGCAATCTCCAGATGACCCTGATAAATTTTTGCCAGACCCGAGTCGATGATTTCCTCGTGAAGCTTTTCCTGCTCCTGAAAACGAAACACCTTTCCAGCCTCTTCCGAGAGCACATCGGCAATGCGATTGAAGGCAACGTAGTGATAGTAGGGGTCGAAGGCGGCGATGACCTTGACCGGCACCTGCCATTGTTCCCCCAGCGCTAATGCCGTCAGCAATCCACCATAGGCCCGGCTGGAGCCATCAACGGCCACCACGATCGGCCCGTCAGTGATGGAACGGCCGGGCTCCTTGATGACCAGGGTGTCGATATTGCTGCGACGTACCACACGCAGACACACGGTACCCACGCGGCTGCCTTGTACGGCGCCCAAGCCCAGTGCGCCCAGAACCAATAAATCATATTGGCCATTATTGGTTTCAGCCGCCAGTTCCCGGTAATTCTTGCCTTCCAGGCTGCAGCGTTTGAAGGTCAGGTTTGCCGTCTGGCATTGCCGTTCGGAATGATCCAGGTAAGAGTCGGTAATAATGGACAGCCCGCGGGTGATGAGGTCATCGTGCACATCGCGCTGTCTTTCCAGTTCATCTTCTTCGCGGAATTGCTCGGGTAGCCCACCTTCCATTTGGCGGAAACGCACATCGTGCAGTTTGGCGGCGTAGACGTGGGCGCCGGTGATGTCGGCGTTCCACAGGCCGGCCAGTTGCACGGCATCCTGCAGACTGCGGTTGGAGTGATCCGATGAGTCCACCGCCAGCAGAATGTGGTGGTACTCGGGAAGCGGCAGTGGCCCTTGTTCTTCTGTGCTGGGTTTAACGCGGGTTTGCAGTTGTGCATTCATCGTATTCATCCATCTTGCCCTGTGTGAATTAATGTCAAATCCGGCCGTGCAACAGGCTCTTGATGAAGGTCATTCAGTGGTTTTTCATGACTTTCATCGATACCATTTTCCGTCGCATCGTGCTGTTTTTCTTTGACATAGATCCATTTTGGCGGTGAAAAAGCGCTTTTGAGGGCAAATTATGTCTGCCAAAACGGTAGAATTAAGGGGTGCTTTTCATGGGTTTGATAGCCAGTGGGCGACAATCACTGCGACCACGGCCATGTTGATTGAGAAACCGACCAGTGCCAGATAGTCAAAACCAGTGGCCTGACGCCGGCCCAGGAAGGGAAGTCGGTAGCTTGCCATGAGATTTATTTTCCTCTTGAAATATCAATGTGTTACTTGATCTTGAGCAGTTTAAGGAGGCGGGCATGGATCGTGGACATGCAGCCTGTCATGCCCAGATCCATTCAGAGATCCCAGCGATTATCTGCCCTTGAATGTGAAATCGATGGAGGTCTTGCCGCCGGCATCCACCGTGACCTTGCCCTTTTGTTCGCCCAGGAGACCGTGCCAGGCGGCAATCTTGTAGTTGCCGGGGGGGACATTGTCGATGACGAAGCTGCCGTCCTCTTTAACGACGGCAAAGTAGGGGTTTTTGGCCACGAAGACATAACCGTGCATGAAGTCGTGGGCATCACACTCCAGCTTCATGGCAGCGCCACGCTTGAGCTTGACGGTCTTCTTGATGACGGTGAGTTCCGGTGGCTGACTGATGTTGAAGACGGTCTTTCTCGCCTTACCGATAAGTTCGTAGGTATGGATATTGTGCAGCACCGGGTCTGAGTTGTGCACCGCTAATTTGTCTTTGTTTTTCATCACCGACAGGAAGGGAATGAAGCCGCATTTCTTCTGGTTGACCTCGAGGTTATTGATGTCGGCCGAAAAATCCTTGCCGGATTTTACCTTTTTCAGATAGACCACGGTGTCATTGAGGGCGCCATTGGTGACGCGGACAAAATCAATTTCACGATCACCGGTACCGCAGGCATCGGTGTCCTTGGTGATGGCGTAGATTTTTGGCGCCGGGTCGGTTCCCGAAAAATTCACTTTTCCAGTGATGGTGCCGCCGTTGGCAACATCCACGACCTTGTAGGCTGCGGCCGTTAACGGAAGACTGGCTGCTGCAAATAGGGTAAATACCGTGAGTGCCTTATTCATGTGTGGCTCCTTTCAGCTTGCTCTGTTTCAGGGTTGTTGAGGGGTTTGCTATTTATTCAGGATTTTCGTTATCAGGGTTGACTGTCCCGGGTCGCTATGCGGCCTGTGATGGGCGGAAGACTTCTTCCAGCATTTCCAGCACAAATCGTCGTTCCATACTCGATGGCAAGGTATCCAGGTGGTGTATCAGTGTGTCGCTGGCCATGCCGGGGTCAAGGGCGCGTAAGGCCTGGCCCATCTCCCGCGCTTGCCGTCCCTCGCCGACAAAGCCGGCGGTAATAAGACGCTCAATGATGTCATCACGGGTCTTGCCGCCGGGCAGAAGCGGGTTTAGTTTTGCCAGCGACAGAGCGGCGGCCTTGCTGACGCCCACATCACTGTCGGCCAGATGTTCGGACAGGGCGTGCAATGTCTGTTCGATGGTATCGGCCTCTTCTTGTGCCCGTGCGCTGGCGACGGGGATGGCGGTATGCGTGTCGGCGTGCTGTTCCCATGACAGCTTGCCGGCGTGTCGTTCCAGTATCTGCGCTATGGCCATGACCGATTGACTGCGTACCAGAGGATTTTCATCCTGCAGGCTTTCCTGCAGATTGGGCAGGCAGGGCAGGTTGCCGAGGGCGCCCAGTGCGCGTGCGCTGGCGACCCGTAGTTCGGATGCCCCCATATGCAGAAGGCTGTTCAGTGGTCCCAGTGTTTCTGTCAACCCGGGGGTACCCGGCACCAGGCGTGCGAGGGCGTCAACGGCTTCCTGCTGGAGTTCGGGGTTATCCTCAAGCATGGTCTTTTTCAGTACCTCGACCACCTCGGGCTGGCTGCACTCGCCGAGGACGCGGGCGCTGAGCAGGCGGATATCGGCCTCGATATCGATATTCTTGCCACGGTAGAACTTTTTCTTGTTATGCCGCTGCCGGGCGAGGATGTCATAGAAGTCCTGGAAGGCTTCGGTTTCCTCGGCTGGCAGTTCGGGCAGTACATCCGTGGTGATGGTTTTTTTCTTTTCGTCGAGTTGCTCGTATTCTGTATTGGCCAGCATGATGGCGTCGAGGGTCGATGCCGGTGCGGTCTCATTGATGCTTGATGCATCGGTTTCTTCTTGGGCGTCAGAAACGTCGACGGAAGTCTCGTCCGTTGACTCGGGGATTGGATCGTCTCCGCTGCTGCTTTCGGCAGATGCAAGCGTTGTTGTGACCATGCCCGCTTCGCCATGCAATGCGGCGAGAATGCGGGCCAGCGGGGCGGCGGGCTCGTCTTCTGCTTCAGCGGGCTTCTCTTTCTCTGTATCAAAAACTGTATCGAGAGCTGTATCAAGTGCTGTGTCGGGGGCTGCATCGGAAGTGGTCGTATCGGGCTGTTTTTTATGACAGGCCATCAGGGCCTGTAATGCCGCCCAGCGCACCACAGGTTCATGGTCATTGATCGCGTTGTCCAGGACCGTGAGCACTTCCTCTGAGGTTTGTGGGCGATTGCCCAGGGCCAGTGCGGCCTGCTGTCGAACGGCGGGATCCCGTTGTTCATCGGCCAGCAGACCGAGCAGGATAGCATCGACGTCCGGATCCTCCAGACGGGGAGCGTGAGGGAGGGCGGCGGTGGCAACCATGGGCTCGGAATCGCTCAGCAAGCCGACCAGGCGTGCCCGGGTTTCGGCATCAAGCGGGTCGGGCAAGTGTCCCTGCAAGGCGTGCAGCGCGGCGGCGCGCACCCTGGCACTGGGATCGCCCAACAGGGGCAACAGCTGTTGTACATCGAGTTCGGCATTGACCTGTGAACTGAGCTTGCTGGCCATCTTCAGGGCGATTTCGCGCACTTCGTCGGCGGGATCACGCAACAGCAGGAGCAGGGCGCCCAGGTAGCGGCCCTGGCCATTATTGGCGAGCGCTTCGGCGGCGACGGCGCGGACTTCCGGTTCCGGATCTCGCAAGGCGCGACCCAGGGCACGGGCGCCGGTGGGGGAGCAGGGTTGGCCCAAGGCATGGGCCGCACGCCGGCGTTCACGTGTCGTGCCGTTCTGCAGGCGTTGGATGACGATGTCTTCACCGGCATCACCAATCCGCGCCAGGGCCAGCAGGACGTCGGTTTCGTCGACCAGGGCGTCTTCTTCGTCCAGCAGCGTGGTGAGGGGGGCAACGGCCTCGGCGACATGCAGGTAACCCAATGCCTGCACGGCCTTGCGCTGGACGTCCCAGTTGCTGTCCCAGGCATCATCATCGTCCCAGTCGGTATCTTCCGGCACGGATGTCAGCAGTGACAGCAGCGCTGACGTGGCCTGTTCTCCACCCAGGCGTCCCAGTGCCTCGACGACGGAGACCCTGATTTCACCATCGGAGTCATTGTGCAAGGATTCGATCAAGGGTGCGACGGCGGTCGGATCATCCAGCAGTCCCAGGGATTCAGCGGCATCGATACACACATCGATATCGTCATCGCGCAGATGTTTGACCAGTGCCTGTACGGCATCACGGCTCCCCAGTACGCCGAGGGAGCGGCAGGCGCAACAACGATCCAGTTCATCGCCCTTGCTGAGCAGCCTGCGGAGGGCTTGCACTGCGTCTTGTTTGTCAGCCATATCTCGTTTTGAATCCGTTGGTTTTTGAATACTGGTCACGTTGATATCCCATGAAGATAGAAAGTGCATGTGTTCCGGTTTCAGGACGCTGTTTCACATCGCGTTAGCTTGTGGATAGCAGAAGCCGTACCAAGTTCTGATATAGCCCTGAAAAGCGGATTCCATTCCCGTCTTGTATGGGCCTTCGGTTGGTTTATAGGCCGTTGCGACACGAACATCGGTCCTGGAGTTGAACGCAACGTTTAATTCGTAGGGTATGCCAGGTTGGCAGTGAATGATTCGTTCAATATATCACTCGTTGTGCCCAATGCATCATTTTGTTCCGGCCATCCCTCGCAAATGAACGTTGTATTCATTTTTTTGCCTGCCTCAGGCCCACAGGCCAGGGCTTGTTGGACAGGGCAATGAACACCAAGGCCGCACTATCAGTGTGTTTTCAACCGCTATGGACGAGATGGCCTGGATGTTGCTATGTCTCGGGCAGATGGATCAACTGTGACGAATGGGTCTGCTGAAAATAACGACTTCCGGACTTTCCCGGCAATGCGGCAGGTTTAAGTAGCGACGACGAGTGGAGACGACATGACTGCATCGGGGAAGCAAGAAGACAAGACCCAGGCCACGGAGTTACAGGACGGCACCACCTGGGGTCCCAAATTGTTCTGGACCATCCTGGTTCTGATGCTGGTGTTTTTCTGGTGGCTGCTAATCTATTCCGGCGGTGCTGAAATACATCACGGTTGACGTTGATTGAGAACAGAATTCGTGTTCGCCATGTTATGGCGGACGGAATATTTCACGCGTAAAGATCAAGAGAAGCAAATGGGAAAGAATCTACAAATCTGGTTAATCGCCTTCACCGTGGTGCTGATCCTTTTCTATGGATTGGATCACTTGATCATGAATGTGCAGGGCTTGCCTCTGAATCTTGATTTAACACCGTCACAGTAAATCATGACGATGAAAACTTTGGTTCTATGTGCTGGGGTTCTACCTCCAGGCGCCGTACTTAACACCCGACTCAAGATTGTGGAGATAGCGGCATGAAGGAAACAAGAAATTTCTCGTCACCGATACTGCTGTCTCTGTTGGTGGTCGCCGTACTGGGTTTTTTATGGTCAGGAGACATGGCGCCGACTCACTGGTTGCCCGAGGCCGTGGCGAGTGAAGTTGCCGCAGAGGAAGTGGCCACGGCAGAGAGTGCTGATTCTGCGCAGGAATTTCAGCTGAGACCGGCCCCCCGGCCTGGCCGTGAGGATTATCCCGATGTCGGCGTCAGTAGCCGCTCCATTGTCTGGATCATCGCGCAAATGCATTTATTTTTCGGCGCCCTGGTGCTGGCGGTGCCGCTTTTTGTGCTGGTGATTGAACTGCTGGGCCGATCCACCGGTGATGCGCGCTATGACGACATGGCCCACGAGTTCATGAAGATCAGCATTACCGCCTATTCCATCACGGCCCTGTTCGGTGGCACCCTGGCGTTAGCGTTATTCCTGCTTTATCCCGATTTAATGGCCTATCTGATGCAGGCCTTCGGCGCACAGATGCTGGTTTACGCCATGCTGTTCTTCATGGAAAGCATATTGCTTTACATCTATTACTACGGCTGGGATGCCATGCGCTATGGCAACGCCAAGTGGGTACATATTTCCCTGGGTCTGTTATTGAATGGTGTCGGCGCTACGTTGATGGTGATGGCCAACTCCTGGGCCACCTTCATGATGGCGCCCTCGGGGGTCAATGAGGTCGGCGCGGTCATCGGCAATATCTGGGAGGTCATGAAGGGGCCGTTGTGGAACCCCATCAATCTGCATCGGTTTATCGCCAACATTGCCTTCGGCGGCGCGGTGGTGGGAGCCTATGCGGCCTACAAGTGTCTGGCCGCCCGAACCGCCGAGGACCGCGCGCATTATGACTGGATGGGCTACACCTCCAACTTCATCGCCATCCTCGCCTTCCTGCCCTTGCCCTTCGCCGGTTATTGGCTGATGGCCGAGATCTACGCCTATTCGCAGCAGATGGGCATTACCGCCATGGGTGGCATTCTGGCCTGGTTGTTTATCGTTCAGGCAGTATTGATCGGCACCATCCTCATGGCGGGTAACTACTATTTGTGGTCTGGCATGTCACGCACCGAAGGATCAAAGCGTTACCAGGGGATGATCAAATATATCGCCGTCGTCCTGGTCATCTGTTTCCTGATCTGGGTGACGCCGCATACCCTGATCCTTACCTCGGGTGAAATCGCCGCCTTGGGTGGTAGCCATCATCACTTGCTGGGACCACTGGGGATCATGCCGGCCAAGAACATCGCCGTGAATCTGATGCTCATTTTCACCTTTCTGTCCTTCCAGATTTACCGGCGCTCGGACAAGGTCGCCACGGTCTCGTGGGAGAAGGCCGGCAATGCCCTGATGGTGGCAATCTATGTCGTGGCTATCGTCAATATCATTTTTGCCGGTGTCTATTACGGTTACTTCACCAACACCGTGTACAAGGTCGGGGCGAGTGTTACGCAGGTGGTGTCCACCCTGGTGGTCATTATCAGTGGAGTCGTGATCGATGCCTTCATGTATCGCAAGGCCAAGACCCTGCCATCCTTCTGGGGCCAGGTCAGCAACCGTTCCCAGTACGCCCTGTTTGCACTGCCCATCGCCTTTACCTGGTTGATGGCGCTGATGGGGTATGTGCGCTCTTCGGTGCGTACCCACTGGCATGTGTATACCGTAATGAAGGACAACTCGCCGGACAATTTTATCCCCACTATTGGTTATGCGGGAAATATGATGACGATTGTTACTGTCATGTTTGTACTCTTTGTCCTGTTTATCTTCTGGATCGCCAATCTCAGTAATACCAAACAGGCGCCACCATTGTCGGTGACTAAAAAGGCAGGAGAGGCCGCATGAGCAACAAGACAAAAGCCCCTCGCGGTGTGCTGGCAAAAAGTATGGGCTTCAGTCTGGCCTTGGCACTGTTGTTCACCCTGGTCGCCAACCTGTTGCCACAGGTGGAAGGTGAGGCCCCTGTCGAGCAGAAAGTGGATCTGGGGGCGTTGACCGTGGAATCTTATGCCGCCCTGGGTGAGACCCTCTTTTCAGGAAAGGGAACCTGTGCCCTGTGCCATAACGATCTCGGCCGCGCCCCGGATATATTGGCGATCAATATGGTGGAGGTGGCCAACCAGCATATGCAGGATGAGCGCTACAAGGGCTCAGCCACTGATGCCGAATCCTACCTGCATGAATCCATGGTCGATCCCGGTATCTACGTGGTGAAGGGCTTCGGTAAGAAGGGAAGTAACGACACCATTTCACCCATGCCGGCGGTCGATAAACCGCCGATTGAGCTTTCGGAAATAGAGATCAATGCCATCATTGCCTTCCTTCAGGCCAAGGATGGACACGATGTGACGGTGACGCTTCCCACAGAGGCGCCGGCGATGGAAACCGCCAGCCCGGAAGCAGCTGGACCCGCGGGCACAATTGAAGAGGTAGTCGCCAAGTATGGTTGCCAGGCTTGCCACAAAATACTGGGCAGCGGAGGGGATCTCGGCCCCGACCTGGATCAGATGGTTGCTCGCTTCACCCGCGAAGAAATCCGTCAGGGCATTATCACCCCTGATGTGGTGATTGCCGAGGGCTTCCCGCCCGGTGTGATGCCGCAGGACTTCGCCGAGCAGATGATGGTGAAGGAGCTGGATATATTGGTGGACTATTTGGTGGACAGTAAGAAATCTATCGCGGCATCCCTGCCGGACACTCATGCGACAGACGGAGATGATGGCGGCGATAGCAGTAGTGCCAAGGCAGTGATCGGCCAGTTTGGCTGCCAGGCCTGCCACATCATTTGGGGAAGTGGCGGAAAGATTGGCCCCGGCCTGGATGATGTGGGGGCACGACTGGATGCCGGGCAAGTTCGTCAGAGTATTGTCGACCCCAATGCCGTTATTGCCAAGGGCTTTCCCTCGGGGGTGATGCCGCCTAACTTTTCCGAACAAATGAGCGATGCACAGCTGGATGCGCTGGTGACTTTCCTGATGGAACGTAAGTAATGAGTGTCTCGATAAATGCAGGTGTCCGCAGGGCTGGTGAAGAAAAAATCTATAAATCGATATTATTGGTACGGGGTGAATGATGAAAGGCATTAAAATTCCCGCTTTTTGGCAGGCTGTGTTGGTCGTCATTATCGCCTACCTGATTTTTGATAATGCCTTTCCACCCTTGCTGCCCAGTTCGCTGATGGTGCAGTACATGATCATTACCATTGTCAGTGTATTGTTGTATTTTTCCTTTGATGAGGCGCGCTGGAAAGAATTCAATTCACCGATCCTGGCGGTGCTCAGAGAGCCAAGACTGGTGATTGTGCGCTGGGGTTTCCTGCTCGCCATCCCGGCCCTCGTTGGTTATACCACCTATGGCTTTGTCAAGCCCTCCATGGATGCGCCAGTGGAACTGCGCCAAGTACATCCCGCGCCGCCGGGCTCATTACGAGTCTTCGGCAAAAGCCACAATTTGTCCAAGTTGGAAAATCCGCTGCGCGAACAGGTTTTGAAAACCATGGCCGAAGATGAGGACAAAGGCTGGGAGGCCTATGAAGGGATCGTCGAGGCGGGGCGTGATGTCTATTACAAAAACTGTTTCTTCTGTCATGGCGATCTGTTGGACGGTAAGGGTCATTATGCCCTGGGCTTCAGTCCCCAGCCGGCCAACTTCCAGGATGTCGGTACCATTGCCCAGTTGCAGGAGGCCTATCTGTTCTGGCGTATTTCGACCGGTGGCCCGGGCCTGCCCAAAGAGGGTACACCGTGGAATTCCGCCATGCCCGTGTGGCACGAGATGCTGAACGAGAATGAGACCTGGGAAGTGATTACCTTTCTTTATGACTATGTCGGCCAGGTGCCACGCATGTGGGATGCGGAAATCTCCAAGGTGGTGAGTGGCATGGCGTCCAAGGTCAGTGCGCGCCATAAGCAACAAATGGGTGTCGACGTTTATGTGCAACGCTGCCAGGTGTGCCATGGCGAGCAGGGGGCGGGAGATGGTGTTGCCACCGATCTCATGTATCCCAAGCCGCGTGACTTTACCCTCTCGCTGTTCAAATACAAGACCTCACCGGGCACCGAGCTGCCAAGTGATGATGATTTGTTCAATACCATTAAACATGGCCTGAACGGGACGGCGATGCCGGCGTGGAGCACGTTGTTGAGCGACAAGCAGATTCGTAGCCTGATTCCCGTGATCAAGGGTTTTGACACCACCGCGGCCTGGGCGCCGGAAGACGCCGATGATGAGTTCTTCGATGATGACGGTCGCTATCTGAAAACGGATTACCAAAAGATTACCAACACGGAACCCGTTGCATCGCAGATTCCTTTCAGTGAAGAGTCCGTGGCCAAGGGTAAACCCGTTTTTGAAAAGGTTTGCGGCAAGTGTCACGGCATTACCGGTCGCGGCAATATTACCTCCGGTAAAAAACTGAAGGATGACTGGGGTAACCGGCTCTGGCCGCGCAACCTCACCAAACCCTGGACCTGGCGTGTCACCAATGTGTCTGGCGAGGATGAGAAGGTCCGTGAACAGACCATTAAAAACATCTATACACGTCTGTCCATCGGTGTGCCGGGCACACCCATGCCGGCACACCGGGCGACGGAGGAGGGCAACAAGGATCCCGTTTCCCTGGAAGATCGCTGGCACATTGCCAATTACGTCTACAGCCTGCGCAACAAATCCGCTGCCCCCAGTGATGAGCCGGTAGTGCGTGCCGCAAAGATCGAGGGTGCCTTGCCGGATAGTTTGACCGATGAGGTGTGGGACACGGCACCTGCAGTGACCTTGCCTCTGGTGCCCAACATCATTAAGGAAGACCGGCTGTTTACGCCACTGAATGACTCGATTACGGTGCAGGTATTGTACAACGCGGATGAGATCGCCTTCTTAATGAAAGTGGATGATCGTACCGACAGCCGTCCGGGGGAAGCCGTGTCGACACAGATACAGGACAGTAAGCTGACCCTGTATTCCGATGCCCTTGCGATCCAGTTCCCCAAACAGGATTCATTCAAGACCAAGCCCGTGGTGGTCAAGCCCCTGTTCCGCCATGGCGATGGCGCCCATCCCACCACCATGTGGTATTGGAATGCCGGCAGCGTGGAACCCGCTGTGGCATCCCGGGGTGCCTTGCTGGATGCCTCCGGGCCTAACCAGAAAATAGTGCCTCGAGAGGGTGATGACAGTCTTTCGGTACAGAGCCGCTGGGACAATGGTCAGTGGAGCGTGCTGATGAAACGTCCTCGCAACGGGGGTGACAGTGGCGATGTGAGCTTTAATGAGGGTGACTTTATTCCGGTGTCCTTCGCCGACTGGGATGGCAGCAATGGTGAGGCCGGGTCGAAGCATACCTTGACCACTTGGTACTGGCTGGTACTGCCCGCCGAAGTCGATCCGGTGAGGGTTTATGGTTTGCCACTGGGTATTGCCGGTGGTGTATTCCTGATGGGTCTGCTGTTGGTTCGCAGGCAAAGAAAGGCTGTTGTCTGATAGGGCCACAGCCTGATCCAGGGCATAGGCCAAGGTGACATCCGGGTAGGGGAGCTATGACAAAACACAAGCAAGTAACAGGACACTACACGGGTGAGCTGACTGCCATGCGTTCTGGTGAGATCCGTGTTGCACAGACATCCCAGCCCATATCCCTGCTATTTCGTGGAGGGGTGAACAAAGTCGTCTCTGCGGTTGACTCCATAGAACAAAGCGTTCATAAATTGTTCCGTGAAACATTCGACATATGTACTGTAAGCCAATGTTTTAAAATGAAAATATGTAATATGGCCAGTTTGGCCTGCATTGTGCAATCCCCCTGTTCAGATAGGGATTTTAATCGATTTACTATGCGTCCTCGCCCTGAGGGCATGGGCGAGGCCCGCAATCAATTGAGGAGGAATAGTAATGGCCGGCATAATGACCACAAGACCATTTATGAATAAAAGGGGTTTCCTCGTAACAGCCCTGGGTATGGGTTTGATATTGGCGAATCCAGTCGCGATAGCAGGCGATGATATTGGCCCGCTAGCGACCCTCAAAGTCAACAAGGCCAGGGCAGAGCTGGGCAAGCGTCTGTTCTTTGACAAGCGTCTGTCGGGAGATGCCGCCATCTCCTGCGGAACCTGTCACAAGCCGGAATATGGCTTTGCCAATCCGGACGCCCTGTCCGAGGGTTATCCCGGTAACAAGCATTTCCGCAATGCCCCCAGCGTGATCAACGCCGCACATAAAACGGTGTGGATGCATGACGGGCGTATCGGCACCAACCTCAATGATGTGACCCGCGGCATGATTACCGAATCTTACATCATGAACATGGACATGCGCATCATGCAGGAGCGTCTTAAGCAGGACTCTCTGTATGTGAAGATGTTCAAGGATGCGGGGCTGGGTGAGCCGTCCAATGGCGGCGCCCGCAAGGCCATCCCTGAATACCTCAAGACCCTGAACTCGGAAGGGGCGCCTTTTGATGACGGCCAGATGTCGGCCAGTGCAAAACACGGCCTGGAACTGTTCAAGGGCAAGGCGGGCTGCATCGCCTGTCACAACGGCCCCATGTTCACCGACGGCCAGCCATATAACACCGGCGTAAAGGAGAACTTTGACGTGTTTCTCGATCCCGCGCGCCATCAGGCCTTCATTGGCTATGCCGATTTCATGGGTATCGTGAATTACATGAACCTCAAGCGTGACCCCGGTGCCCACATCCAGAAGCACAAGGCGGATGGGTCGGACATAGGCAAGTTCATTACGCCCAGTCTGCGGGAGCTGAAATACACCGCGCCCTACATGCACAACGGCATGATCAAGACACTGCCGGAAGTCGTGGCCTTTTATAACCGTGGTGGTGATAACGACCGCAACAAGGACATCAGGATGAAACCCCTGGACCTGAGCAAGCAGGAGCAAAAAGACCTGGTGGCCTTTCTGCTAGCGCTATCCGGCAAACCGCTGACCAGCAGTCGGCACGTGTGGACCGAAGCGTATCCGAAAGAATACGAAGTAATCGCCAATTGGCTGGATGTTCCCAACTAATCGCTAGGAGAGAGCCATGAGTTCGTTAAAGAAAACGTCTATTCTGATAATGGCGACGACAGTTGCAGCGGCTCTGTCGGTATCGGTTGCGGCGGCCATGGGCGACAAGCCATCGGCTTCAGCAAGCGGGATGTCTCAAGTGGGGCCAACCCCCGCCATGGCCGGCACGTTTGCCAAGGCCCCGGAAGCGGCGATCCCGCCCCTGGCCCCCTTGGGTGAACCCCCCATTCCGCCTGACAACCCCATGTCGAAGGCCAAGATTGAACTGGGCAAGCTGCTGTTTTTTGATCCCCGCCTGGGTGGTGATGCCTCGGTGAGCTGCGCCACCTGTCATGACCCGGAGCAGGGCTGGTCCTGGGCGGAAGACATCTCCCGCGGCTATCCCGGCACCGTGCACTGGCGCAGCAACCAGAGCATTATCAACACCGCCTATTACAGCAAGTTGTTCTGGGCAGGTTCGGTTCCCTCCCTGGAGGCGCAAGCACCCAGCGCCGCCAAGGGCGGTGTCGCCGGTAACGGCGAGAATGACCTTATGGAGGCACGGCTGCGCCTGATCCCGGAGTACGTCAAGCGCTTCAATGAGGCCTTCGGTGAACCCTGGCCCACCATCAACAACGCCTGGAAGGCCCTCGCCGCCTTTGAGCGAACCCTGGTGCAGCGTGATACACCACTGGATAAATATCTTCTGGGTGACAGCTCCGCGCTGACAGAGCAGCAGGTGAGTGGCAAGGCGTTGTTTGAAGGAAAGGCACGCTGCATCCTTTGTCATAATGGCGCCCTTGCTACCAATGAAAATTACTACAATATCGGTGTCCCCCGCGCAGGGCGGTGGTTGGAAGACGGACTGGCACAGATCACCTTCCGCTTCGAATACTATGCCAAGGGTGCCACCGAGGAACTGTATCGCACGGTCAAGGACGATGTCGGCCTGTACTTCCGTAACAAGAACAAGTGGGACAAAGGCAAGTTCCGGGTTCCCAGTTTGCGTTATATCGGCTACACCGAACCCTACATGCGACAGGGCCAGTTCTATACCCTCGAGGAAGTCATCGACTTCTATGATCGCGGCGGTTTCGATGAGGAAGGCAACACCACCAGCTACCCCAAGACCAAGACCCCGTTGATCACCAAGCTCAATTTGAGCGATGAAGAAAAAGAGGATCTTCTGGCCTTCCTGGAAGCCTTCACGGGTGAAAAAATCATGATGGCCAAACCCAGACTGCCGGGCTACAAGCCGCTGTTCACATTGGCTGAACTCGAGGCGGCGCAGGCTGCGAAATAACCGTTCCTAACGGAAATCGGAGGCAAGAAATGAGTACTGATACAAGCACACCGAGAGACAAGCAGAAGCAGGAACGTTCAGCCGCGGTGCATAACAAGGTTATGCTCACCCGCCGCCAGTTCCTTCTTTACAGTGGCAGCACGGCAGTCGCGGCGAGCACCATTACCATCTCGCTATTTCCGGGCAGCGCACAGGCGGCCCAGGCGCGGGTGGTGAGTTACCCCCGCAAGCTTATTGCCAAGCTCAGCGAGCTGAAAGACAACGTGCCGGTGGATTTCAATTATCCGGATGAGCTGGCCAATTCTTCCGCCATGGTCGTCAAGATGGCGGGCGCACAGGCCGGTGGCGGCATCGGCCCGAAGCGGGATGTGGTTGCCTTCAACTATATCTGCTCTCACCAGGGCGGCCCGCTGCAGGGCAGCTATGTGGCCGAAGGCCCGCACCGCATCCTGGGCCAGTGTCCGCTCCATCTGTCGACCTATGACCTGAGACGACATGGCATCGTGGTCTCGGGCCAGGCTTACGAAAGCCTGCCCCAGGTACTACTGGAACTGGATGGCGACAATATCTACGCCGTAGGCATGATGGGGCTGATCTTTGGCCGTCACAAAAATCTGCTGGAATCGTAACCCCATAAACAGGATAAGTACCTTCACTAAAAAATAATTTTCTACAAAATGCGCAGAAAATTATTTCTAAGGTACTAAAAAGAATCACCGGAGGGTGTCACTATGACTACCGAGTATTATATCCCTGAAGACAATGCACCGCTGCCGCCGAAGAATTGTGATGTGCTGACCACCGCCTGCGATTATTGCATCGTGGCCTGCGGCTACAAGGTCTATCGCTGGCCGGTAGGTACCCCCAGCGGTGGCCCCAAGGCCGCGGAAAATGCCTTCGGCATCGACTTTCCCTCGGCCGCCATGGAAGACTGGGTGGCGCCGACTCAGCACAATGTGGTGATGCACAAAGGGCGTCCCCATAATGTGGTGATCACGCCCGACAAGAGCACCCAGTACGTCAACCTGCAGGGTGACTCCAGTATCCGCGGCGGGTGTATCGCGCAGAAAGTCTACAATCCCGACAAGCCGACACGGGACAGGCTCAAGCACCCCCTGGTACGCATCAATGGCATGCTGCAACCAGTGACTTGGGATTTCGCCCTGGATATCGCCGCCGAGGTGGGCAAGCATGTCATCAAGGCCCATGGTGCCAATGCCTATTCTGTGAAGACTTTTGGTTACCAGTTTCTGGAAAACATGTACGCCATCACCCGTTTCTCCTTCCGCGATGTCAATACCGCGGCCTGGACCTGGCACGACACGCCCTCCAAGGCGACCTCCACTCCGGGTTATCGTGATGCCGGTTTCGACAATTTTGCCCCGTCGTATGAAGACTGGGGTGCGGCGGACACCCTGTTGATCAGTGGCACCGACCCCTACGAAACCAAGACCATCATCTATACCCAATGGATCAAGCCGGGCATCGATCGTGGCATGAAGGTTATCTTCATCAATCCGCGCGAGACAGCCGGCCTGACCTATGCCAAGAAAATGGGCGTTGGCCTGCACCTCGACCTCTATCCGGGCACCGATACACCGCTGCTGGGCGCGATCACGCGCATCATCGTCGAGAACGGTTGGCAGGATCAGGAATGGATCAAAAAGTGGGTCAACAACAAGTGGGAAACCAATTCCGGTTTCGGCCAGGGCACCCGTAACACCCCCTGGCAGTGGCGCACCACCTGGGGCAAGTTTCAGACCGGGGGCTTTGAGGGCTACAAGAAGTGGCTGCTGGCACAGGACGAGTACAAACTGGAGAATGCCGCCCGCATCACCGGCGTCGATGCCGACAAGATCCGTCTGGCGGCCGAGTGGCTGGCCAAGCCCAAGGCCGATGGTTCGCGGATCAAGGCCTCCTTTGGCATTGAGAAGGGCGCCTATTGGTCTGCCGGCACATCCAACACCAACGCCGTCGCCTCCCTGGCGACGACCTGCGGCGCAGGCGGCCGGCCGGGTCAGGTGGTGGGACGCTTCGGTGGTCACCAGCGCGGTGGTCAGAATGGCGGCAGCTATCCACGCAACAAATCACCGGAGAAGGTACCGGGCAGACGCCGGCGCCCACTGGACACCGACCGCTGGCTGAAATCCGGGCATACCCGTCTGGCGCACGTTATCGGCACCACCTGGGTGCAGGCCATGGCCGGCACCGTGGGGCTGCAACAGGCCTTCGAGCAGATGGTGACCCACAACCCTCACCAGGTGCGCTCGCACGACAAGCAGGAGATCATCGACACGCTGAAGAAGCGCGCCGACTCCGGTGGCATGGTGGTGTGGAATCACGAAATCTATCTGCGTGACCCCATCGGCAGCCGCTTTGCCGATATCGTATTCCCCGCCGCCACCTGGGGCGAGGAAGACTTCATGCGCGGCAATGGTGAGCGCCGCATGCGCCTGTACTCGAAGTTCTATGACGCCCCGGGCGACGCCAAGCCCGATTGGTGGATCATCGCCCAGATGGCCAAGCGCATGGGCTACGACGGCTATGACTGGAAGAACTCCAGCGACGTGGCGGAAGAGATGTCACGCTTCTCACGCAAGAGCCGCAAGGCCTATCACATGATCAAGGTCGCGGCGCATCGCGAGGGTACCACCCTGCACGAAAAGTTGCGTTCCCTGGGCACCGATGGCATTCAGGGCCCCACCTTCTATAACTACGAAACCGGCGAACTGCATGGCACCAAACGCCTGCATGACACCACCTTGACCAAGGCCGACATGGAGAAAAAGTGGGGCGTGGACGGGCCAAGAGGCGCCAATTTCCATAGCAAGAAGTACACCCACTTCAACAGCCAGACCGGCAAGGTCAATCTCCAGAAGCATCCCTGGTCATTAATCTCCGATTACTGGTACTGGCTGCAGCCAAAGGATGGTGAGCTATGGCACACCAATGGCCGCATCAATGAGATCTGGCAATCGGGTTTCGATGACACGGAACGCCGCGCCTATATCGCCCAGCGC
Organism: uncultured Gammaproteobacteria bacterium; assembly: GCA_913009875.1. Classification (GTDB taxonomy): domain Bacteria; phylum Pseudomonadota; class Gammaproteobacteria; order SZUA-152; family SZUA-152; genus DRQN01. The sequence continues at coordinate 51,322 of CAJVYS010000001.1, read as the reverse complement.
TGGCCGGCGGATACCCAGTTCATGGAGATCCACCCGGACGATGCCGCGGCGCGCGGTATCGAGTCGGGCGACTTGGTGATGATGTACAACGAACGTGTGCCGACCTTCAAGGACACCATCCTCGGCGTCTACAAGAACCACCTGCAGTTCGATACCCTGATGAAAGAGGGGCACATCGAACTCGGCAAGGGCGCGGTAACGGCGGTGGCGCTTGTGACACCCGCGATCAAGAAGGGCGTACTGTTCACCAACTTCCTTAACATGTGGCAACCCACCAACTCGCTGCAGGGCGCGGTGGTGGACATCATTACCGGCAACTACAACTACAAGCTTGGTATTGCCAAGGTGAAAAAACTGGGTGAATCCAAGTACAAGAGTACCTTCAACAGTCTGAGCTTCGTGCCGCGTAACCTCACTGCTTAAAGCAAGCAGACGGCACCCAGCAGGGGCTGTACCTCATCCGGGCATTTTCCGGCGGGGTACAGCCCCTTTTTTGTAGGATGCCGGTGAACGGTAGCGAACCGCATCGTTCACTCTCAATGTTCGGAACGACGAAACTCCCGGCGCAATTCCTTTAGTCGCTGCCGGTAATTCTCCGTATCGCCGTAGTCGACGAACTGCTTCGCCCATTCATGGGTGCTGCGGCTGCGGCGGGCGTGCTTGATGGGGCAGTCCTGGCAGCGCGGACCGGTGATCCTGTCATGGGGCAGTATTGCGCAGGAGCTGACGGGCGGCAGGGCAGGGAGCAATCTCGTCCTGCATGAGTTTTCGCACAAGCTGGATATGTTGAACGGACGCGCCAATGGCTTTCCACCATTGCACCCGGAGATGAACCTGCAGCGCTGGACCACCGTGCTGAGTCAGGCCTTTGCCCGCCTGCAGGACCAGGTTTTCCATCATGAGGCGGCCTGCATTGATGACTATGCCACCACCCATCCGGCCGAATTCTTTGCCGTGATCAGCGAGTATTTCTTTATGTACCCCAATGTGTTGCAGCACTATTGTGCAGAAGTTTATGAACAGCTGATTGGCTGTTATCGCCAGGATCCGCTGAGACGCCAGTCATAACCTAGTAAAATAGTATGAAATTATGCTAGGCTTGGTTCGTTATCAAGGATTTATAAATGCACACAGACGGGGGCAACGGGCCTCATGGGGGTGGAACGCATGACAACTGAGAAACTGGATGAACAGGCTGCACTGGCCAGTATGATGATTTCTCTACTCGACCACTGGGGCGTCGGGGATCACGAAAAAATCAACCTGCTGGGACTTCCCGCCGCGACCAAGCCGCGTTCGCTACAGGGCTTCCATAACGGCAAGACTCTGCCCAATGACGAGAACGTGGTAACCCGCGTCGAGCATCTGCTCGGTATCTCGCAGGCTTTGAGTCTGGCCAACCCGCTCAATGAGCGCGCCGCCGTTATGTGGTTGCACCGCCGCAACCGACGCCTCGATGGCCGCACCCCGTTGGCCACCATGATCGACGACGGCCTTGAAGGCATCACCCGTGTGCGCATCCAGCTGGACTGCTCCTACGACTGGTATCTGGATGAGCAACGCGCTCAGACGCAGGCTTAGATTCGTCATTCCGGCGCAGGCCGGAATCCAGAGATTTGACGTTTTTCAATAGGTATTAAGGAATCTCTGATCGATTTTCTTTCGTCACCCCGGCGAAAGCACGGGGTCCAGTGCTTTGAATTTCCTGGATTCTGGCCTGCGCCGGTAGGACGGTAAAAGGGAATGAATCAGGCATTCTCTTTGTGGCCAACAGCCCGCTAACCCCAACTCAGCGAATCACCTTGTAACAGGGCACATACTGCTTGCCCGGCAGCTTCATGCGCTGCTGTTGCACGAAGGATTCGAGCAATTCGTCCAATGGTTGCAGGATCGCCGCATCGCCGCGGATCTCGAAGTGTCCGTGTTCCTCGATGGCACGGATGCCGTCTTCCTTGACGTTGCCGGCAACAATGCCGGAAAAGGCGCGTCGCAGGTGGGCGGCCAGATGGTGATTGTCCTGGTTGCGGTGCAGTTCCAGCTGCGCCATGTTTTCGTGGCTCGGCTCGAAGGGCTTCTGAAATTCGCGGTCGATATGCAAAATCCAGTTGTAGTAAAAGGCATCGCTATTGGCGCGACGGAACTGCCGCACGGCCTCCATTCCCAGTAGCATCTCCCGTGCCACCAGGGCCGGGTCGTCAATGATGATCTTGTACTTCTGCTGCGCCTCGAAGCCCAGGGTCTGCTCGATGAAGTGGTGGATCTGGCGGAAATAGTCCTCGCTGCTCTTCGGTCCGGTGAAGATCAGCGGGAAGGGGATTTCCGCGTTATCCGGGTGTAGCAGAATGCCCAGCAGATAAAGGATCTCCTCTGCCGTGCCGGCACCGCCGGGAAACACGATCAGCCCATGCCCCGTGCGCACGAAGGCCTCCAGGCGTTTTTCGATGTCGGGCAGGATCACCAGCTCGTTGACGATAGGGTTAGGCGATTCCGCGGCAATGATACCCGGCTCGGTGATACCGACGTAACGGCCACTGTAGATGCGCTGTTTGGAATGGCCGATGGTGGCCCCCTTCATCGGCCCCTTCATGGCCCCCGGCCCGCAGCCGGTGCCGATGTTCAATCCACGCAGGCCCAGCTCGTGGCCCACCTCCTTGGTGTATTCGTATTCCCCGCGGCTGATGGAATGGCCACCCCAGCAGATCACCAGATCCGGCTCGCTTTGTGGCTCGATGATGCTGGCATTACGCAAGATGTGAAACACGGCATTGGTGATGCCGCTGGAATCCTTTAGATCGAAGCGGCCGCTGAGTTCGATCTCGTTGCGTGCATAGACGATGTCGCGCAACACCGCGAATAGGTGTTCACGGATACCCGTAATCATCTCACCATCGACGAAGGCGCTGGCCGGGGCGTTCTCCACCTCCAGCTTGACGCCACGTTCCCGGGAGATGACCTGGATGTCGAAGTCACGGTATTTTTCCAGCACCTCCTTGGTGTCATCCAGATCGCTGCCCACGTTGAGCACTGCCAGTGAACAGCGGCGGAAGATGTCGTAACAGCCATCGGCGCCACTGGCCTTGACCAGCAGATTCACCTCCGCCTGAGAGAGGATGTCCAGATGCCCGTAGGGGCTGATGCGTGCGGTGTTCTTGTCTTCGGTCATGAATTCAGGCTCTTATTTTGGTCGATTTTCTTGTTTATTCAGCGGCAGGAGTGCCTGTTACTGGATATCCTATTAACCCGGCCACCTAATATGCCGTGTTCAGATGCCCATTATTGATCATTAGCCGGCATGCGCATAGACTATACGCAGTATCCTTGCCGGAAGTCTGACGATGAAAGCCTACAACAGCAAAGCCCCCAAGAAACCAACAAATGTCTCAATAAACAGCGACTTGCTTTCAACGGCGCGCGAGATGAATATCAATCTTTCCGCCACACTTGAATATGAGCTTGCCAGACGAATAAAGATTAAACAAAGAGAACGCTGGCTTCAGGAAAACGCAAAGGCGATTCAGGTCTATAACGATTTTGTGGAGGAGGAGGGGGTTTTTAGCGATGGCATCAGGCGCTTCTGATGAGTCAGTTTACCGTCTATAAAAACAAGAATCCCAGAACGAAAAAGACCTTCCCCTATCTGCTCGATATTCAATCGGATCTTTTGGACCAGCTTCGCACAACCATCGTTGTCCCGCTCGGAAAATACTCCGTAGTAAAAGAGCAGGTCATAACAAAACTTTGCCCAATCGTGGAAATTGATGGCGTCAAATACGCAGCTCTCACGCAACAACTTGCCGGGATAGACAGGACATTGTTGGGCGCCGAAGTTGCCAATGTTTCAGATTATCGATCTGAATTTATTGATGCCATTGATCTGATTGTCTCAGGGATCTGATTCAGTCGCCTATGTAGGATGCTGATGAACGGTAGCGAACCGCATCGTTCGAGCAATTCCGCGTGGGCACACAAAACGTGCCCACCCTACATGACTTCCGCCCAATAAAACTCCACGGCTTTCGCCAGCCATTAAATACCAAGATTCCGACCCAAGCAAACGGGCCGGGAAATCCCGAAGGGGCCAAGCGAGGGGAGCTTCCCCCACCCTACACATAACCGCTCCGGCCGATTGATATTCCTGCGGCCAACCCCAATTATCAGGATAGTCATTGGCAATGCGGGGGCGGTTTTCCCTCGATTGGAAATCTGCAAAACAGGAGGTGGATGATGGCAATACTGAACCCGATCAAACAACGTGCTGCGAACGTCCTCGACAATGTGGCTGAGGGCTGGAGCCGGCTGTGGGACAAGGCCCGCAATGCGGTGACCCGCTTCACGCCGAAGAAGCGCGATGATGACTTGCAGGCGCAGGGCAGTGAGTGGCTGCCGGCGACGCCTGGCTGGAGCGTGCTCGGCGCCGAGATCAAGGAGACCGGCAAGGAGCTTATCGTACGTCTTGAGGTGCCGGGCATGGAGGCGGACGACTTTGATATTCAGGTGATCGACGACACCTTGCTGATCCGCGGTGAAAAGCACTGGCAGCGCAGCGATACGGAGGGCCGTTATCATCTGCTGGAATGTGCCTATGGCGAATTCGAGCGCGCCATTCCCCTACCCAGGCCCGTGGATGACGGCCATGCCAAGGCGAAATACCGTCGCGGCGTACTGACCGTTAAGCTGCCTATCGCCAAGGCCTATCAGACACGGCGTATCGACATCGAGCGTTAGCGTAGCGAATTGGTAATTTCAGTGCCGACGTGCGCGCGGCGCACGCTACGCGGGCGGCTGTAGTGTGCGCCGTGCGCACAGGATGGACATGCCATTCCCCGACAACGGGGCCATCAAAAAACAACAACAGAGCCAGCACGAATGTCTACCGAAACGAACGGTAAACTGGACCTCAAACAGGTCATCGCCATGGGTGTGGGTGGCATGGTCGGCGGTGGTATCTTTTCCGTGCTCGGCCTGGCCATGGTGCAGGCGGGCCATGCCGCACCCATCGCCTTTGCCCTCGGCGGTGTGATCGCCCTGTTGACCGGTTGGTCCTATGCGCGGCTGGGGCTGACCTATCGCTCGGACGGTGGCAGTTTCACTTATCTGGAACAGGCCTTCACCCACCCCACCATCGCCGGTATCGGCGGCTGGCTGCTGCTGGCGGGCTACATCGGCACTATGGGCCTGTATGCCTTCACCTTCGGCATCTATGGTTCCGCCATGCTGGGCAGTACGGCCGACCCCGCCATGCACCACCTGCTGGCGTCCTTCGTCCTGTTGCTGTTTCTCGGCATCAATCTCTATGGCGTGCGCGAGACCGGCAATACCGAACTGATCATCGTCACCGCCAAGGTGCTGATCCTGTTGCTGTTCGCCGCCATCGGGCTGATATACATCAAGGAGGACTATGTGCTGCCGGTATTCAATCAGGGTATCGGTGGTGTATTGATGGGCGCGGCGCTGATCTTCGTCGCCTACGAGGGCTTTGAGTTGATTCCCAATGCCGTCAATGAAATGCAGGATCCGCAGCGTAACCTCGCGCGCGGTATCATGTGGTCCATCGTTATCACGACGTTCATCTACATCACCGTGTCGTTGGTGGCGGTGGGCAATCTGCTGCCGGATGAGGTCGTCCGCTACAAGGAATATGCACTGGCCGAGGCCGCCAAGCCCTTTCTGGGTCAGGCCGGTTTTCTGCTCATTGGACTGGCGGCACTGTTTTCCACTGCCTCGGCGATTAATGCCACCCTGTTCGGCACCGCCCGCCTGGGCAGTGAAATGGCCAGGAGCAAGGCCCTGCCGAGGGTGTTTGGTTTTCGCCGCCGGCAGAACGGCATCCCTTGGGCGAGTCTGGTCATCATCACTGGCGTGACCCTGGTATTCGTTAACACCAGCGACCTGACCATGATCTCTTCCTTCGCCAGTGCCACCTTTCTGCTTATCTTCGCCGCCATCAATCTCTCTGCCTGGCGGCTGCGCAAGATCATTGGTATCCGTGCATCCGCACCCATGGCGGGGATGATTCTGTCGCTGGTTTCGCTGGGGGTGTTGTTGGTTTATCTGTGGCAGTCCCGGCCCGCTGTCTTCTATGCACTGCTGGTTATCTACGCGGTAGTGATAATGGTCGAGGTCCTCTTCAGCCAGCGGCGCTGGCTGTTTACCGGCGGGGGGCAATCATGACATTCAACAAGCCGACGGATGATTATGCCCAACAGGTCGTCGCAGAGACGCTGGCTCAGTTGCAGGCAGATGCCGAGTGCGGCCTCGCCGGGGCCGAAGCCACGGCACGTCGGGCGCAGTATGGTTATAACGAAATCGAGGAGCGCGAGGAGCCGCTCTGGCATCGCATCTTCCGCCGCTTCTGGGGGCCGATTCCGTGGATGATCGAGGTGGCGGCGTTGCTGTCCGCCATCGTGCGGAAGTGGGAAGACTTCGCCATTATCACCGTCATGCTGTTGGTCAATGCGTCTCTGGATTTCTTCCAGGAACACCGCGCGCTGAATGCCCTCAAGGCCCTGAGGCAGCGCCTCGCCATCGAGGTTATCGTACTGCGTGATGGCAAATTCACCACCGTGGAGGCACGCGAACTGGTGCCCGGTGATATCGTCAAACTGAAAATAGGTGACATCGTACCCGGCGACGTGCAGCTGCTGAAGGGTGATTACCTGCTCATTGATCAGTCGGCCCTCACCGGTGAATCTTTGCCGGTGAGCAAGAAGCTCAACGAGGTCGCCTACGCCAATACCATCGTCAAGCAGGGCGAGATGCTGGCGGTGGTGATCAACACGGGCATGCGCACCAATTTTTCCAGCGTCGCCTCGCTGGTGGCCAAGGCTCAGCTCGAAGAGCGCAGCCATTTCCAGAAAATGGTCATCCAGATCGGCAACTTCCTCATTCTGCTGACCCTCGTTCTGGTGATGCTCATCGTGCTGGTGTCCCTGTTCCGCCATGAGCCCTTTCTGGAAATCGCCCGCTTCGCACTGGTGTTGACCGTCGCCGCCATTCCCGTCGCGCTGCCCGCTGTGCTGTCGTTGACCATGGCCGTGGGGGCCATGAACCTGGCGCGCAAGCAGGCCATCGTCTCGCGGCTCACCGCCATCGAGGAGCTGGCCGGTGTTGACATCTTCTGCAGCGACAAGACCGGCACCCTGACCCGCAATGAAATGCGCGTCGCCGAGCCGGTGGTGCTGCATGGGCACCGCGAACAGGAACTGTTCCTGACCGCGGCGCTGGCATCGCGGCTGGAGAACAACGACCCCATCGAACTGCCGCTGTTCCACTACATCGACGAACACTTCCCGCAGCTACCGCTGGCGGATTACCGGCAGCTCGACTTCACCCCCTTCGACCCGATCCGCAAGCGCACCGAGGCCAACATCGTTCACGGCGATGAACACTTCCAGGCCGTCAAGGGCGCCGCCCAGGTGCTCATCGAAATGGCCGAGCTGGACGAGGAGGTGGCCTTCGACCTCAACAAGACCGTCGACCTGCTGGCCTCCAAGGGCTATCGCACCCTCGCCGTTGGCCGCCGCGACAATGACGGCCAAAAGCTGCAACTGGTCGGCCTGATTCCCCTCTACGATCCGCCCCGCGAAGACTCACGTCAGGTCATCGAGGAGATGAAACGCTACGGTGTGCGGGTGAAGATGGTCACCGGCGACAACCTCGCCATTGCCAAGGAGATTGGCCGCTTACTGGGGCTGGAGCAGCGCACCATTCGCTCGGTGCAGTTGTCCGGCACCACCTCCAATGAGTTGCTGGCCCTGTCGGAGGCACTGGCCGCCGCCATCTATCGACGTCTGAAGGGTGACGTATCGACCAAGGAGGCCAAGCAATTTGCCGCCGAGGTCATGTCGGAGGTGCAGTCAATCTACGATACACGTCTGCTGGAGCGGGAATTCGTGCACACCCATGAGTCGGCCATCATCGAGATGATCGAGGAAGTGGACATCTTTGCCGAGGTGGTGCCGGAGGACAAGTACCGCATTGTCGACACTTTGCAAAAGGGTGATCACATCGTCGCCATGACCGGCGATGGCGTTAACGATGCACCGGCACTGAAAAAGGCCGACTGCGGCTTCGCCGTCTCCAACGCCACCGACGCTGCGCGCGCCGCCGCCGACATCATCCTCACCACCCCCGGCCTGTCGGTGATCAACAGCGCCATTAAACAGGCGCGCATCACCTTTGCGCGCATGAAGAGCTATGCCACCTTCCGCATTGCGGAGACCATTCGCATCATCCTCTTCATGACCCTGTCCATCATTGTGTTCGATTTCTATCCCATCACTGCGCTGATGATCATCCTGCTGGCGCTGCTCAACGACATCCCGATACTCGCCATCGCCTACGATAACACCAGGATCCACCAAACGCCGGTACGCTGGAATATGCGTGAGCTGCTGACCGTCTCCAGCGTGTTAGGCATCACGGGCGTGGTGTCGTCCTTCATCTTGTTTTTCATCCTGCAGGAAAAGGGCATGGACGAGGAGGTGATCCGCACACTGTTGTTCCTCAAGCTGATCATCGCCGGCCACAGCACACTCTATATCACGCGCGCGGAGGGTTGGTTCTGGCAGCGCCCGTGGCCGTCGCCGCTGCTGTTCTGGGCCACCTTCGGCACCGAGATCTTCGGCACCCTGATCGCTGTCTACGGCATCTTCATTACCCCCATCGGCTGGGAGTATGCACTGCTGATCTGGGCCTATGCGCTGATCTGGTTTCTCATCAACGACGCCGTGAAGGTCTGGACCTACCGCATGCTGCGCAGGGAAGGGATCGCGTAAGCCGATGGTCAACGATCAATGCCTGACTAACTGAAACTGGATGACGAAGGAGTATTCTTATGACCGCACACAGAAAACATTTCGTTGCCGGCGTATTCGATAACGAAGGCCGCGCCTTTACCGTCGTGGAAGACATGATCGAACACGACTTCCCCATGGATCAGGTATCCGTCCTGCACCGCGCCGGTGGGCAGGGCGACGACGTACTCGGCATCGCCTACGCGGACGAGAAAGAACGCTTCAAGGTCTGGGGCACGCAGGGCGCGCTGTGGGGCGCGCTCGGCGGGCTGCTGGCGGGAACCGCCGGCCTGGTGCTACTGCCTGGCGTCGGCCCGCTGCTGATCGCCGGGCCCATCGTCGACGCCATTGCCGGAGCCATCGCCGGCGCCGGCCTGATGTCCGGCGGTGCCGCCGTCACCCATGTCACCATTGCCCTGCGGCGCATGGGCATTCCTGAGGAACACCTTGAGGTGCTGCACGATGCCATCATGGACGGCAAGACCGTGCTAATTCTCGACAGTGGCAACGATGATCCCGTAAAGTGGCAACAGCGGCTGAAATGGCAGGGGGCGGAGCCGGTGCTGGTTATGTAGTGTCGGGTATCACACCTTGAAATAGCTGGTGATGAAAGGGGGCAAATGGGCGACTGATACGGACGTTCAATACAAAATGTTAGGAAAAAACTATCGAGGAGCGAAGGTCGGCGTTACTCTGCATGTTGGGGTTCACAAAAAAACGCTCACCCCAACCTACTCACTGGTGGGAGCGGCTTCAGCCGCGAAAAAATTCTGGTTTAATCTTCGCGACTAAAGTCGCTCCCACAAGTTATCGCGCAGCCAAGTAGGGTGGGCGGCGCCCACCCTACGATGCGAATTTTACGCGCGGCCCCGTGTGGGCGCATAAGGCGCGCCCTCCTTATCTGCTGCGCCAGCCCAAGAGCGTTTCGTCAGTGATCTTTCGCACTTGCTTCCAGGCTGCGTGAAGGTTCGCGGGTGACAGGACTCGTTTCAGTAGCTCTTCGTTCAGAACTGGCTGCTGATCCCTGTCGTCCGAGGACAACTTCACGTTTGCCACATGCTGTGCGGTCCCGGAGACAGGATAGGCTCCTCGGCCTTGATTCCTGGATTCCTGTGTCGCCTACCTCCGCCATCCTCTGATGAGTTGACAGTCAGTCTTAATATGGTACTGTAAAAAGACTGAGGTGATTGTTATGAAAATTTCCACTGATATTAAACCTGTATCATTTCTTAAGTCCAAGGCTGCCGATATGCTGAAGCAGGTGAATGAAACCCATCGGCCAATTATCATTACCCAAAATGGTGAGCCGAGAGCGGTGCTTCAAGATCCCGAAAGTTATGAAAATATGCGTAATGCAATAGGGATATTAAAACTTATATCTCTGGGTGAAGAAGATATTCGTAATGGAAAATCAAAAACGCAAAGTGAAGTATTTTCAGAACTGGGGAAACTGGTGGGTTCGTAAAGGATGGCAAACGAATATAAGGTTTATTGGGCTGACATTGCCAGGGAAGATCTGAGATCTATTCTTGAGTACATTCATGCGGATAGTCCAGCGGCAGCAAAAGATAACCTTAAAAGAATAAAAAGCAAGACTTCAAGCCTTGGTTCCTCTCCACAGCGGGGGCGGGTTGTCCCAGAGCTTAAGGGATATGGCATTCTTCAATATCGAGAATTGATAATTCCTCCCTGGCGGGTAATTTACCGCATATCAGAATTTCAAGTTTATGTGCTGTTGGTTATTGACTCGCATCGAAACGTCGAAGATATTTTGCTTGATCGACTGGTAAGAAAAAAATAAGGCTAATCGGGTAACCGGCAGCCTCTAAAACCCCAATCCCCACTAACCCCCAGTATTCGGAAAGACCAAACTAGCCCGTAGGTTGGGGTGAGGAACGAACCCCAACGTCACCTCGGAGGTCGGGCGTCACTCCGCATGTTGGGGTTCACAAAAAACGTTCACCCCAACCTACTTTTCTAAATTAAAGTGCCCACCCTACCTGGTCAACCTCGGCTGCGCAGATACTCTTCGTAGCCGCCGTGGATATCGATGATGCCCGTTGGCGTCAGCTCGATGATGCGTGTCGCCAGTGATGAGACGAACTCACGGTCGTGGCTGACGAAGATCAGCGTTCCGGGATAGTTCTCCAACGCCAGATTGAGCGCCTCGATGGATTCCATGTCGAGGTGATTGGTGGGCTCGTCCAGCAACATGATGTTAGGCCGTTGCAGCATCAGTTTGCCGAACAGCATGCGGCCCTGTTCACCTCCTGAGATCACGTCAACGGTCTTGTTGATGTCATCCTGGGAAAACAGCAGTCGGCCCAGGGTGCCGCGAATGACCTGTTCGTCATCGCTTTCCTTACCCCACTGATCCATCCAGTCGTACAAGGATATTTTTTCTTCGAAATCGGTGGCGTGATCCTGCGCATAATAGCCGATTTCCACATTTTCGGACCACTTCACAATACCGGCATCCGGCTGCAAATCACCGACCAGGCATTTCAGCAGGGTGGATTTGCCAACCCCGTTCGGGCCGATGATGGCGATACGTTCGCCCACTTCCACCATCAGGTTGAGAGCGGTGAACAGCGGTTCACCGAAATGCTTGTCCAGACCCTCAACCTCCAGTGCCAGGCGGTGCAGTTTCCTGTCTTGTTCAAAGCGAATGAATGGATTCTGGCGACTGGAGGGTTTCACTTCCGCCAGTTTGATCTTGTCGATCTGCCGGGCGCGGGAGGTGGCCTGTTTTGATTTCGAGGCATTGGCCGAGAAACGGCTGACGAAGGCCTTGAGTTCAGCAATCTGTGCCTTTTTCTTCGCATTGTCCGACAGCAGGCGTTCACTGGCCTGGGTTGCTGCTGTCATGTATTCGTCATAGGAGCCGGGGTACAGGCGTATTTCCCCATAATCCAGATCCGCCATGTGAGTACAGACACTGTTTAGAAAGTGGCGGTCATGGGAAATAATGATCATGGTGCAGTTGCGTTCGTTGAGCACGCCTTCCAGCCAGCCGATGGTGTTGATGTCCAGATTGTTGGTCGGCTCGTCCAGCAGCATGATGTCGGGATCGGAAAACAGCACCTGCGCCAGCAGCACCCGCAGTTTCCAGCCGGGTGCCACTTCGCTCATGGGCCCGTAGTGCTGCTCGACGGGGATGCCCACGCCGGACAGCAGTTCGCCGGCGCGGGTCTCGGCGGTGTAGCCGTCCATCTCGGCAAATTCGGCCTCCAGCTCACCGGCGCGAATGCCGTCTTCCTCGCTCATGTCCGGGTTGGCGTAGATAGCATCACGCTCGGCCTTGACCTTCCACAGCTCCTCGTGGCCCATGATGACCGTGTCGACCACGCTGAATTCCTCGTAGGCGAACTGGTCTTGGCGCAGCTTACCGATGCGCTGGTTGGGGTCCTTGGAGACGTTGCCGGCGGTGGGTTCCAGATCACCGCCTAGGATCTTCATGAAGGTGGATTTGCCACAGCCATTGGCGCCGATGAGGCCGTAACGATTGCCGTCGCCGAATTTGATGGAGACGTCTTCAAAGAGCGGCTTGGCGCCGAATTGCATGGTGATATTTGCGGTTGCTAGCACTGTATTGATACCGATTGGAGCGTGTTGATTGGCAATACCCGGGGAGCCGCACCAACGGCTGGCGGGCTGGGAGAGGTAAAACGAGGCGCGCATAATGCCACAAATCGACGCTGGCTGTCTCGAAACAGACATATCCCCTGTGGTCTGTATGTGTTCTTTTGGGGCATGGCAGCCCATTTCCTCCTTGACCGGGCCATCCGGATGCGGGACGCTTGGCCTCGCCATAACTACAATCAGCCATCATGGACAAGGAGACAGAGATGCACCAAAGAGAAACATTGATCGGCCGGGCCTTCCGCGACCTGCTGTTTGCTCTCGGATTACTCATGCCGGCGGGGCAGGCGCTGGCCCTGGACGACCCGCGGACCGCCCTGGACGACTACGTCAGCGCCCCGGATTCCGCCTACGGCTTCGAGCACTTCGCCAGCCTGCCGGGGGCCGGCTACAGCGCCCACGTCTTCTCCATGACCTCACAGCGCTGGCGCAGCGATGACGAGGTCGACCGCCAACTGTGGAGCCACTGGCTGGCGGTGATCGTTCCCGACACGGTGGCCAGCGAGACCGCCATGCTGATGGTCGCCGGCGGGCGCAACCGTGATCTGCCCGATCTGAATGCCGGCGAATTGCAGCTCGCTGCGCAGATCGCCCTGGCCAGCAACTCCATCGTCGCCGTCATTTCCCAGGTGCCCAACCAGCCGCTGGTGTTTCCAGATGCCGACGAGGGGCTGCAGGAGGATTCACTGGTGGCCTATTCCTGGGACAAGGCCATGGACACCGGCGACTTCTCCTGGCCGGTGTATCTGCCGATGGTGAAAAGCGTGGTGCGCGCCATGGACACGGTGCAGGCCGTCACGCCCATGGTGGCGGAACGCCTGGTCAATGACTTCGTCATCGTCGGCTTTTCCAAGCGCGGCGCCATCACCTGGTTGACCTCGGTGGTCGACCCGAGGGTGCGCGCCATCAGCCCCGGCGTCATCGACTTTCTCAACGTTGCGCCGCACATCGAGCACCATTACCGCGCCTATGGTTTCTATGCCGAGGCCGTGCAGCCCTATGTGGACTACGACATCGTGCGGCGGGTGCGCACCCCCGAGGGGCAGGACCTGCTGCAGGTAGTCGATCCCTACAGCTACCTGCCGCGCCTGGACCGCCCCAAGTTTCTGCTCAATTCCACCGGTGATCAGTTCTTCCCGCCGGACTCGGCGCGCTTCTATTTCAAAGAGCTGCGGGGCGAAAACCTGATCCGCTACGTGCCCAATACCGACCACTCCCTCAGCAGCCCGGATGGCAGTGTGGATGATGCCCTCGCCAGCCTGCTGACCTGGTACGCCGGCATCCTCTATGGTCTGCCGCGACCCACCATCGAGTGGCAGACGACGGAGGAGGGCGTGACCGTGGTCGCCTCTCCACCGCCCATGCTGGCCCGTCTGTGGCGCGCCACCAATCCCGAGGCACGCGACTTCCGCCGCGACATCATCGGTGCCGCCTGGACCTCCGAGCTGGTGCTGGGGGATGGCAATGGCGTCTTCCCGGTCACGGTCGATGAACCGCAGAGCGGCTGGACGGCCTATTATCTCGAACTGATCTACCCCGGCGCCGGCGGTTTGCCGCAGACCTACAGCAGCCGCGTCTTCGTTACCCCCGACACCCTGCCACACGAACTCAGCGACCCGCTGAACGACCCCAAGGGCAAGGGTTTCTGGAAACGCCAGATCCGCGTCGCCGTCACTGGCCACGGTTCTGCCACGGTGGATGCCGAGATCCTGGCCGGCTATTTCCCCATCCCCGTGTTTGACACCCGCATTACCTCGCTGGACGAGGCCTATGCGCTGTTCTTTGGCAGGCATGAGCACGAGGAAGGCAAGGAAGGGCGGAAAAACAAAAAGCGCCGTGCCGCGCTGCAACAGTGTCTGGCCCTGCGTCTGAACGTGGCCCACGGTGAACTGGGCTGGTACACCTCACTGGAATTTGATGGTGAGGACGATCATCACCACCGTAAATACCATGACGAAGATGATGGTGATATCGAAGGCTACCTGTGGCAGGCCTGGCAGCTTGCGCACGATGCCTATCTCGATGGCCATCCCAAGCAGGCCAAGCGGCTTTGCAAGGCCATTAACAAGCTTTGAAACCTTATTCGGGCACGCTGTGCGCCGCCTGTAGGTTGGGCAAAGGAGCGCAGCGACGTGCCCAACAACCCACCCCCCACAATGCCAAAACACCATGAAATACCGCAGATCACAACAGCAAGGTGGCAGCTACTTCTTCACCGTCGTTACCTATCGGCGCCAGAACATCCTCTCGCTTCCAGAGAATATCAATCGCCTGAGGGTTGCCTTCAAAAGGGAAATGGAAAAATACCCCTTCACCATCGACGCCATTGTCATCCTGCCCGATCATCTGCACACGCTTTGGCGTTTGCCGGAAGGCGACAATGATTACTCGACCCGCTGGAGAAGAATCAAACGCTATTTCAGCAGCGGTTGTGTTGGTGCCGTAGAGCAGCAATCAACCTCACGCCATAACAAGCGGGAAAAACCAGTCTGGCAGAGACGTTTTTGGGAACACATCATCCGTGATGACAACGATTGGCAAAGACACATGGATTACATCCATTACAACCCGGTCAGGCACGGCCACACCCAAGCACCCGGTGAATGGCCATACAGCTCATTCAAACGATGCGTACAAAAAGGATGGTACCCCCCAAATTGGGGAACAACAGAGCCGGAAAACATCAAAGGCATCGATTGCGAATAAGACACCTCCGTAGGTTGGGCAAAGGAGCGAAGCGACGTGCCCAACGGGGTGCACGGAACGTTGGGCACGCTGTGCTTTGCCCAACCTACTTGGCTGCATCCACAACCTCAATCACCCAGATGCTCATCGGCGGCTTGAATCTTCTCCGCCCAGGCATGGGCCTTTTCTATGATTGACGTCTGGTTGAGCGTGGTGAGTTCACGTGCCTTGAGTAAATGCCGGCCGGCCACCCACACGTCGCTGACCTGTTCGCGGCCGGCGGCGTAGACCAGTTGTGAGATGGGATGGTAGACGGGTTGCGTCTCCAGTGCGCCGAGGTTGATGGCGGTGATGTCGGCGGCCTTGCCGGGTGTGAGTGAGCCGATAGTGTCGTCGAGGCCCAGCGCACGTGCGCCGCCAAGGGTGGCCATGCGCAGGGTCTGGGCGGCGGTCACGGCGCTGGCGTCACCGGCCACGGCCTTGCCGAGCAGGGCGGCGCTGCGCATTTCACTGAACATGTCCAGGTCGTTGTTGCTGGCGGCGCCGTCGGTTCCCAGTGCCACGTTGACCCCGGCATCGAGCAGTTTCTGCACCGGACAGAAGCCGCTGGCCAGCTTGAGGTTGGATTCCGGGCAATGCACCACGCTGGCGCCGCTGCCGGCGAGCTGGGCGATCTCGCCGTCGCTGAGCTGGGTCATGTGCACCGCTGCCAGGCGTGGCGACAGCAGGCCCAGCCGAGTGAGGCGCGCCAGGGGGCGCAGGCCACTTTGGGCGCTGGCTTCCTCGACCTCGTGCGCGGTTTCGTGCACATGCATGTGAATGGGCAGGTCCATTTCCTCGGCGAAGGTGACCACGCGCTGCAGGGGGTCGTCGGATACAGTGTAGGGCGCGTGGGGAGCGAAAGCGGTGTGGATCAGTGGGTGATGACGGTAGTGGTCGTGCACCTCGATGCCCTTGTGCAGATAGTCATCGGCGTTGGCTGCCCACACGGTGGGGAAATCGATGAGGATCAGGCCGACCATGGCGCGCATGCCGGCGTTGTCGGCTACGCGTGCGGTCTCATCCGGGAAGAAATACATGTCGTTGAAACAGGTGGTACCACCGCGCAGCATCTCGGCGATGGCCAGACGGCTGCCGTCGGCGACGAATTCCGGGCTGATCCATTTGCCCTCGGCGGGCCAGATGTGGTTCTGCAGCCAGTCCATGAGATGCAGGTCGTCGGCGAGGCCGCGGAACAGGGACATGGCGGCGTGGGTATGGGCGTTGACCAGGCCGGGGATCAGGGCATGGCGGTCGAGTCGGTATTCGACCTCGGCTTGATACTTTTCGTCAGCCTCCTGGCTGGGCAGCAGCTCGACGATGCGGCCTTCGTGAATGGCGATGGCGTGGTGATCCAGCACACTGTCGTGGGGCTCGACCGGGATCACCCAGCGGGCGTGGATCAGGGTGTCGATGGTTTCAGGTGTCGTTTGCATGGGGGGAAGATAGCGTTTGCGGTGTGCGTGGGGCAAGTTGTCCGGCGGTGTCGTCCCCGTGCGCTTTCGTTATCATGTACCGTTTTTGCGGATTTCATTATTCATAGTGACGAGGACTCAACATGACTGATCAGGCCGACACGGTGGAGGCGGTACGCTGGCAGGGGAATAGATTGCAGCTGCTGGATCAGCGCGTGCTGCCGCAAGAGGTCGCCTATCTGAGCTATGGCGATGTCGATGCCGTGGCCGGGGCCATCCGCGACATGGTGGTGCGTGGCGCGCCGGCGATTGGTATCACGGCGGCCTATGGCATCGTGCTGGCGGCACGGGCGCGTTTCGCACAGTCACCGGATGGCTGGAAACCAGCCATCGAGGCAGATCTGCAAACCCTGGCGGCATCGCGCCCCACGGCGGTGAACCTGTTCTGGGCCATTGAGCGCATGCGTGAGCTGATGGCGGACATCGATGGCAATCCCGAGTCCACGTTGCTGGCGGCGGCCCGGCGTATTCACGACGACGATATCGCCGCCAACCGGCGCATGGGTGAATTGGGCGCGGCCCTCATCGAGACCCCCTGCGCGATACTCACCCACTGCAACGCTGGCGCCCTGGCCACCGGCGGTTACGGCACGGCGCTGGGCGTGGTGCGGGCCGGTTTCGCAGCCGGCAAGATCACCCACGTCTATGCCGACGAGACCCGCCCGTGGATGCAGGGTGCGCGGCTCACCGCCTGGGAGATGGTGCAGGAGGGCATCCCCGTGACCCTGCAGGCCGAAGGCGCGGCGGCGCACCTGATGAAACAGGGCAAGGTGGGCTGGGTGATCGTCGGTTCCGACCGCATCGCCGCCAATGGCGACGTGGTCAACAAGATCGGCACCTATGGTCTGGCAGTGCTGGCACGTCACCACGGGGTGAAGTTTATGGTCGTGGCGCCGGCCTCCACGGTGGACATGGGCATCACCTGTGGTGACGACGTTACCATTGAGCAACGCTCGCCCGATGAGGTGCTGTACCTGACTGGCCAGCGCATTGCAGCAGTGGGCGCGGAGGCCTGGAATCCCGCCTTTGATGTCACACCGGCAGCGTTGGTCGACGCCATCGTTACCGAGCGCGGCGTGGTGCTGAATCCCGATGCGGAAAGGATGCGGGCGATGATGGAGAGAGCCTGATTTATTGCCTGCGCGGGCTGCACTCAAATACACACCGAACTTGAGCTGGCAGGTTCTATTGTCAGCCCTGCGGACTGATGATTGTTGGTCATGATCGTTAATGAATAGCGGGACGCCCCCCCCCCCAATGAAAAAGCACCTTGTGTAACTACATTATCGTAACTACAATCAACTTATGCGGTTTGCGTGGGACGAAACTAAAAATAAGACTAACTGCGCCAAACACGGCGTAAGCTTCGAGACGGCACGGCTTGTGTTTGACGACCCACATGCCATCAGCGTGCAGAACCGGCACGAGTGCGGGGAGGAGCGCTGGCAGACCTTGGGTCTGGTGGATGGGGTGGTGGTGCTTCTGGTTGCCCACGCATACCGCGAGCAGGATGACTTCGAGCTAATCCGTATTATTTCCGCTCGCAAAGCGACCAAACGAGAGAGGCAAAGATATGAACAAGCCGGATAAAAAACAGCGAGAGGAAGTTGCCAGTCTGGCTAAGCAGTCAGATAGTGATATTGATACATCCGACATTCCAGAGGTCACAGACTGGGCCGGTGCCGAGGTGGGTAAATTCTATCGGCCCATGAAAAAACAGGTAACATTGCGCCTCGATGCCGACATGCTGGAATGGTTTCGCGAGCAAGGCAACAAGTATCAGACCCGTATCAATCAAGCGTTGCGTGAATACATGAATAGCCATCGAAAGGCCAGTTGAGAAGATGTCGCCTAATAGGTGCTTTTAATCGCTTGGGGTTTAATTCCCCGCAGCTGATTGATTGACGGGCTTGTCATGATACACGTGAACGCAGGAGAATCATGATGACTACAACGATGACGCTTCGCCTTGATGATGAAACCAATGACCGCCTGTCAAACCTGGCAGGCGCGACTGATCGCTCAAAGTCATATTTGGCCATGCAGGCACTCAAGTTGTTCCTGGAGAATAATGAATGGCAGGTACAGGACATCAAACAAGCCGTGGCTGAAGCCGATTCTGCGGGCCCGGATCAATTTGTTGATAACGATATCGTCATGGCCTGGATGGAAACCTGGGGAACCGACCAGGAGAGCCAGCCCCCATCATGATGAGGATTGTCTGGTTTAAAATGGCTGTTCGGGATTTGGAATCGATTAAGGATTACATTACCCAGGACAACCCCCAGACTGCTCATCAAGTTGTTTTGAGAATCAAAGGTGCTGTTTCTTTATTAAGCGAACAGCCGGGCATTGGAAGACCCGGGCGAATATCAAATACCAAGGAACTTGTCATTGATCACACCCCTTACATTTTACCGTATCGGGTTCGTGACAAGAGGATTGAAATCTTACGCGTACCGCACGCTAGAAGACGGTGGACACAGAAATTTTAGTTCGGTAAGTTGGAGGGAGGGAGGCACGAACCCCAACACGTTCATAACGCGGAACGTGGATATTTTTTGGCTTTGAAAATTGAAATGGATTTGTTTGTGATTGCTTGAACATGGTTTTTGAGGTGGATTGTTGTTCTGGCATGTTGGGGTTCATAAAAAAACATTCACCCCAACCTACTTGCTGCTTCCCGGGTTTCGCAAGCTCAACCCAGGCTACTTGCTTCTTTAACCAAGGATTTAACCGCTAATACGCCTTACGTCTTCTTATATCTGGCGATCAGTTGCGTCAATATTCAAATTTCATACCTTATAGGGCAATGTGCATGCTGTATAAATATCGAGATATAAATAGTTTTGGTTTGCGGCTTATTTCTAGCGGCGAATTATATTTTGCAAAACCGTGTCAATTAAATGATCCTCTTGATTGTAGTTTTTCGCCGGACGGAGTGCGTAGGATGGTTGAGAAATTAGCCGATGAGTATATGCACGAAACTATACGTGAGGTATTGAAACGAGAAGTAGACGACAAGATTACTGGAGAAAAAATGAGCTGTTGTATGCCATAGAGGGCCGTGCCAATAAAGCTGGAGTGTTGTCGTTCTCGTTAACAGAAAAGGAACCACTGATGTGGTCTCATTATTCCGGTGGTCACGCGGGTTTTTGCGTCGGTCTTGATAAGCAACGTATGGAAGATTTTGTTGAGAGTGAATGGGAGTCAAACCAACTGATTAGTTCTCAGCCTGTTTCGTATAAGGATATGCCGGACTTCCATGAGGTGGTATTACGGTACATCAAGCGCGAAGCCGAAGGAAGCTCTATAAACAAAGATCATATGTTCGTAGATGTTGTGATGTCTGTGTTAGGAACAAAATCTAAGCATTGGAAATACGAGGATGAATACAGAATTATACGGCGTGAGCCGGGTGTTGTTTGTATACCGAGAGAACTGATCAAGGAAGTTATTGTGGGAAAGAAAATTTCCGGAGGAGATTATGCTCTCGTTAAATCCTTGCTTTCCGATCCGGCACTTAGCCATGTACGCCTTGGTCGAGCCGAGTTTGCTGGAAACTCATTCCTAATGGATATCAAATATGTATAACGCTACATTTTATTCGGTGCAGGCTGCAACGCGAGATTCCTTGGCTGAGTTCGATGCTATGCGTAATAAGGAATATTATCGAAGCGCAGGTGTGATCTTGGCTCCCTTTCTTGGTGGTGTTAGATTTGGGTTGCTGGCTGTTGGTGAGGTTATGTTTTTAAGGAGAGATTGTGTTAGGACTCGTAAAAGAAAGTAAATTCTTAGAGATTGAAGGAAAGCTTAACAATCTGCTTCAAGAAAATACTGTCCTTAAGCGGTCTGGGACAGAAAAAGAAAGTAAATTATTGGAGTTTGAAGGAAAGCTTAACAATCTGCTTCAAGAAAATACTGTCCTTAAGCGGTCTGGGGCAGAAAAAGAAAGTAAATTATTGGAGTTTGAAGGGAAGTTTAATGATCTGTTTCAAGAAAACGTTGATCTAAATCGGTCTGGGGCAGAAAAAGAAAGTAAATTCTTAGAGATTGAAGGAAAGCTTAACAATCTGCTTCAAGAAAATACTGTCCTTAAGCGGTCTGGGGTAGAAAAAGAAAGTAAATCCTTGGAGATTGATGAAAAACTCAATGACCTTCTTAAGGAAAATATTACCCTAAAACAGTCTGGGGTGGAAAAAGAAAAACAACTGGAGAGTATTAAAAAATTAAAGGAGATAATGCTGCCGGAAAATCTTGAGAAAATTCAAGACACTATCAATTCTCTAAGCAATGATGTGAATAGAAAGAAATCGGAGCTTTCCAATTTAAACCTCGAAGTTGAGTATTATGATGAGATTGGAAGTATATCCGAAAACATACAAAAATTTGATGGCATGGGGAGTGACCAAGTTCGAGGAATGATTGATGATAATAAGGTTCTTCAAAGATTCTTTATTAAAGAAAAGAAAGCTTGGAAACAGTTTGGTGATATCGAATGGAATTATAGCTTGCGGGCTGGCAAAGCTCGCCAGAATAGAGCAGCAAAATTTATGTTGATTGCGTTCAATGCAGAGGTTGACAATATTATTGGTAATGTTAAGCATTCAAATTACGTTTCAATGCATAAGAAAATTGAAAAATGGTTTTCCAGAATAAATAAGTATAGCGAAGATAACTTCATTCGTATTGAGAGGGAATATTTAAAGCTACGTTTAGAAGAGCTTAAGCTTGTATTTGGATACCACCTTCAAGTTAGGTTTGAAAAAGAGGAACAAAGATATATTCAGGAAAGCATTCGTGAAGAAAATAGAGTTCAGAAAGAAATTGAAGAATTTGTCAAGGATAGGGAGAAGGAGGAGAAAGAGTATGCTAATGCTTTAAGGTTTGCTGAAGAAGATTTAAAGAATAAAGCAGGCGAAGAGATTGGCATTCTTAATGAAGAAATAGGCCGGTTAAAACGTTTGTTGGAGGTTGCGGTAAATGAAAAAGAAAGGGCCCTGTCGATGGCTCAACTCACACGTTCTGGATATGTTTATATAATCAGTAATAAAGGTTCGTTTGGGGATGAAATATACAAAATAGGCATGACGAGGCGTCTTGAGCCGATGGATCGAGTAAAAGAACTAGGCGATGCCTCGGTTCCATTTTTCTTTGATGTGCATGGAATAATCCAAAGTGAGGATGCCCCTGGACTAGAAAGAAAACTTCATAAACGGTTTGAAAAACGTCGCGTGAATAAGGTGAATTGCCGAAGAGAGTTTTTTAGAGTCACTTTGGAAGAAATAGAAGATGCAGTCTGTGAGATTCATGGGGAAGTTAAGCTGCAGAAAGTGATATCTAAAAATCAATGGGATGAGACTCAAGAGCTAGAGGCGTTATTAGAGGTTGAAGAATGAATCCCAGAAATTATCTGTCTCTTACCAAAATATTAAACAAGACTCTTTATCGTATATCGCTATGTTTAAAAGGAGCCACAATTATAGTGGCTTCAGCAGAACGGAAGTATTGTAAATACAATATTACATTAGTCTTTAAGCATGAGAATTCAGCAACACTTGTTTCTGCCGAAGGGAGTGATCCAGACTATCGGAATGCAGAAAAATATTTCATTGAGAGTCTTGTGGCTGAAATAAATCGGGAGATTTCCAGTTGTGAGAGAATCGAGGAATCGGCCAAAAAAGATTGGGATATGTGTCAGTATATCGATGAGAGTTCTGGAAATCTGATGATGAAAACATCTTTTGAAATGTTGCTTAGTTCGTTAAAAAAAGTATCAAAAGAAACAAAGTGGGAGGCGGAGCAAGCCTCTGTACTGAATGATCAAGGGTAGATTGAAAAATAAGGGTTCACAATACTTAATTATTGCGGCGATCTTTCATGGATCCGGTTTTTCTTTCCTCAGATTTCGTTGCATGAGCGCGTAGACGAAATGGATCTGGTTCATATGGCAAAGCTCGATAGGTTGGGGTGAGGCACGAACCCCAGCACGTTCATAACTTGGAATGTGGATATTTTTTGGCTTTGAAAATCGAAGTGAATTTGTTTGTGGTGGCTTGAGCATGGTTTTTGAGGCGTATTGTTGTTCTGGCATGTTGGGGTTCATAAAAAACATTCACCCCAACCTACTTGCTGTGGCGCAGGCGCCGTCACCCGGGTTGGCATCGACGCCGTCAAACAAAACGTCGATGTCAAACTCTGCCGCATTGGCGGCCCCCAGAAAACCCGTGAATAGCACGCCCCAGAGTATTTGCTGGATGGTTGTTTGTTTCATGGTTCGACCTTCCTTTGTACGTGCTGAATAATTTGTCGTTGGCCGCACACCGTTTGTGTGGTGCCGCCGCGCCTGTGTGCAAGCCTCGCTAAATCCGTGCGGATGGCGGGTAGTCATCTCTGCTGCATGGCTTTCAAGTCTTCGTTATTATTTTTGCTATTTCTAATTCGTTAATTACGATCAAGATTTCCTACAAGCAACATTTGCGCCAGATCACTAAGTTGTTGATTCTTGTGGTTGTGGTTGTGGTGTAAGTTTTTCCGACGTTGTTATGGGCGACTAATGCGGACTCAAATCATTGTTGTCATGGGTGAATGCCTGATTTCATTGGTAACTGTGTGGGCTTGGTGAGATCTAGACGGGTGGATGCGGGTGTAAAAGAAACCGACAGTCGTACGTTTTGTCGCCGAGGGTACGGGAATATCAATAGAAAACTTTGTGTTGAGTGCAGTAGGATGTGGTGAGCCTGCGAACCGCATCTGTCGAGAAACTTTGCGCGATTGATGCGGTTCATTCTTCACCGCATCCTACCGCGCTGTTCATGGCGGCATGGTGCCGATGTGTTTTTTTGGACAAGCTCCAAATTGGCCGTTTTCCACACAGATGCTGTCGGTGGCGGTCTCTGTGCTGGTCTTGGCGGGTTTTATGCGTGTGCCGTAGGGTGCGCGGTGTGGTATGATTTCGCGATTAAAAAGGCGCTGAAGCGCTTGCTTGCATGAATCAGCAGATCAGCCCGTTTTTGCTCGACGTGTGGCAAACAACAATAAGAGGCTGGCGTTCCACTCGCGTATCACTGGACACCTATGACAGATAGCACAGAATTCGCCAAAGAAACCCTCCCGGTCAACATCGAAGAGGAAATGAAGCAGTCCTATCTGGACTACGCCATGAGTGTCATCGTCGGGCGCGCCCTGCCGGACGTGCGCGACGGCCTCAAGCCCGTGCATCGCCGCGTACTCTACGCCATGAGCGTGCTGGGCAATGACTGGAACAAGGCCTACAAGAAATCCGCCCGTGTGGTCGGTGACGTGATCGGTAAATACCACCCGCACGGCGACTCGGCGGTGTACGACACCATCGTGCGCATGGCGCAGCCCTTTTCGCTGCGTTACATGCTGGTGGACGGGCAGGGTAACTTCGGTTCGGTGGATGGCGATTCCGCCGCCGCCATGCGTTACACCGAAGTGCGCATGGCCAAGATTGCCCACGAGCTGTTGGCCGACCTCGATAAGGAAACGGTGGATTTCGTCCCCAACTACGACGAATCCGAGCACGAACCTGCGGTCTTTCCCGCCAAGATCCCCAACCTGCTGATCAACGGCTCCTCCGGCATCGCCGTAGGCATGGCCACCAATATTCCGCCGCACAATATTACCGAGGTGATCAACGCCATCCTCGCGCTGATCGACGATGCCAACCTGGATATCACGGCCCTGCTTGAATACGTCCCCGGCCCGGACTTTCCCACCGCCGGCTTTATCAACGGCGTGCGCGGGATTCACGAGGCCTACCGCACCGGCCGCGGCCGCTGCGTGATGCGTGCGCGTGCCGGGATCGAAACCGACGACAACGGTCGCCAGCGTATCGTCGTCACCGAGCTGCCATATCAGGTCAACAAGGCCCGCCTGGTGGAGAAGATCGCCGAGCTGGTGAAAGACAAAAAGATCGAGGGCATCTCCGAGCTGCGCGACGAGTCCGACAAGGACGGTATGCGCATGGTGGTGGATCTGAAGCGCGGCGAAGTGGCCGAGGTGCTGCTCAACAACCTGTTCCAGCAGACCCAGATGCAGACCGTGTTTGGCATCAATATGGTGGCGCTGGTGGACGGTCAGCCGCGCCTGCTCAATCTCAAGCAGATCCTGCAGGCCTTTATCGATCACCGCCGTACCGTGGTCACCCGCCGCACCATTTATGACCTGCGCAAGGCGCGCGAAAAGGCGCACATCCGCGAAGGTCTGGCGGTGGCGCTGGCCAACATTGACCCGATCATCGTCCTGATCAAGGCCGCGCCCAACCCGGCGGCGGCGAAAGAAGGCTTGATGGCCACCGGCTGGGAGCCGGGCGTGGTGGTGCAGATGCTGGAGCGTGCCGGTGCCGAGTCTTCACGTCCGGACGGGCTGGACAAGGCCTTCGGCTTTATCGACGGCAGCTACCACCTTTCCGACACCCAGGCCCAGGCGATCCTGGAGATGCGGTTGCACCGCCTCACCGGTCTCGAGCAGGACAAGATTCTCGGCGAATACGAAGAGCTGCTGGCGACTATCTTCGAGCTGCTGGAGATCCTCGGCAGCATCGAGCGCCTGATGGAGGTGATCCGCGAAGAGCTGCAGGCCATGAAGGAGCTGTACGGCGATGAGCGTCGCACCGAGATCCTCGAAACCCATCTCGACCTCAGCCTCGAAGACCTGATCACCGAGGAAGATGTGGTGGTCACGCTTTCCCACGAAGGCTATGCCAAGGCTCAGCCGCTGGCCGATTATCGCGCCCAGCGTCGCGGTGGCCGCGGCAAGTCCGCCACGGCCATGAAGGAAGAGGACTTCGTTGACCAGCTGTTCATCGCCAGTACCCATGACACCATCCTGTGCTTCTCCAGCGCCGGCAAGGTGTACTGGAAAAAGGTCTATGAATTGCCGCAGGCCGGCCGTGGCGCGCGCGGCAAGCCAATTGTCAATCTGTTGCCGCTGGATGAGGGGGAACGCATTACCGCGGTGCTGCCGATCCGCGAGTACGAGGCCGACAAGAACATCTTCTTTGCCACCGCCAATGGCACGGTGAAGAAGACCTCGCTGCAGGACTTCTCGCGCCCGCGCAGCAACGGCATCATCGCCATCGATCTGCGTGAAGGCGACCAGTTGGTGGGTGTGGACATCACCGACGGCGAGCGCGATGTCATGCTGTTTACCAGTGCCGGCAAGGTCATCCGCTTCAATGAAAGCAATGTGCGTGCCATGGGCCGCACCGCCTGTGGTGTGCGCGGCGTACGACTGGCCGAGGGTGTGCGAGTGATCTCGCTGATCATCGCCAGCGAAGGCTGTGTACTCACAGCGACGGAAAACGGCTATGGCAAACGCACCGCCGTGGATCAGTACCCGGCCCACGGCCGTGGCGGGCAGGGTGTGTTGTCGATCCAGAGCAACGAGCGCAATGGCGCCGTGGTGGGCGCCGTGCTGGTGCAGGACGATGACGAGATCATGCTGATCACCAATCGTGGCACCCTGGTGCGCACCCGCGTCGCCGAGGTCTCCGTGCTGGGCCGCAATACCCAGGGCGTGAAGCTCATCAACCTCACCAAGGGCGAGAAGCTGGTGGGCATGCAGCGCATCGTCGAACAGGATGATGATGAGGACGAAGGTGATGAGGGGGGTAGCGATAATGCGTCAGCCGAGACCAATGAATCTGACAATAGAGTAGAGGGTGTAGAGGGAGAGGGCAGCGAAAACGAATAAATGCCACCATTCCCCGTAGGAGCGGCCCCTCAGGCCGCGATGATGACCCGCCCATGGCGAGAAAAAACATCGCGGCCTGAGGGGCCGCTCCTACAGATAAATGATTTGAAAATCCGAAAAAGCAGGAGTAGTTGAGGTGGAGACAAGAAAATATAATTTCAGTGCTGGCCCTGGCATGCTGCCGCTGGATGTCCTACAAAAGGCCGGAGGCGAGATACTATCCTGGCGCGGTTCGGGCATGTCGGTGATGGAGATGAGTCACCGTGGCAAGGAATTCGTGTCCATTGCGGAACGGGCCGAGGCCGATCTGCGTGAGATCATGGCGATTCCCGCCAACTACAAGGTGCTGTTTTTACAGGGCGGTGCCTCCAGCCAGTTCGCCATGGTGCCGCTGAATTTGCTGTGTAACAAAGGCAAAGCGGAATACTACCGCACCGGCTCCTGGTCGAAGAAGGCCATCGCCGAGGCCAAACGCTTCGCTGAGGTCACGGTGGTGGCGGATACCGAGCGTGGCGGTAAGTTCACCAGCGTGCCCGTCGAGGATGCCGTGGTGCACAGCCCTGATGCCGCTTACGTGCACTACACGCCCAACGAGACCATCGAAGGTGTGGAGTTTCCCTATATTCCTGACACTGGCAACATACCGCTAGTTGCAGATATGTCGTCGACGATTCTGTCTCGTCCCATTGATGTGTCGAAGTTCGGCATCATCTACGCCGGTGCGCAGAAAAATATCGGCCCCGCCGGGCTGACCGTGGTCATCGTTCGTGAGGATCTGATCGGCAATGCCAGGGACGGCACGCCCGCCATGTTCGATTACAAGACCCACGTCGACGCCGGTTCCATGTACAACACGCCGCCGACCTATGGCTGGTATCTGGCCGGCCTGGTGTTCGACTGGATCAAGCAGAAGGGCGGGCTCAAGGCCATGGCCGAGATCAACCAGCGCAAGGCCGGCAAGCTGTATGCTGCCATCGATGCATCCAGCTTTTATGGCAACCCGGTGGATCTCGGTTGCCGTTCGTGGATGAACGTGCCTTTTACCCTGGCAGATGCCGAGCTGGATAAGACCTTCCTTAGCGAGGCTAAAGAGGCCGGCCTGGTCACCCTCAAGGGCCACCGTTCCGTGGGCGGCATGCGCGCCAGCATCTACAACGCCATGCCGGAAGAAGGCGTGGATGCACTGATCGCCTTTATGGCCGATTTCGAAAAGCGCAACGGCTGAATTAAAGAGCTGTAGGGTGGGCAGCGCCCACCAGCAAGGGAATCTGAACGGTCATGGTGGGCAGTGCCCACCCTACGAAATCGTGTCAAAAACCTGGATGGGTACCGATGTATAAAATTCTCACACTGAACAATATCTCTATCGCCGGTCTGGAACGCCTGCCGCGCGACCAGTACGAAATCGCTTCCGAGATCCAGCATCCGGACGCCATCCTGCTGCGCTCCTTCAAGATGCACGACATGGAGATCCCGCTCACGCTGAAGGCCGTGGGCCGCGCCGGTGCCGGGGTCAATAATATTCCCGTCGATAAAATGAGCGCCATGGGCATCCCGGTGTTCAACGCCCCCGGCGCCAATGCCAATGCGGTGAAGGAACTGGTGCTGACCGGCATGCTGCTGGCGGCGCGCAACATCTGTCCGGCCTGGGACTTCGCCCGCAATCTGGAGGGTGACGACGCGAGCATCGGCAAGCAGGTCGAGGCGGGTAAAAAGAACTTTGGCGGTTTCGAGCTGCCGGGTCGTACCCTCGGTGTCATCGGCCTTGGCGCCATCGGCCGGCAGGTGGCCAACGCCGCCGTGTCACTGGGCATGAACGTCATCGGCTTCGATCCCGGCATCACGGTGGAGGGCGCATGGGAGTTATCGTCTAACGTTAAAAAGGCAGCCAGTGTGGACGACCTGTTGTCCAATGTGGATTTCGTTACTTTTCACGTGCCGCTCGTCGACGCCACCAAGAACATGATTAATGTCGAACGCCTGAAGATCATGAAAGACAAGGTGGTGATTCTCAATTTCGCCCGCGGCGGCATCGTCGACGACGAGGCGGTGTGCGCCGCCATCGACGAAGGCAAGGTTTACGCCTATGTGTGCGACTTTCCCAGTAACCTGCTGAAAAGTCATCAGCGCGTGATCACCCTGCCGCACCTGGGTGCCTCGACGCAAGAGGCGGAGGATAACTGCGCCATCATGGTCGCCGACGAAGTGCGTGAATATCTGGAAAACGGCACCATTCGCAACTCCGTCAATTTCCCCGAGGTGTTCATGTCGCGCACCGATGGCTATCGCATCGCCATCGTCAATTCCAATGTGCCCAACATGGTCGGGCAGATCTCCACCGCGCTGGGCGATGCCGGGCTGAACATCGTCGACATGCTGAACAAGTCGCGCGGTGATCTGGCCTATACCCTGGTCGATGTCGATCAGCCAGTGGCCGGTTCGGTAGTGAAAAATATCGAAGCCATCGACGGCGTACTGGCCGTGCGTGCACTCTGAAACAAAATAGGCTGGCAGTAATGAGCGACAGACTGGACGAGATTCGCAAACGCATCGATGCCGTGGACGCGGAGATCCAGCAGTTGATCTCCGAACGCGCTGCACTGGCGCAGGAAGTGGCGCAGATCAAGCAGGCCGAGCAGACGGGCGAGGAGGTGCTCTTCTATCGCCCCGAGCGCGAGGCGCAGGTATTGCGCAAGGTGCTGGAACGCAACCAGGGCCCGTTGCCCGGTGAAGAAATGGCGCGCCTGTTCCGCGAGATCATGTCCGCCTGCCTGGCCTTGGAGCAACCACTCAGCGTGGCCTTCCTCGGCCCCGAGGGCACGTTTACCCAGGCCGCGGCACTGAAGCATTTTGGGCATTCCGTGCACACCCGCCCCATGGCCGCCATTGACGAGGTGTTCCGTGAGGTGGAGGCGGGCAGTGCCCACTTTGGCGTGGTGCCGGTGGAGAATTCCACCGAAGGCGTGATCAATCACACCCTCGACATGTTCATGCGCTCCTCGCTGGCTATTTGTGGTGAGGTGGAATTACGTATCCATCACCACCTGATTGGCCGCGATCGTCATAACATAAAAAAGATCTACTCCCATCAGCAGTCGCTGGCACAGTGTCGTGAATGGCTCGATGCACATCTGC
Source organism: uncultured Gammaproteobacteria bacterium (assembly GCA_913009875.1). Classification (GTDB taxonomy): domain Bacteria; phylum Pseudomonadota; class Gammaproteobacteria; order SZUA-152; family SZUA-152; genus DRQN01. The sequence continues at coordinate 21,831 of CAJVYS010000001.1, read as the reverse complement.
CGGAAGTGGAGCGGGTCTCCGTCAGCTCCAATGCCGAGGCCGTGCGCCGCGCTGCTGTGGAGGAGGGCGCCGCTGCCATTGCCGGCGAGACGGCCGCCGACATTTACAGTCTGCCGGTGCTTGAAGCCAAGATCGAGGACAACCCAGACAACACCACGCGTTTTCTGGTCATCGGTACGCAGGAGGTTCCGCCCAGTGGCGATGACAAGACCTCATTGCTGGTATCAACGCCAAACCGCCCCGGTGCACTCTATCGTCTGCTGTCGCCCTTTGAGCGCAACGGCATTTCCATGAGCCGCATCGAGTCTCGGCCCTCACGCCTGGCTAACTGGGAATATGTGTTTTTTATCGACATCAACGGTCATCTGCGGGACGAGTCGGTGGCCCGCGCACTGGAGACCCTGAAGACGGATTCACCCATGTTCAAGGTGCTGGGCTCCTACCCCAAGGCGGTACTGTAAACAAACAATTCGTAGGCTGGGTATCTCCCACCAAATTATTTAGTTCTGTGATAATGGTGGTAAGTTCAACCTGTAGGAGCGGCTTTAGCCGCGACAATTATCTCAAACAACGCTTCGCGGCTAAAGCCGCTCCTACAGGTTTTTCAGCGCCGGTCACCCAGTGTAGCAAGAACAAGAGTCGTAACAGAGAAGTCACAATGAATCGTTTTGAACCGTGGGCCACGCCGGGCGTGCGTGGCCTGCAGCCCTACCAGCCGGGCAAACCCATCGACGAGCTGCGGCGCGAATACGGCGTCAGTGATATCGTCAAGCTGGCCTCCAATGAAAACCCCCTCGGCCCCAGCCTGCGCGTGCGTGAGGTGCTGGCCGCTGAGTTTGCCGGGCTGGCGCGCTATCCCGACGGCAACGGCTTCGCCCTCAAGCAGGCCTTGAGTGAACGTCACCGTGTGGACATGGCGCAGATCACCCTCGGCAATGGCTCCAGCGATGTGCTGGAATTCGTCGTGCGGGTGTTCGTGCAGCCGGGCGACGAGGTGCTGTTCTCTGAACACGCCTTCGCCATGTATCCCATCGTCACTCAGGCCGCCAGCGCGCAGGCGGTGGTCGCCCCGGCGCACGACTGGGGACACGACCTCGAGGCCATGCAGGCGCTGATCAGTGAGCGCACGCGGGTGATCTTCATTGCCAATCCCAACAATCCCACCGGCACCTGGCTGCAGGGTGATGAATTGCAGACCTTCATCGCCGCGGTGCCGGAACGGGTCATCGTGGTGGTCGACGAGGCCTATTTCGAATATGCCAGCGATCCCGCCCTGGGCGCAGCTGGTTACCCGGACGCCAGTCGCTGGCTGGACCGTTTCCCTAATCTGGTGGTGACACGGACCTTCTCCAAGGCCTATGGGCTGGCCGGGCTGCGCGTGGGCTATTCGCTGTCTCACCCGGACATGGCCAACCTGCTGAACCGTATTCGCCCGCCCTTCAACGTCAACAGCCTGGCCCTCACGGCGGCCGAGGCGGCGCTGGCGGACGAGGCACATGTCCAGCAGGCGGTGCATCTGAACGTGGAGGAGATGGCACGGGTCACGGACGCGGTGACGGAAATGGGTCTTGAATTCATTCCCTCCGTCGGCAACTTCGTCAGCATTGATGTGGGCGGTGATGCGGCGTCTGTGTATGATGCGTTGCTGCACGAGGGCGTGATCGTGCGCCCGGTGGCCAATTACGGCATGCCGCGGCATTTGCGCGTGACACTGGGGCTTGCGGCGGAGAACGAGCGTTTTCTGGCTGCTTTGCGTAAAGTGCTGAAAAAGTAGAAAAGATTCAACGCAAAGGCGCAAAGACGCGAAGCACGCAAAGGAAACGAAGTTGATTTTCTCGTTGAACTGCTCTGCGGTGCAACGCGATTTTTTCTCGTCATTCCGGCGCAGGCCGGAATCCAGGAGGTTCAGTACACTGAACCTCCACCTTTGTCGGAGTGACTAATTTTCTCGTTACACCGCTCTGTGGTGCAACGCAATGGGCAGGCTGATCCGCATGGTTTTGTAGCGCTGAGCGCCACGGGATGTGTGACACCGCAGAGCGGTGTCACAAGTCATTCCTTTGCGTTACTTTGCGTCCTTTGCGGTTGAAAGAGAACTTGATTTAACAGAATGATCAAACAACTCACCATCATCGGCGTCGGTCTCATCGGCGGCTCTCTCGCACGCGCCCTGCGCAAGGCTGGTGCGGTGGGTGAGATTGTCGGTACGGGCCGTAATGTGGCACACCTACAGCAGGCGCAGGAACTGGGTGTCATCGATCGTTACACGACCGGTTTGACCAAGGCCGTGCAAGGTGCGGACATGGTTTTTCTCGCCGTGCCGGTCGGGGCGATGGAAGCGGTACTGCGTACAATCGCGCCGCAACTGCCGGCCGAGGCGGTGCTCACTGACGCCGGTTCCACCAAGGGCAGCGTGATTGAGGCGGCGCGTCGGGCCTTCGGTGAGCTGCCAGCCAACTTTGTGCCCGGGCATCCCATCGCCGGCACGGAAAACAACGGTGTCGAAGCCTCCTTTGCCGGCCTGTACCGTAACCGCCGCGTGATCCTCACGCCGACCGAAGCCTGCAGCGCCGATGCTGTGACGCGCGTGCGCGAGATGTGGCAGGCCGCCGGTGCCGAGGTGGTGGAAATGGACGCCAGACACCACGACCGCGTGTTGGCCGCCACCAGCCATCTGCCGCATCTGCTGGCCTTCAGTCTCGTCGACACGCTGGCGAAGATGGACGACAAGCAGGAAATCTTCGCGTACGCTGCCGGCGGTTTTCGCGATTTTACCCGCATTGCCTCCAGCGATCCGCGTATGTGGCGTGATATCTGTGTGCACAACGAGCCGGCCCTGCTGGCCATGCTGGATCGTTTCGAGGCCGATCTGAAACGTCTGCGCGAGGCCATTGCCCATGACGATGGCGACTATCTGCTGGAGGTCTTCAGCCATGCCAAGGCCGCGCGTGACCGCTTTTGCGACAATAAATGAACAATGCACCGATGTGGGAGCGGCTTTAGCCGCGAATAAAAGCCGGTTTAACCTTCGCGGCTGAAGCCGCTCCCACAGTCAGTGGCAGAACAAAGTGAGAATGTATGACTGACAATGTGATATTTACCGTGCAACCCGGCGGCCACCTCAGTGGCGAGGCGCGCGTGCCCGGTGACAAGTCCATCTCCCACCGCTCCATCATGCTCGGCTCGCTGGCCGAGGGAGTGACTGAGGTAACGGGTTTTCTCGAAGGCGAGGACAGCCTCGCCACCCTGCAGGCCTTTCGCGATATGGGGGTGCGCATCGACGGTCCCGAGAACGGTCGGGTGACCATCCACGGCGTCGGCCTGCACGGCCTCAAGCCGCCGGCGGGGCCGCTGTATGTGGGCAATTCCGGCACCTCCATGCGCCTGCTGGCCGGGTTGCTGGCGGGACAGAATTTCGACGTGCACCTGACCGGCGACGTCTCACTGTCCGGTCGTCCCATGCGTCGTGTCACCGACCCGCTGGCGCTGATGGGTGCGATCATCGGTACCACCGAAAATGGCACCGCGCCGCTGGACATCTGTGGCGATCAGCCGCTGTACGGTATCAACTTCGAGATGCCGGTGGCCAGCGCGCAGGTCAAGTCGGCCCTGCTGCTGGCCGGGCTGTACGCCAAGGGGCGCACCTGCGTTACCGAGCCGGCGCCCACCCGGGACCACACCGAGCGTATGCTGGCCGGCTTCGGCTATCCGGTCGAGCGTGACGGCGCCACCGCCTGCGTGACCGGCGGCGGCAAGCTGACCGCGACCCCGGTGGAGGTGCCGGCGGACATCTCCTCGGCGGCCTTTTTCATGGTCGGCGCCAGCATCAGCGAAGGCTCGGACATCACCCTGCGCCACGTCGGCATCAACCCCACGCGCATCGGTGTCATTAATATCCTGCGTGCCATGGGTGGTGATCTGACCCTGAGCAATGAAAGGGAAGTGGGCGGCGAACCGGTGGCTGATATCCGCGTGCGTGCGGCGAAGCTAAAGGGCATCCGCATCGACGAGACACAGGTGCCGCTGGCCATCGATGAATTCCCGGCCCTGTTTGTGGCCGCCGCCTGTGCCGAAGGTGAGACGGTTCTCACGGGTGCACGCGAGCTGCGGGTGAAGGAGAGCGACCGCATTCAGGTGATGGTCGACGGCCTGCAGATCCTTGGCGTGGATGCCCGGCCTACCGAGGATGGCATTATCATCCAGGGGCGCGCTCGCGAGGTGGAACCCATTGGCAGTGGCCGGGTCTCTAGTCATGGCGACCACCGCATCGCCATGTCTTTCGCCATGGCCGCGCTACGCGCCAGCGGGCCCATCGTCATCGACGACTGCGCCAATGTGAACACCTCCTTCCCGGACTTCGTCGGTCTGGCGAGGCAGTGCGGGCTGGACATTAAGGACTGAGGCGTGGATTTTGTCTTGTTTCTCAGCAAGTAGCCTGGGCTGAGCGTAGCGAAACCCGGGAAGTTGGCGCGATAGATTCCCGAGTTTCGCTACGCTCAGCTCAGGCTACGAATTTAGCTCGTAGGTTGGGGTGACGAAGGAACCCCAACATACTGCGGGTAATTTATACATCGCTTGTTGGGGTTCCTTCGTCACCTCAACTATTCGGAACAGATTATGACTCCAGGCAAAAATATTCCGGTGATCACCATCGACGGCCCCACCGCCTCCGGCAAGGGCACCATCACGCGCCTGCTGGCGCAGCGTCTGGGCTGGCACATCCTCGACAGCGGTGCCCTGTACCGCTTGGTGGCGCTGGCGGCGCGCAAGCACAGCATTTCTCTGGACGATGCCGAGAGTCTGCAGCCGCTGGCGGCCCATCTGGATGTGGAATTCGCCGTCGATAAAGACTCCGGCGAAATCGTCACCCTGCTGGAAGGGGAAGATGTGACTCAGGATCTGCGCGCCGAGACCTGCGGCAACGATGCCTCACAGGTCGCGCAGATACCGGCGGTACGTGAGGCCCTGCTGGCGCGTCAACGGGCCTTCCGCGAGGCGCCCGGGCTGGTGGCCGACGGGCGTGATATGGGTACGGTGGTCTTCCCGGATGCCGTACTCAAGATCTTCCTCACCGCAAGCACCGAAGAACGCGCCCGCAGACGCTATAACCAGTTGAAAGACAAGGGTTTGGGTGTTACCATGCGCGGTCTTTTAGACGAGATTGCCGAGCGCGATGCACGTGATCGTGAGCGGGCGGCCTCGCCGCTGGTGGCCGCCGAGGATGCAGTTCAGCTGGATACCTCCGAGCTCACCATCGACGAAGTCGTGGATCGTTTATGGTCGCTTTGTCAGGTTAGCCTGCACTGAAGCCCCGATCAAATCTGGAAGGAACGCAGTCACTGCTGGTGCGGTTCTGTGTCTTGCTGTCTGGCCCGTGTGTCGGTCGCAAACTGAAGTACTGAAGTATAGGTGCCTGTTCTTCAGGCGTAAACTCACTGAAACTACCATCTGTTTCACGTTAGCCTGCTCTGGCGAAGGCGTGCTCGGATGGTTTGAAAAATATGTCGTTTCCGGCTTTTCCGGCCTGGGGCGTCAAGGATAGAAAAGCGATGAGCGAAAGCTTTGCCGAATTATTTGAAGAAAGTCTCTCCCGTACCGAGATGCGTCCCGGTTCCATTCTGACCGGTACCGTGGTCGATGTAACTCCCGATTTCGTGGTGGTCAATGCCGGCCTGAAGTCGGAAGGCATCATCCCTGTTGATGAGTTCCGCAATCACGAGGGAGAGATCGAAGTAAAGCCAGGCGATGAAGTCGAAGTTGCGCTGGAATATGTTGAAGACGGTTTTGGCGAAACTCGTCTGTCCCGTGAAAAGGCCCTGCGCGCCCGTTCCTGGCGTGTGCTGGAAGCCGCTTTCGACGCTGGCGAGACCGTTGTCGGTATCATCAACGGCAAGGTAAAGGGTGGTTTCACGGTAGAGCTGAACGAAATCCGTGCCTTCCTGCCGGGTTCCCTGGTTGATGTCCGCCCTGTGCGCGACACCACCTACCTGGAAGGCAAGGAGCTGGAATTCAAGGTCATCAAACTCGACCAGAAGCGCAATAACGTGGTTGTATCGCGCCGCGCCGTGGTGGAGGCCGAGTCCTCCGAAGAGCGCGAAGCGCTGATCGCCAGCCTGCAGGAAGGGCAGACCCTCAAGGGTATCGTCAAAAATCTCACCGACTATGGTGCGTTCATCGACCTGGGTGGTATCGACGGCCTGCTGCATATTACCGATATGTCCTGGAAGCGCATCAAGCACCCCAGCGAGATCGTGGAAGTGGGCGATGAGATTGACGTCAAGGTGCTCAAATTCGACCGCGAGCGCACCCGTGTCTCCCTCGGCCTGAAGCAGATGGGCGAGGATCCCTGGGAAGACATCGCGCGTCGCTATCCGGTCAGCTCACGTCTGTTCGGCAAGGTCACCAACCTCACCGACTACGGCTGCTTCGTGGAAATCGAGGAAGGCGTCGAAGGTCTGGTGCACGTGTCCGAAATGGATTGGACCAACAAAAACGTGGCCCCCAACAAAATCGTCCAGGTTGGCGATGAAGTGGAAGTCACGGTACTCGACATCGACCCCGAGCGTCGTCGCATCTCCCTCGGCATGAAGCAGTGCAAGCCCAATCCGTGGGACGAGTTCTCCGCCATGCACAACAAGGGTGACAAGATCATCGGTACCATCAAGTCGATCACCGACTTCGGTATCTTCATCGGTCTGGATGGCGGCATCGATGGCCTGGTACATATGTCCGACATCTCCTGGAACATGACCGACGAAGAGGCGATTCGCAACTTCAAGAAGGGTGATGAACTGGAGACGACGGTGCTGGCGATTGACCCCGAACGTGAGCGTATCTCGCTGGGTGTCAAGCAGCTGGAACAGGATCCCTTCAGCAACTATCTGGCCGATCACCCCAAGGGCAGCATCGTCTTGGGTACGATCACCGAAGTAGACGCCAAGGGCGCCGTGATTCAGCTGGCCGAAGGCATCGAAGGTTACCTGCGGGCTTCCGAGCTTGCGCGTGATCGTGTAGAAGACGCGCGTACGATGCTGAAGGAAGGCGAAGAGATCGAGGCCAAGTTCATCGGTGTCGATCGCAAGAACCGTACCCTGAATCTGTCCATCAAGGCCAAGGACGACGCCGACGAAGTCGCCGCGGTTCAGGATTATAGCCGTAGCCAGCCGAGCGCGGGTGCAACCACGCTGGGTGATCTGCTGAAGGAGCAGATGGAAAGCAACAAGTCGTAACTATTAGCCCATCAAGTTTATATTGATGGGTCGCTAGCGACGGTCAGCGAGGGGCCGGTTATCCGGCCTCTCGCTATCTAGTTATCTAACAGGCTGTTGAAAGTCATTGCTTTTCGGTAGAATAAAAAACGGGCAAGCCTTTGATTTTCAACAAGCTGCTAAAACCTGCTATAAGGGTTTCGAGTAAAACTATTCTGGGTGTGTAAATTGAAGGAGGGCTGAGTAGATGACAAAATCGGAGTTGATTGAACGTATTGCATGCAAGCAGCCCCATTTGCCGTATAAAGACGTCGAGCTTTCAGTGAAGACGTTGATCGAGCAGATGGCACAGAATTTGTCGACGGGGCAGCGGATAGAGATTCGCGGCTTCGGCAGCTTCTCACTGCATTTTCGGCCGCCACGCATCGGGCGGAATCCGAAAACGGGTGAAGCGGTTGCCCTGTCGGGCAAGTATGTACCGCACTTCAAACCCGGCAAGGAATTGCGCGAGCGAGTGAATGGTAATAACGGCAGCAATAGCTAGTACTCCATCAAGTTTATATTGATGGATACAGCGAGCCAGAAAGGGGTTAGCCACAAGGCGCGTCTTGCTGGGAAGGGTGGGCCCCTTTCCAAGAGACGCAACGCGGTGGATAGCCCCTTTCCGGCTCGCCCGAAGGGAGCCCCCCAAATGCGCCCATGCAGCGTTGTCGCCCTTGTCAATGGGGCTCCCACCATTGACTGCGGACGACGCCTTGCCTGGACACATTTGGGGGGCTCTGCATTCATCAATATAAACTTGATGGAGTACTAGTATCCGGCTGTGCGTAATCTGCACAAGTCGCCAATATAGAAAACGGTATTCGCACAAGGCTGATGCCGTTTTTTTTTGCCCGGAATGACGGTCCTGATCTCAGGTAGTATTGCTCCTAACTAGTTTGAAAATAATGAATGGGTGTAACTGACATGAAACGAATCATTTTTCTGGTGGTATTTTTGCTTGTCCTGGTTGTTGGGCTCAGCTTTGCGCTGATGAATGCCGAGACGGTCATGCTCAGTTACTATTTCGGCACTATTTCAGCACCGTTATCGATTGTTGTTGTCGTTTCCCTTGCCGCCGGTGCCTTGCTCGGCGTCTTGGCATGCATGGGCATGGCACTGGGGCTAAAACAGGAAATTGCCCGTTTGCGTCGCAACGTCAAAGTCGCGGAAAAAGAGGTAGAGAATCTCCGTTCACTACCCTTAAAGGATAAGCATTGAGTCTGCAGCTGACACTGCTATTTTTCCTTCTGCCCGTAGCATTTTTGTCCGGCTGGTGGATGGGACGGCGTAATAAAAGACGATCAGAAATACACAGTGAGGAGTTTTCCTCGGGCTATTTCAAGGGTTTGAATTATTTACTCAATGAGCAGCAGGATAAGGCCATTGATGTCTTTGTGCAGATGCTGGAAGTCGACAGCGAGACGGTGGAGACCCACCTTGCGCTGGGAAACCTTTTTCGCCGTCGGGGAGAGAGTGATCGTGCTATTCGTATACATCAGAATCTCATCGCCCGCCCAACGCTGAGCAAAGATCAGCGCGCACGAGCATTGTTGGAGTTGGGGCAGGATTATCTGCGTGCAGGCATGTTAGGGCGGGCGGAGTCACTTTTTCTGGAACTCATGGAGCAGGGTCTGTATCAGCGTGAGGCACTGGAAAGGCTGCTGGATATATACCAACAGGAAAAAGAGTGGAGCAGGGCTATTGATGCGGCAAAGCGCATCGAGCGCAGCGGTGGCCAGCGGATGGGTGTCCTGATCGCTCATTTTTATTGTGAGCAGGCGGAGGCGTGGCGGCAGAAAGGCGATATTAAATCGGCGTTGAAATGTCTCAAGCAGGCTTTGGTTTCCCATAAAAATTCTGTTCGTGCAAGTTTGCTGAAAGCAGAAATTGAACAACAGATGGGACGCCACAAGCTGGCGATAAAAACACTCAGCCAAGTGGAGCAGCAGGATGCGGATTTCATTCCTGAGGCCGTGCCGCTTTTGCTGCAAAGCTATGATGCGCTGGGACAAAAGCATAGGGGAGAACGTTATCTGCGCCAACTCCTGGAAAAATATGGCGGTATAACACCATTGCTGGCCGTTGTGGATTTGGTGCGGGAAAGACAGGGTGAGCAGGATGCAACCGGACTCGTTATCCAGTACCTGCGTAAACGGCCGTCGGTCAGGGGGCTGGATAGACTCATTGAGTTACAGCTGGAAAGCGGTCAGGGCGAACTGCATGAAAACCTCCTTATTCTGAAGGAACTTGCGGATAAGCTGTTACAGGAAAAGACACCCTACCGTTGCCGTAACTGTGGTTTTGGGTCAAAGGCCCTGTGCTGGCAGTGCCCGGGTTGCAAACAGTGGAACAGTATCCGCCCGGTTCAGGGTGTATCGGGTGAATAGGTTTGATGTGTGGTTTTGTAAATGTTTGCTGGGAGTTGACGAATGGTTGTGATGACAGATCCACGGGTAATCGTGGCCCTGGATTTTGCCGAAGCTACACAGGCGTTGGCTCTTGTAGAGTGCCTGGATCCTGCACAATGCCGTTTAAAGGTAGGCAAGGAATTGTTTACCCGCAGCGGGCCGGCGCTGGTTGAGACACTGCAGGAAAAAGGTTTTGAGGTTTTTCTCGATCTCAAATTTCACGATATTCCCAATACTGTCGCCAAGGCCTGCAAGGCAGCGGCCGATCTTGGCGTATGGATGGTTAATGTGCATGCAATGGGCGGGCGAAAAATGATGGAGGCTGCACGGGAGGCGGTTGCGTCAGCCCCACATCGGCCTCGACTGATTGCCGTGACGGTGTTGACCAGTATGAGTGACGCAGATCTGGCTGAAATTGGTTTGCAGGGGAGTCCAGAAGATAATGTACGGCGTCTGGCTGGGCTCGCGGAGTCGGCTGGGCTGGATGGGGTCGTCTGTTCACCTAGGGAAGTGGACATGCTGCGCAATACCATGGGTAGGAATTTTCAGCTGGTCACACCCGGCGTGCGGCCAGTCGGTGCGGCGCTCAATGACCAGACACGGGTGGCGACGCCAGAGGATGCAATCCGCGCAGGTTCCAGTTATCTCGTTATCGGACGCCCCATTACACAGGCCGATGATCCGCTGGCAGCACTCAGGGCCATCAACGAGGGAATATTACCACTGCTTTCGCATTGATTTCGCTGGGCTGCTTGTCCTAGGATTATCTCCGTAACATCTAATGGAATAATCTGAAAGGAGTCAGAAATGCGTAAAGTCACTCGAATTGCTATCGTCCTGTTGTTTCTCTTTACTTCCTGGGGAGCCCTTGCCGGATCGTTGAACATCAATGCCGCCGATGCCACGGAAATCGCACAAGTCATGGATGGTGTCGGTCAAACCAAGGCTGAAGCCATTGTTGCCCATCGGAAGACTCATGGTCACTTCAAAAGCATTGAAGACCTGGCCAAGGTTAAGGGGATTGGCAAGAAAACCGTGGAGAAAAATCGCTCAAGGCTGACCGTGGGGCGCTCAGGAAAATAACTATTCGTGGTCAGAGAAGCGCTGTCCGGGATCGTCTCTGTGGCGTTCTCGGGCAGCGCTTTCTTGTTTGTCCATCATAAGGTTAAAACCGCCGCCTTTAGGCGGTAGGCGGTCAGATTTATCGGTCGCCCGTGTAGGATGCTGGTGAGCGGTAGCGAACCGCATCGTTCGCGTTGTTGGCTCCCCGGCATCCTACAAGGCGTTTTGAGAATCGTTGCCGGTCTGGATTTAAAAACGGGTCTCTCGCCCGAATGGCACCGAGTTAAGGGTGTTGGCACGATCTACCTGGGCCAAGAGGGAATCAATTGTGAAAGATAACCCCCGTAGGTTGGGCACGTCGCTAGCGCTCCTTTGCCCAACCTACCTTGGCTAGCCACCCCTGTTTCCTACCGCTGGAAGTTATCGGGTGCTACAATCAGCCGCTTTATTCGTTATTCCGACGCAAGCCGGAATCCAGGGAAATGGCGATAATAGTTAGTTTGGTTCTGAATCCCGGCCTACACTGGGATGACGGTAGAATCAGGTTTAAGTCTAAGTGCCATTCGTACTCCACAGCCTGAATAATCTTGCAAAGCCCTTAAAAAATCATGAAAATATTACCTGTCATCCTGTCTGGCGGATCGGGAAGCCGTCTCTGGCCCCTGTCTCGAGAACAATACCCCAAACAATTGATCTCATTTAATGGTAAAGGCAGCCTGCTACAGGAAACGGTTCTCAGGCTTGATGGTTTAAGTGCCGACCTTGCTGCCCCCATGCTGGTCTGTAATGAAAACCACCGATTTCTGGTGGCGGAACAACTCCTGGAAATCGACCGTGAAGCCTCGGCGATCCTGCTTGAACCCGTGGGGCGAAATACGGCGCCGGCGCTGACTATTGCTGCTATGCACCGCCTCCAAGAGGAGGGGGATGCCATTCTGCTGGTGATGCCGGCCGATCATGTTGTGCGCCTGACAGAGCCTTTTCATGCGGCGATCAATGAGGCCGTCAGCCTTGCCGAGTCCGGCGCGCTGGTGACCTTTGGCATCGTGCCTACGCACGGTGAAACGGGTTTTGGCTATATCCGCAAGGGTAAGCCACTCGATAAGCACGGAAATGCGGCAGAGATTGCCGAGTTTGTTGAAAAACCGGATAAACAGACAGCCGATGACTATGTCGCTTCCGGTGACTACCTGTGGAACAGCGGGATGTTCGTCATGAAGGCATCGGTCTGGCTGAAGCAGATCGAGACTTACCAGCCAGCGATGGCCGATGCCTGCCGGAAGGCGCTCCAGGACAGGGTGCAGGATCTCGACTTTTGCCGTCTGGATCGCGCCGCCTTCGAGGCCTGCCCCAGCGAGTCCATTGACTATGCGGTAATGGAGAAACTGGGCAGTGATGACCGAAGTGACGGTGGGGCGCAGGGCATTGTCGTGCCGCTGGATGCCGGATGGTCTGATCTCGGTGCCTGGCCCGCCATCTGGGAAGTCTGCGAGCGCGATGAGTGCGGCAATATGACCAAGGGTGATGTGCTGACCCATGACACAAGGAATACGTTGATTCATGCGGAGCACCGCCTGGTCGCTAGTGTCGGGCTCGATGACTTGCTGGTGGTTGAAACGGCCGATGCCGTGCTGGTGGCGAACAAGTCACATGCGCAGGATGTCAAAAAGATCGTTGAACAGCTGAAACTCGATGGCCGTTCCGAAAGTCTGGTGCATCGGCGGGTGTATCGTCCGTGGGGTTCCTATGAGGGAGTCGATGCCGGGGAACGATTCCAGGTGAAACGCATTATCGTCAAGCCCGGTGCGGCACTGTCCCTGCAAATGCACCATCATCGCGCAGAGCACTGGATCGTCGTCAAGGGAACGGCGCGCGTGACGTGTGGCGATGAAACCTTCCTGCTGACCGAAAATCAATCCACCTACATCCCTGTTGGCGAGAAACATCGGCTGGAGAACCCGGGGACGGTATCGCTGGAGATCATCGAAGTACAGTCCGGCAGCTATCTGGGCGAAGATGATATCGTCCGGTTCGAGGATCAGTACGGCCGCATTGAGTAAGGCGCAGTGTTGATTAACAATTGCCGGGAGCGGGTTGTGCGGATAAAATCGGTCGGCTTGTGTGCCTGTATTACTAAATTCAAAGGAAAGTTATGGCAAATTCACACCTTTTTACCTCTGAATCCGTGTCCGAGGGGCATCCGGACAAGGTCGCAGACCAGATTTCCGATGCCATTCTGGACGCCATCTTTGAACAGGATCCCGCGGCCCGTGTGGCCTGCGAAACCCTGGTCAATACCGGCATGGTGGTCATTGCCGGTGAAATCACCACCGAAGCCTGGGTCGACATGCAGGACGTGGTGCGTCAGACCGTCAAGCGTATTGGCTACAACAACTCGGACATGGGCTTTGACTGGGGATCCTGCGCGGTACTCACCTCCATCGACAAGCAGTCGGCGGATATTGCCATGGGCGTCGATGAAGGCGAGGACCACGAACAGGGTGCCGGAGACCAGGGGCTGATGTTCGGCTATGCCAGCAACGAGACGGATGTCCTCATGCCTGCGCCGATCACCTATGCCCATCGGTTGGTACAGCGTCAGGCAGAAGTGCGCAAAAGCGGCACGCTGCCCTGGTTGCGTCCGGATGCCAAGAGCCAGGTGACCTTTCGCTACGAAGACAACAAGCCGGTCGGCATCGAGGCCGTGGTGCTTTCCACTCAGCACACGCCCGACATCACGACCGAGGCGCTGCGTGAGGCGGTGATGGACGAGATCATCCTGCCCGTGCTGCCCAAGGAGTGGCTCAATGGCGATACCCAGTTTCACATCAACCCGACCGGGCGTTTTGTGATTGGTGGCCCTGTTGGCGATTGCGGCCTGACCGGGCGCAAGATCATCGTTGATACTTACGGCGGCATGGCCCGTCATGGTGGTGGCGCCTTCTCCGGCAAGGATCCCTCCAAGGTGGATCGTTCTGCCGCCTACGCGAGTCGCTACGTGGCGAAAAATATCGTCGCTGCCGGGCTGGCGGATCGTTGTGAGATTCAGGTTTCCTACGCCATTGGCGTGGCCGAACCCACCTCCATCAGTGTGGAGACCTTCGGCACCGGCAAACTGGCCGAAAGCCGCATTGTCGAACTGATACGCGCGCACTTCGACCTGCGTCCACGCGGTCTGGTGGCGATGCTCGATCTACTGCGTCCCATCTACGGCCCGACCGCTGCATACGGTCACTTTGGCCGCGAGGATGAAGGCTTTCCCTGGGAGAAAACCGACAAGGCCGATGTCTTGCGCGATGCTGCCGGTATCTAGCACGAACCCAGTATGTAGGTTGGGGTTCCAACAGTAGGCGCTTTAGGCGAGCCTGCGAACCGCATCGATCGCGTATGACCAAGAGTTGAGTGTTGGCCATTGCTCCTTGAAGGGGGCAGTGTTCCCGATCGATGCGGTTCGCAGGCTCACCGGCATCCTACAGGGCGTTTTGAGAATTATTGCCAAGCTGGATAAAAACGGGTCTCCCGACCCGTATCCGGACTTTCAGTCCGTAAAACTAACCCACCAGCTTTAGGCTGGTGGTTGTTGAGTACGCATTGTCTAAGGAGCGCTGCAGCGGGACTCCCGCCAGGCTTAGGTCAATGCAAACATTTGTTTCAACGGCGCTCATTCAAACTTCTAATAGATAATGGAAAGGAGAATGACCATGAACGCTGTAACCGATACCACCTTCACCGATTACAAGGTTGCCGACATCAATCTGGCCGAATGGGGCCGCAAAGAAATCGCCATCGCCGAAACCGAAATGCCGGGCCTGATGGCCTTGCGTGAAGAGTTCGGCAAGGATCAGCCCCTCAAGGGCGCCCGCATCATGGGCAGCCTGCACATGACCATCCAAACCGCCGTGCTCATCGAAACCCTGGTGGTGCTGGGCGCCGAGGTGCGCTGGGTATCCTGCAATATCTTCTCCACCCAGGACCACGCCGCTGCCGCAATCGCCGCGGACGGTATTCCCATATACGCCTGGAAGGGTGAGACCATCGAGGAATACTGGTGGTGCACCGAGCAGGCCTTTAACTGGCCCGATGGTAAGCTGCCCAATATGATCCTCGACGACGGTGGTGATGCAACCCTGCTGCTACACAAGGGCGCGGAGTTCGAAAAGGCCGGCGCGGTGCCGGATGCCAAACCCGGTGATAACGAGGAGTGGGTGGCCATTCTCGACGTACTACGCCGTAATCTGCCGATGGATAACACCAAGTGGCAAAAGATTGCCGAAAGCGTCAGAGGTGTCACCGAAGAAACCACCACTGGCGTGCACCGTCTCTATCAAATGGAAAAGGCGGGCGAATTGCTGTTCCCGGCCATGAACGTCAACGACTCGGTCACCAAATCCAAGTTTGACAACCTCTATGGTTGCCGTGAGTCGCTGCTCGACGGTATCAAGCGTGCCACTGACGTGATGATTGCCGGCAAGATCTGCGTGGTGTTGGGCTATGGAGACGTTGGCAAGGGCTGCGCTCAGGCCTTCCGTGGCATGGGCGCCACCGTTTGGGTGACCGAAATTGATCCCATCTGCGCCCTGCAGGCCGCAATGGAAGGCTACCGCGTCGTTGAAATGAATGACGCTGCCAGCCAGGGTAATATCTTCGTCACCACTACCGGCAACGTCAACGTCATCGATCACGACCACATGGTCGCCATGAAGGACGAGGCCATCGTCTGTAACATTGGTCACTTTGATTCCGAGATCAATATTGCCTCGTTGGAAAAATATGAGTGGGAAGAGATCAAGCCGCAGGTGGATCACGTTATCTTCCCCGATGGCAAGAAGATCACCATCCTCGCCAAGGGACGCCTGGTGAACCTGGGCTGCGCCACCGGCCATCCCAGCTTCGTCATGTCCGCCTCGTTCACCAACCAGGTGCTGGCACAGCTGGAATTCTTCAACGAAGGCGACAAGTACGAGAATAAAGTTTATGTACTGCCGAAGAAGCTGGACGAGAAGGTCGCCCGCCTGCACCTGAAGAAGATTGGCATCCATCTGAGCACGCTGAGCCAGGAACAGGCGGATTATATCAACGTGCCGGTGGAAGGCCCTTACAAGCCAAAGTATTATCGCTATTAAAACAGTCTCTCCCCTTCTCCCTTCGGTGTAGGGGGAAGGGTAATAGACTGTAGGAGCGGCTTTAGCCGCGAAGCATTGGTTAAATTCACAACAATCGCGGCTAAAGCCACTCCTACAGTTACAACCTTGAGATTACACAAAGGAAGGATGCAACATCCAAAATGAGTAATTTAGAAACGAGCGCCAACGTCATTTGGCACAATGCCTCGGTAACCCGTAAACGCCGCGAAGAGCAGAATAGCCACAAGGGTACGATTCTCTGGTTCACCGGCCTGTCCGGTTCGGGCAAGTCCAGTTTGGCGCACGCCGTGGAAGAACAGCTTCATCAGCGAGGGTGTCGCACCTTCGTGCTGGATGGCGACAACGTTCGCCACGGTCTGTGCAGCGACTTGGGCTTCTCCGTTGAGGATCGCGTCGAAAATATCCGCCGCATCTCCGAGGTGGCCAAACTGTTTCTTGAGGCCGGGGTGATCGTCTTGACGGCCTTCATTTCCCCCTTCCGTGCAGAACGGGACACCGCCCGTAAAGTGGTTCCCCACGGGGACTTTTTGGAGATATTTTGCGATTCGTCCATTGAAGTGTGTGAAGCGAGGGATGTCAAAGGACTGTACAAACGCGCCAGGGCTGGCGAAATTCCGGAATTTACCGGCATTTCCTCTCCCTACGAAGCGCCCACCTCGCCGGAGCTGAAAGTTGCGACGGGCGAGGATGCCATTGAACATTGCGTCGATCAGGTTCTCCAGCTTCTTGCGGAGCGTGGCGTCCTGAAAAGTAATGCATAAGACGATCGCCGAACAGAAAACTCAGCCCGTAGGAGCGGCCCCTCAGGCCGCGATAGTTCAGCACCAAAGTTGGAAAGGCATCGCGGCCTGAGGGGCCGCTCCTACGGCTAATTGTCATTTTCCATAAGCCGGACACCCTCAGCGATCAAGATGGGGGACATCGAAGAGCAACCAAACAGACATGCAATCTCAAAAAAAATACCAGCCCACCTTCAGCATCGAATTCTTTCCCCCAAAAACGGAAGAGGGCAAGGCCAAGCTGCGCAAAACCCGCGAAGATCTGGCCAAGCTCAACCCGGCCTTTATCTCTGTCACCTACGGGGCCGGCGGCAGCACCCAGCAGGGTACCGTGGACACGGTACTGGAAATCCAGCAATCCGGTATCGATGCGGCACCGCACCTTACCTGCGTGGGCGCCAGCAAGGAAAGCATCCGTGATCTCCTGCAAACCTATATCGATAACGGTATCCACCGCATCGTCGCCCTGCGCGGCGACATGCCCTCCGGCATGCGCGAGATGGGTGAATTCCGTTATGCCAACGAACTGGTGACATTCATCCGTGCCGAGACGGGTGACCACTTCCATATCGAAGTCGCCGCCTACCCGGAAATCCATCCTCAGGCTAGCAGCGTCAGCGCTGATCTCGATCACTTCAGGCTAAAAGTCGAAGCCGGTGCAAACAGCGCCATCACCCAGTATTTCTTCAATGCCGACGCCTATTACCGCTTCGTCGATGACTGCGAAAAAATGGGCCTGGATATCCCCATCGTGCCCGGCATCATGCCCATCACCAACTACAAGAATCTGGCCCGCTTCTCCGACATGTGCGGCGCAGAGATTCCCCGCTGGCTGCGCAAGCGTCTGGAAGATTTTGGTGATGACGTAGAATCCCTGCGCACTTTCGGCCAACAGGCCACCACCCAGCTGTGCAAGAACCTGCTTGAACAGGGCGCTCCTGGCCTGCATTTCTACAGCATGAACCGCGCAGATCCCATCCGGGCCATCTGGCGCGATCTTTTGCAGGTCTGAGGATCAAGGACTAAGTGCGTAGGTTGGGCTGAGGAACGAACCCCAACACCAGAAGTTTACCATAGCCTAAATTGTTGGGGTTCGCAGGCTCACCCCAATCTACGCACCCAGCCCTCAACACCCAGCCTGAGTCCCCATTAACGGATTGAGAGGAAGCCGTCATGACTGAAGCCGTTCTGGACATCAAACGATGGGGAAACAGCCTGGGAGTTCGCCTCCCCGCACCCGTGGCACGTGCAGCCCACTTGCATGTAGACCAGCGAGTCTGCATCACGGTGGAAGACGGGGTAATCCTTATTAGGCCCATAGGGAACGCTGCTCCTACCTTGGAACAGCGGTTGGCCCGGTTTGATCCAGAGAAGCATGGAGGCGAGGTAATGCAAAGTCCGCCGGTTGGGGCTGAACGATGGTAGCTAAAAGTAAATCCACTAAACGTAAACCGTGGGTGCCGGATCGGCAAGATGTCATCTGGATCAATTGCAATCCTTAGGCTGGCCAGGAAATGCGCGATATTCCCCCCTTCCTGGTGCTTTCTCCGCGCATTTTCAATGCAAAATCATCATTGGTGATCGGTCTCCCTATGACAACAGCGGAATACAATGCCGACAATCCCTTTGCTGTTGCAGTTGGGCAGACCAAGGGGAGCGGCAAAGCCAAAGCCGGCAAAACCAGCTATGTGCTTTGTCATCAGCCTAAATCGTTCGATTGGCGCAAGCGCAGTGCCAAGGTGCATCCGCTCAAAAGGTTGACTGGCGTCCCATTCAAAGAGGTATGCGAACGCCTGAATCAGATCATCCAGTTAGGGTAACGAGCCTGTAGAGGAAAACCCCTAAATACACTGGCGCGGAAGTCGCGATAGCCCGGTCTATGCGCTATGTTACGCTGGATGACGCTACTCAACTGGCAGCGGCAAGCTCAGATGCGCAGGGTTTTCTTGCGGGGCTGGGGGCGCGGGTGGTGATTGATGAAGTACAGAAAGCGCCCGCCCTGTTTCCGGCGATCAAGATGGCCGTCGACCAAGACCGGCGCCCCGGCCGCTTTCTTCTAACGGGGTCTGCCAATGTATTGTTTCTACCACAGATTTTAGAATCGCTGACGGGGCGCATGGAGCTTATTAATCGTTGCATAAGTATTAGCATAAAATATTGCGCTAATTACCGAAAAATAGACGCTATTCGAGCGCAAGAACTTATGCAACGAATAAACTACCCCGCAGCAAGCTATCTCGCTACGCGAAAGCGGGGTATTGCGTTATTCCAATCGATGCAAAAAACGTAAGGGCGTGAATATGGTCTCAGCAACCTTATCCAGCAAGTACCAACTGGCGATTCCCAAGGCCATTCGAGAGAAACTCGATCTGAAAGCGGGGCAGACGTTTATCTTGATTGCCAAGGGAGACGTCATCGAACTCATACCTCAACGCTCTTTGGATGAAGCGCGAGGTCTGTTTAAAGGTGCAAATCCCAGCGGATATCGTGACCGGTGTAGTGGCTTGTCTCTGTGCCACTGGTGACCTCAGACGATCATTTCGAAGGATTACCCGAAGTGACCTATTTCACGAAAAATACCGGCTCTTAGTCCCCAACCCTCAGACCTCAGCTCTAACCCACCCCTCGCAATGTTTTTTCCTCCACCCAGCTACGAGAACGTCCTGAAGCAGATTACGTATGCCTGCAGCCGATATTCAGTGCCTGCATGCCTGCTCGAACAGCTTGACCACCTTCGTGAATTCATGGAAGCCCTGGCCAGACAAGAGATCCCCAGGCGAGCGCCCGATTTTGGTGATATCGACATCATAGAAAGCGATGAAATTGAACGTGCCATCCGGTCGGCCCGCTCACGAACTCAGCGAAAGCACGGTATGTGGTCGATGGTCGATTCCACCTGGACTCGAGATCTGGCCGATTGGATGGGTCAACGGATATGCCTCGAAGTGATGGCCGGAGCAGGCTGGCTGGCCAAGGCCTTGAGTGCGCACGGCTTGAACCTGATCGCCACAGATTTTGATGCAAGAGCCAAGTGGGGCAAACGCCCCGCGGTTTACCCCGTCAAACCCCTTGATGCGCTCGCTGCCATCGCTTGTCATCCTGAGGCCGAGGTCTTATTGGTCTCATGGCCGCCGTATGCCGACCCGGTGATCGAGTCACTGGCCGAGGCATGGGGGACAGAGCGTCCCATCGTCTATATCGGGGAAGCCTGCGGAGGCTGTACAGCAACCGAACCCTTCTGCGCACAACTTCAAGTTACTGACAGGTTGATCATCCCGCGCTGGCCGGGTTTTCACGATGAAGTGCTGATGGGGAATTACCTATTGCCGTAGGGGGTTGCCTGTAGGTGCGCCTCGATTGTAGGAGCGGCTCCAGCTGCAATATTCAGCGGTAGGGGCGACTCATCATGTCCTTTGGGTGCCAGCCGCAATAGCTGTTCCAAGTTCTTGACCCCAACAAAAATACGCGCTCTAATAGTATGTTTGTTCAACTATTGAACAGGAAGCTGAACAGAAAACCCGTGACTGCTGACGAAACTCACTACCGCATCTTTAAGCTGATTGAAGCCCAGCCCAACATCACCCAGCGCCAGTTGGCCCAGGCCCTTGGCATCAGTCTCGGCAAGGTCAATTACTGTCTGCGGGCGCTTATTGAAAAGGGGCAGGTCAAAGCACGTAACTTCCAGCGTAATCCAAACAAGAGGACCTACGTCTATTTGCTAACCCCTAAAGGGATCGAAGAAAAGTCCCAGCTTACGGCACGTTTTCTCTACCGCAAAATGGCCGAATATGAGTTGCTAAAGCAAGAGATCGAACAATTAAAGAGCGAAGTTTGCTTCGATACGGCAGAAGCGGTAAGGGTAGGAGAGGGCTAAGCAAATAGATGCTCCTTAAATTTATGCATAAATGCTAGCAGTTAAATTCCATAAGAATCGGCAGATAGGGCCGCCCCAGTCATGAACAGCATCGATACAAAAATTACCGAACTGCTAAGCCAGCAGTTGCCGGGTCTGGTCGCCATCTACCGCTTCGGCTCATCCACAACGGGGCACGAAAGGGCAGGCAGTGATATCGATCTGGCCATACTGCCATCACACCCCCTGGACACGGTGCAAGTTTGGGAGGCGGCGCAGACCATGGCCCGAGTATTGGGCAAGGATGTCGATCTCGTAGACCTTCTCTCTGCCTCCACCGTAATGCGCGCCCAGATCATCTCCACGGGCAGGCGCCTCTACTGTACAAAGCCGGCGGAATGTGAGCGCTTCGAGGATTACGTCTATTCGTCCTATGCACGCCTGAACGAAGAACGAAAGGAAATCCTCGACGACATCAAGCAGCGTGGTACGGTCTATGGTTGATGACGTACTGCTGAACAAGGCGGCGACCATCGAACGATGCCTGCAACGCATCGCCGAAGAGTACCAAGGTCATGCCCATGAACTGAAGACTGACCAAACCCGGCAGGATGCAATCATTCTGAACCTGCAGCGGGCCTGCGAAGCCGCCATTGATGCAGCCATGCATGTCGTCAGACTCAAACGGTTCGGCCTTCCCCAGGAAAGCCGGGAGGCATTTCGTCTGCTGGAAGATGCCGGACTGCTCTCTGGCGAACTCAGCCAACACATGCAGGCCATGGTGGGTTTCCGGAATATCGCCGTGCACGAGTATCAGAAACTCAACCTGGACATCGTACGGGCCATCCTGACGGAACGACTGGATGACTTTCAGAAATTTGCCAAACTACTGGTAAAAATTGCCCAATGAGACTGAAACCACATCAAATTGAAATTATCCGTCGGGCTGTTGCGGAACTGGCGGGAGATGACGCTCAAGTCAGCCTGTTCGGCTCTCAAACGGATGATAATGCCCGTGGGGGTGATATCGATCTTCTCGTGGAAGTCCCTAGACCTGTGGAAGAACCCGCCTGGTTAAGCGCCCGGATATCGGGAAGAATCAGCCACAGATTAGGAGGGCGAAAAATCGATGTGGTGTTGAGCGCTCCCAACCTGGAGCATTTCCCCATCCATGATGTGGCAAAGAAGGAAGGTATCTCGCTGTGAATCCAACAGGCTACTGTAGGAGTGGACCCTTGGGCCGCGATGCCGAAGGCGAAAAACTCCTCGCGGCCTAGATCGGAAGAGCACACGTCTGAACTCCAGTCACACTGATATATCTCGTATGCCGTCTTC